>JBJEJN010000088.1:0-13045 GCA_051878085.1 Aristaeellaceae bacterium | reverse complement strand
CAATAGGATATACGCATGTACAAATCAATAGAGCAGGAGGAATATATGAAGAAAGAACTGTCTCCGCGTTAGGAAAGGTAGGCAAATGCAAAACCTGAAGATAAGATCACTATGCAGAAACTGGATCTGCATGTGATTGAGATAATGGCGAGGACATTGGTGCCTTTGGCGCGAGAAGCATTCGCTGATGGTGATATACGACGTGACTATGAAAAATACCTGGAGGGAGGGAAACAAAACAAATGAATGGTGTGATCTACGCGCGATTCAGCAGCGATCATCAGCGTGAAGAATCCATTGAAGGTCAGGTTCGCGAATGTCGAGAATTCGCGGATAGACAAGGTATCAACATAGTTGGTATCTATACCGACAGAGCACTGACGGGCAAGACTGACAAGCGTCCTCAGTTTCAAAAGATGATCAAGGACAGCGAACGCAGACAATTCGATGTCGTGATCGTTTGGAAGCTGGATCGCTTTTCCCGCAATCGTTATGATTCTGCAACCTACAAGCACAAGCTGAAAAAGAACGGTGTTAAGGTTCTGTCTGCAAAGGAGAATATCACCGATAGCCCTGAAGGCATCATACTTGAATCAATGCTTGAGGGCATGGCTGAGTATTATTCTGCTGAACTCGCTGTGAAAATAAATCGCGGGCTCACCGAAAATGCCTTGAAATGCAAGTACAACGGTGGAACCATGCCGTTGGGCTATATGAAGGGCAATGATCAAAGGCTCATCACAAATCCTGAGACAGCGCCTATCGTTGTTGAAATCTTCACTCGTTATGCAGACGGTGAAACCATTCGCGAAATCATTGCCTCGCTTAATGAGCGTGGAATCCGGACAACGCGCGGTAAGCCATTCCGTCAGAACAGTCTTGACGGATTGCTTTGCAATCGCACCTATCTGGGGTACTACAAGTATCGCGGTGAAGAGATTGAAAACGGTGTCCCAGCAATCATTACACAGGAGCTGTTTGACCGTGTACAGGCAAGACGCGCACGCAACAGGCAATCTCGCGCGGGAGCCAAGGCAGAGACTGAATATCTGCTCACGACGAAACTGTATTGCGGCCACTGCAACAGTATGATGATTGGTGAAAGCGGTCGGAGCAAGAACGGCAGCATGTACCATTATTACAAGTGTGGTAATCATAAGCGTGCTGATGGTTGTCATCAACGAATCTTCAGAAAGGACGTCATTGAAAAGCTTGTCATTGATCGCGCCATCCAACTGATCCACGAAGACAACGTCATCGACTTTGTCGCCGAATGTGCCTCGCGGATCCAGAAGCAGGAAAGCACCATGCTCCCGGTTCTGGAAGCACAATTGCGTGAAGTGCAAGCCAGCATTGACAATATGATCAAAGCCATCGAGATGGGAATCATTACAGCCTCCACCAAAGAGCGACTGGAAGCCCTCGAAGATGACAAGAAAAAACTTCTCTCAGCAATAGCGACCGAAAAGATGGAACATCCCGATATACCCAAGAAATTCTTTGAATACTGGCTGAGCAGACTGGTATCCGGGGATATCGAGAGTCCGGAATACAGGAAGATGATAGCGGATATTTTCATCAATTCAATATATGTATTGGATGACGGTCTGAAGTTAGGACTCAACTTCTCTGATGGGGTGGACACCATTCCACTCCATCAGTGGAATGATGCACAGTGTTCGGATTCTCTGGGTTATGCTCCACCAGATTACCACTCGTCAGAGTGGTATTTTTTTGTTAGCAGAGGGGATTTGAAGGGTCGGGGGGGCGGCGGGGTGAAGGCACCCCGCCCTACTTTTGTCGTTTTGGGACAGCTCTTTTCGTTTGTGCGCAGAGGGGATTTGGAAAGGTACACAGGCGCGAAACCCTATGCTTCGCCAGAGGCATTGAAATCCGAACCGAAAGCGGTTCGGATCAAATCGTTGACAAAGTCAACGATTTGCAGACGCTGAGAAAGCCTGCAAGACAAGGAAGCAAGGCTGCAAATAAGGGAGCTTACATGGACGTAAGTGACCGCAATTTGCAGCCGCTGCTGACGCAGTAAGCAAAAATGCCAACCGATTTCTTTATTTCGGTAGGCATTTTTGCGTTTGCGGGTTTTGTCAGTGATCTGATCCGAACCGGAAACGGTTCGGATTTGATTTTATATGCTCCATATGGGCACGCGAGCATTGCGTTTTACGAATACTGGGGCTTTCCCCCGATTGTTTCGGGGGACGTTCTGCTCCCTGGCGCTGCCGCGCTGGGGGTCAGGGGATTGCCAGATAGCCCCAGCCGTAGCGGTCATCGAAGCCGGGCTCCCCCATATCCTGCGCCATCGCCGCGAGATATTCGGGAATCTGCGCCTTTTCCACGCCGCTCTGAAGGGCGGCGGCGATCAGGCCGGAAACGCGTGCGGCGGAATAGGAGGCGCCCTTTTCATCGCCGCAATCGCTGCGGGCGCAGAAATCGACGGCTTCCCCGTAAAGATACCACAGGCTGGTCTGAGGCTCTCCCTGCGCGTTCAGATCGACGCCCGCGACGCCGATCACCTCATCCCACGCGGCGGGATAGGCGACGGTGCCCAGGCCCGTGCTCAGGCTCAGGTTGCCGGCGCAGGCCACGAGGACGGCGCCGCTGTCGTGGGCATGGAGTATGGCCTCGCGCAGGGCTTCGCTCTCATCCGCCAGCGTCCAGCTCATGTTGATGACGTCGGCGCGATAGGTATCCACGGCGGCGTACAGCGCGGCCACAATGGTTTCCTCATTCACGCTGTCCTGCGCGTCAAAGCACTTGAGCATGACGACATCCGCCTCCGGCGCGCCCTCGCGAATCAGCGAACAGATGCGCGTGCCGTGACCGACGGAATCTGCGAGCGCGTCAGAGGCCCCCAGGAAGCTCTCCCCCGCGGCGTGATTGTCATTGCAGCCGGAGTCCAGGATGCAGACGGTGACCGCCTCCGCAGCGCTGCAGGGCGCGCACAGCAGGAATGCCAAAAGAATCAGAACAGCAGGAAGAGCCGAAGCTCTTCCTGCATGGGTCGAAAAGAAGTGTTTCATATTGCGTTGTCATCCGGGAAGGCTCAGGCAGCCTCTTCCTCAGCAGGCTCAGCAGCAGGCTCAGCAGCGGGCTCGGCTGCGGGCTCCTCGCTGGGCTCGACAGAGGGCTCCACGGTTGCTTCTTCGGCGGGTTCCTCAGCCGGCTCGGCGGTGGGAGCGACATAGGCAATCAGCTCAAACTGCGCTGCCGCCCAGGAAACGCTGCCGTCTTCCAGCACCACGCCCACGAAGAGCGTATAGCGTCCGTCCGCATAATCCGATACATCCAGTTCGATCTCCGCATCGGTGGTCTGGCCGATCAGCTCAAGCTTATTCTTGCCGTCCTGCTTCTGGGTGTAAACCAGATATTTGGAAGCGGACTTGGGCGCATCCCACTTGAATTCAACGTTCCGCTGGCCTTCCGCAAGCGGAATCATCCATACGTCGCCGGACGGCTCCAGCTCCAGCGCCGGCTCGATCTCAATCAGCTTTCCGATGGCGCCGGGTTCCGGAAGGGGCGTGGGCTCCGCGCCCGGTTCGGCAGCGGATTTCTCGCTCTGCCCATCGGCAGGCTCCGGAGACACGTCAACGACGTGCTCCGGCGTCGGCTCGATGGTGGGCTCCAGCGTCGCGTCAACGACGGCCTCCATGGTCGGCTCAGCGGTGGGCTCAAGCGTCGGTTCGACAGTGGGCTCCAGGGTCGCGTCGATGACGGCCTCCATGGTCGGCGTGGCGGTGGGTTCAAGCGTCGCGTCGGCGGTGGGTTCAAGCGTCGGCGCAGGGGTCAGCTCCGCAGTCGGTTCGCTGGTGAGCATCCTGCTGCGCAGGGAATACGACGACGTTGAAGTAGGAAGACCCAGAACACGGTAAATAACTCTTTTATTATCCTCATCATATACCGGATTTTCAAGATCCATAACACCGAATGTGATATTCACATCAACTGTCGTGCGCAGCCTGAGAGGCCAGCCCACGCCGGTTTCAGGCATATCACCGAAAATGTACAAATTATACGAAACGACTCCCGTCCATTCAATACCAGGAAAGTTATCCGGCGAAATAGACACTCCTTCCTTCGTTGTACGACCAACTCCTACGCCATTCGCATCGTATGCCTCATAGGTAATGCCCGCGTACTCATTTGAGTCTTCTGGGGCTGCCTGAGGAATCGCATTAACGCTTTGGACGGCCAAATAATTGGCCTGATAATCTTCGAGCGTACGCCAAAAACCAAAGCTGATGCTTGTACCAGGCGTCCACTCAACCGTAAAGGAAGACCTTTTAATATACGCCCCTTGCGATGCCTTGAGATTCAGGAGATTCGTAATGTTCGCATGGACATTCACGGTCACGGTATGCTTGTAGGTCAAGGGAACGCTGACTTCTTTTTCTGCCTTGTAGTTCTTTGTGTCCGCAGGCATAAACTTGGCATTCGCACTCGTATCTTTAGTTTCCTCAGGATACTTACCAGGGCTCACCCATTCGAGCGAGCCAGCCACCTTAAGACTCGAATCGTTGGGATTGGTCGGTTGGCGATACATGGCAGGGGTGAAAAGGTTCAGCGCGTTCACCGCAGGGCCGTTTTCGGGGATGAAGATGGCGCCCTCCGCGACGTGGAGGTTGGTCGTGTCCTCCGGATCGAAGTAAGGCGTTGCGCGGAGGATATCCACGTGGAAGGTCCGGCGCAGCGGTTCGTAGTTGCTCTGATCCGACGAGGACAGCACGTACTTGGCTTCCACTTCGTAGCCATCGCCGTAGTCCGCCGTGTCCTTCACAGAGCTGGCGTTCAGCAGCACGCCTACCTTGTCCGAATCGTCCCATTCCCACTTGCCCGTCATCGTCTCACCGTTGACGCCGGCAATGGTCAGGCCCGAGATCATCTCGTTGGCGGTCGTCTGAGCCTTTTTGTCCTCCGACGGCACCGTACCCGCCTTCAGCTTCTGGCCGTAGCCCAGCTCCGTGACGGAGGCCGTGCCGGTGACAGTCATCGTCGCCTTGGCGATGGTGAAGGTCAGCGTCTTTTGCGCGCTTGTGTCGCCGTCCGACCACATGTAGTTCGCGGCATCATTCAGCTCCAGAACGACGGCATATTCTCCCGCGTTGGTACCGCCGTTGTTGGTCACCACGGTGTAGTAATCGGTAGCGGGAACGTTCGGCTTCTGAGGCTGTCCGTTGTAGACCGTGGACACGATCTCGGGAACCTCTACCGTCTGCTTGTTCACGTTAACCGTCACATCGATGGTGGCGATGTTGTAGCAGTTCATGTTGTCCGGCGTGAATTTCACCGTGTAGGTATAGCTGCCCACGGTGTTCAGCTCGGCATTCGTCACATCCCAGCTGATCGTGCCCGGCACGCTGTCTTCATATTTCGTGCTGGCCGCCAGATCGAGCGTGATATCGTTCAGGGTGCTGCCAACCGTGACGTTGTACTCCGTCGTGCCGTTGAGCTTCACATCCGCGCGGTTGATGGTGAAGCTGCACGTGGCGGGCTGGCTGCAATCGAAGAAGTACGCGCCGTTGTTGACGTACTTGAAGTCAGGAGAATCCTCGTGGATTTCCACGCTGTCGCAGGTAAAGGTGAGCGTGGCAGGGCCAGGCAGGTAGCTATCCTGCACGAGTTCTTCATTCAGGAAGTCGAGGCCATGACCAGCCATCTGGCCAGGATACTTGACATCGTCAAAGCGCAGCATCACAACAACTTCGCTTCTCCACAAATTGCGGCCCCTGTAACTGGAATAGCTAAAATGACCCATGAATGCCGGAGACACGCGAGTCTGCGCCTTCACAATGAGCTCCGTTTCTGCGGTGCAGTAGCGGGCGGCCGCGTCGCCGCTGGGCTTGAACACAAGCTTTCTGGCGACGTTGTTGTCCTTGCCCTCGAGCACGGCGGAAGCGTCCTCCCACTCGAAGGCGCCGGGCACCTCGACGCCATTGGAGTCGGTGGCCTTGCTGTCCGCAGTCAGCCCCACATCTCCGAGAAGCGTGCCCCAGGGGAAGAACTTGCTGTTCAGATCATCCGGATAGCCGGCGAAACCATAGTACGAGCCATCCAGCGCATTCGTGTAGTCTACCTCCGCGTAGAGAGTCACGGGATTCTTATTGACCCGCAGCGAGATGTACTTATACCTGGTGATGACATTGCCGCTGTCCTCGGTGAAGGAGACGGTGACGCTCACGGTATAGCTAAAGCCCGTTTCATCCTCCGTCGCTGCACCGATCTGCGCAAGCGTCACGGACAGCTGATTGAGATAGGTCGCGCAGGTCTCGTTCCCGGCCAGCGTCTCCATGACAAGGTCGTAGATATCCCGCATGCCGGTGAAATCGTCCACGCCCATCTCGTGCGCATTCGGAATGGCGTTCAGCGCCACGCCGACGACGCCCGAGGCAGCAACATCGATGCTCCAGTTGGCCTTGTAGCTGCGGTTGCCGATGGAACCGGCAGGGATCACCACATTGATGGTGGGCTCGGTAAGGCCCGTGCCCGTCCAGCCGATGAAGGTGTAGCCGTCCGCCTCGGGGTTGCGCAGCCTGATGTCGCCACTCTCCACGGTGTAGGTGGTGGGATTGGACACAGACGTCTCGCCGTGAACGAGTTCATAGCTGATGGTATAGACGATGCGCTCCCAGTTGGCGGTCAGGGTGATGTCGCCGGAGTAACCCGCGGGGATGCGGACCACGCCGTCGGTGATCTCAATGCCCTTCGCCGTCCAGCCGAGGAAGGTATAGCCCTTGCGGGTGGGGTCGCCAATGACGATCTCGCTGCTCTCAACGCTGTAGATGTTGGGGTTGGCAGGATTGTTCTCGCCGCCGTTCAGCTCGTAGGTGATGATGTAGTCCACGGGCTTCCATCCCGCATACAGCGTCATGCCGCCCTCGACAATATACGTGTCGAGATCGATGTAGCTGGCCGCGCTGGCGTCCTGCGTGCGGAACCAGCCGAGGAACTTATAGTTCTCGCGCTGCGGCGCTTCGGGAATGTGCTTCACAGACATGCCCACGTATTCCACGGCCATGGCATAGGGCTCTTCCTGCTCGCCGTAGTTCAGCTCGTAGATCAGAACCGCAATCTGATTCCAGCTGGCATAGAAGGTCACGCCGCCGGTGAGGACGTAGCTCGCCGGATCCACGGGATCGCCCGAGAGGTCGGGAGTGAGATACCAGCCGGCGAAATCGTATCCGTCATAGTAGGGCAGCTTGTAATCCAGCGCGGTGTCGCCCAGCTTATGCACGGAGTAGGTGTAGCGGGTGTATTCGGTCTCATCGCCGGGGAAGATCTGGCCGTAGCCGTTGGCCACCGCCTGGCCCTTCGCGCCGCCGAAATCCACGGTGACATTTACGCGCCAGTCGGCATACAGGGTGATATTGTCGTTGATCTTCTGCGTGAAGTCATAGGGCTCGCCCTCGCAGGCCTCGTTGTCGTACCAACCCGCAAAGGTCAGGCCGCTGACGTAGGGATCGGACGGCTTCTGGACGGTTTCGCCCTCCTTCACATCGACGCTCTGGTACACGTCCAGCTCGCCATAGTTGTACATGAAGTTCACCTGATAGCTGCGCACGCCATGGAGGGTGACCTTGACGTCGTGGAGCGGCATGGTGAAGCTGACCTTGTTGCCGTCGGAGGTGTAGTCCAGTCCCTCGGGCTCGGAGGTGAGGCGCACGCCGACATAGCCCTCCTGCAGCTTGACGGAGAGGGTGACCTTGTCGCCGGGCATGATGGCGGACATATCCTTGGTATCGTGGCTCAGGATCTCCCAATCGTCGATGCCGTCCGCCACTTTGACGGTCAGCACGCCGCTCAGCTTGCCCAGAACCAGCGTGACCACGCTTTCGGCCTCGCGTCCGGTGACCGTCAGGCCGCAGTCGATGGGCGTGCCGCCGTTCGTGCTCAGCATGATCTTGCGCTCGGTGCCGTTGAAAACAGCGCGAGACGCCGTCAGGCTCCAGCGGTTCGGCTCGCCCTCCACGGGCGCAAAGGTAAGCACTTCGCCATCATCGCTGCCGCGAACCGTGAACACCGCGTCGGCGGGCGCTTCGGGCGCTTCGATGATGTAGGTGATCTCGCCGGTGTAGCCCGGGAAGCGGTTGGCGTACAGGTTGAAGGTCAGGTCGTATTCGGTGGTGGTTGCAAAGATATCGTAGCGCACGGTGTTGCTCCCGGGCGTCAGATAGCACATGTTGCTGATGCGCGGGATGCTGTACTGCACGGTGCGGTCGACCTGGTTGAGCGTGGGATTGAACCAGGACAGCGCCGAGACGTCGATATCGGGATACTGCTCCTTCACCGCAGCGATCACGGCATCGAGGTCGATCTCGCCGGTGGCAGTGGGCTCCACGGGGCAGCCCAGAACGTGGGTGTTCTCGAAGCTGGTCTCAAACACGGTGGCATTGTCCCATTCGGCGGCTTCGATGCCCCAGGAGTGGGCGCACCAGTCGTACAGGGCGATGTTCACATTGATGGTGGTGGTGGCCATCTTGAACTCGCGGTAGAAGGGCAGTACCAGCTGCTGGAACTTGATCAGCTCGGACTTGTTCTTGTTCTCGTAGGTCAGCACCACATCGCACTGATAGGTCTCCACCTTGTTGGCGGCGGCCAGCATCTCATCTGCATAGACTGCGCCGAGCCTGCCGTTTACGCCGTCGCCGAGGTAGATGATGCTCGCGCGCGGATCATCCGCCGAAACCGCTTCGCCGTTGATCACGATGTTCTCCAGCGTCAGCTTCGCGGTGACGTTGCCCTGCTGCAGGTTTTCAAACAGCAGCTGGTTTTCCGTACAGGAGGCGGTGAGCATGTCGTAGGTCTTCATGGGGATATATGGCAGTGTATAGCTCGTCCTGTTTTCTGCCTCCGCCATGAGGGCATTCCACATCTCCGTCAGATCGTTGTTCTGCATCACGCCCATGGTCATGCCGCAGGACCAGCTGTACAGCGGCAAGCGTGCGCTCAAGACCGTCCAGCTCTTCTCCGCGGAGATCAGGAAGACCTCGACCTCGAGCGTCAGCTCGATTTCAGCGTCAATGCCGACCTCCAGGTATATGGCGCCCGCATAATTGCCTCCGCCCGCCGACAGGGCATAGGAATACAGGAACATGCCCGACAGCTCGATATAGACATAGATCGTGTCTGTGATGGAGACCGTTACATTATGAAGCAGCTTGATGTAAAGGGAAACCGCGATACCCACGCGCACGCCCATCTTGCCGATCAGATAGACCTCGGTGGTTACCTCGCTGGCTACCTTCTGACTGTAGGAACCGCCCTTGAACTTCAGGAAGTTGTAGTTGAAGCCGACCTTCTGGCCGTATTCGGCCGTGACCGTAACGCCGAAGGTGGCGACGACGGCCGCCTGGCCCACCAGATCGACGTTGGCGCCGATGGTGATGATGCCATAGAAGGTGACCATGACCTTCAGCAGGGGCACGGAAAACAGATCCTGATACTCCAGGTCAGTCTCGATCAGCTCCTGCATGGTTTCCATCAGCGTGTCGGCTGCCTGCTGATAGTCGTAATCCTCGTTTGCCGTACCGTCGGCATTGACGATCTCCCGCAGCGTGGTCAGCGCCCCGTCGAGGTCCAAACCATCGCCGGTGGTCGCATCAACCTTCAGGCTCACCGTGGTCTTGGTCTTGAACAGAACGGACATATCCAGCCACAGGAATCCGCCGTCCACGTTGATGTCCAGGGTCAGCTGCTCCTCAAAGTACAGATAGGGAGTGATGGTGGCCAGCAGACCCTGCGGACCGTACAGGGAAACCGTCACGCCAACGCCGACGCCGGCGGTGACGGTGCTGTCCTTCGCGGTCAGCTTGATGTCCAGCTTGGGATTGGAGATATAGGGAATCAATGCGGCCAGGGAGTAGGTGCCGGGGCCGTACTGATCGTCCAGCATCTGCTGGGTGTCCTCGCTGGTCATGACGGCCACCAGCAACTGCGCCTTCAGCTCGTCGTTGCTGGCCAGCTGGCTGGCGATGGTCTTTTCGACCTGTTCGAGCTGCTCCTCGCTCAGGCTCTCCTCGACGTTCACTTTCTCAGTGGTGTGAACGTCCAGCTCGGCGATGTAGTCCTGGGGATCCGCATAGCGGAAGGTGACCTCGCTGGTGCCGTCCGCTCTGGCTGCCACGGATTCGATTTCCGCGAACAGCACATAGCCCGCCAGATCGCCGCTCTCCCAGGAGTCGACGGGGGCTTCATCGCGATTGATTTCGCCGTCGTAGAATACGACGACCTGCTCCGGCTGGAAATTGACCTCGCCGGTCATGATCAGCTTGCCGGGGATGACGTCGCTCTCGGCATCGTTATCCTCAAGCATGTTATGTACGGTGTTTTCATCGGAATAATCAATTGTATATTCGACGTCCGTCTTGCTCACGGGGGTGTACTCGGTCACGTTGTCCCACAGGACATAGGTCAGTCCCTCGGCGAACTCGACGACTTCGACCTGCTCGCGGAAGACGCTCACCGTCAGCGTGTCGATGTATTCCGGATATCCGTCAAACTGCACGCCATTTTCCACATACAGGGTGAAGGTGGTGCCGGGAGTGAAGCCCGCTTCGCAGTAGATCTCCGCGCCGCTCTCGGTTTCGCGCACGGCGATTTCGGGAATCTCCAGGCCGGTGCCGGCTTCGACAGTGATGTTCTCCAGCGCCTCGGCCGCGGTCATGCCCTCGGGAAGAACCAGGCCGATGGTCGCCGCGCCGTCGGGAAGCTCAACTTCAGCCACGGTGCCGGGATCTTCGCGCACTTCCTGCTCATAGGAGGCATACATGGCATAGAGGGTCATGCTCTCCTGGATGGGCTCGGTATAGCCGAAGGCCGTGGTGCACGCTTCGTCCACGCACCAGCCGCCGAAGGAATAGCCCTCCTTGGAGGTGTACAGGCTCTCCACCGGCTTGGTCAGCAGATATTCGCCCTTGGCAAACACCATCGGCTCCAGCTCGCGGCCGCCGAAGGTTTCAAAGGTGACGATCGCCGCATCGGCTTCATCGACGAAGCGGGCGTACAGCGTCATCTCCCTGTCCACAGTGCTCAGACGGGAGACGGGCGTGGTGTAGTCGGCGTCTTCATACCATGCGGTGAAGATTTTGCCCTCCAGCGTGGTGTTCGCCTTGGTGTAATCCACCATGCCGCCGGGCACGATTTCCTGGGTCTCAACGCTCGTGCCCTCGGTGACGAAGGACACCAACCACTTGCTCAGCACGAAATCCACCTGCTCGCCGGGCTGCAGCTCGACGACCTGGGCGTCGGGGCCGGTCACTTCAAAGGCGGCTTCGGTCTCGTTGATTACGGAACCGGTGGCGCGGACGGTCAGGGAGCCGACGGCCTCCTGCACGCGAACCACGCCCAGCGCGCCGCTGCCCTCGATGATCACTTCGTCAGCACTCTTGACGATCACCTCGGGAAGCTGCGTGCCGGAATCCATATGGAGATAGATCACGTCGGGCTCAACTTCTTCGCCCGGCTGCACCTCTTCTTTGACCGCGGTGTCTTGGATATACACGCGGGCAATTTCGCTTTCGCTCAGATCGACGCTGCTTGCGGCATTCAGGGAGAGCGCCGTAGCCTTGACCGCGACCAGGGACAGCTGCTGCGCCGCCGCAACCGCGAGGCGCTTCGGCAGCATCGTGCTGATGGAAAGGCCGTCGCCCATGATGGCGATGTTGCCCAGATCGACCTCGCCCTTGAGGACGTCGATGGCGGTCTGGGAATCGACCACGGTCGGGAATGCAGTTTCCATCAGCTGCATGTACTCTTCGGCAGTGATGGCGGCGTCAGGATCAATCTGCGCGGGTTCTTCCGGCAGATATCCCTCCTCTGCGAGGATGGCCAGATAGACGCTGTCATCCTCGAGGCTCAGATTCGCAATGCGCTCCGAATACGCGGCAAGATCGATGTTTGCCACGTCCTCGACGATATAGCTCAGCATGCCGGCAATCTGCTTGCCTGCCTCTGCCCAGGTGATTCCCGTTTCAAGGGAAAACACTTCACCGGTCGATTTCTGCTCGCTGCTGACCACTTCAGCCAGGCCCGCGAGACTGCCGGTGGCGATGATTGCGATCACCAGGATCGCCGATAGGAGCTTCCTCATCAATGCCTTCATTTTCGTCCTCCTAATATCAATGGCTGGTTGTACCGTTCAATTGCCTGCCGGATCTGATTTTCCCGGCGAAGCCCTGCTGCACAATCGTTCGTGGAAGCAGACGCCGATGATGTCCTGGGGACCTGCCTTGATCAGATAGGGACAGGATCCGCAATCGTCATAGTCGCCTGCGGCGTAGGGGCAACCGGTATTGACGGCATTCTTCCACGGCCTGCCGTTGGGGGTATACCGGGGCTCCTCCTCGAATGATGGAAACTGTCCGATGAAGATTCCCGCAGCCTCGTCGTAATGATACGGCACTGTGAGCAGATCGCCGTCCACCTGAAAGGTTTTCAGTTTATCTCCTTGCATCAAACCGCTTCCTTCGCCATTATATGGAATCATTTTACAAACAAAAATGCGGTTTGCACAGAGTAATTTCAGAACTGTTTTTACTTGAAAAATATGAGGCTTTATATAGAAGCAAAAAACCGTTCCGTCACATTCTGGTCACAATCGCACAAGCTTCGCCCGCGAAATACCGTATTTCAGGTCTTTCGCGGGCGATCATCCGGATTGTGCAGCGCGTCCTCCGTGAGACGGCGTTCTGTGAATATGTTTGTTTTATCTAAGCATGAACTGCCCCAGCTCCCGCTTGCCGGAGATGCCCAGCTTCTGATAGATGACCTGGATGGTATTGGTAATGGTGCGCGGGGACAGGTTCATGTACGCGGCAATTTCCTTGGCGGTCCAGCCGCGGTTGTACAGCATGGCGATGGTGAATTCGGTGGTGGTCAGGTTGTCGGCCCCCTCATGCCGGGCAATCGGGTTGTGAATTTTGCGCCAGCCTGCGCTGAAGGAATAGGTGATGGCGATGATCTTTTCAAACGCTTCGGGATCATCCTTCTGGAAGAAGCGCTCGATCATGCCCTGCAGAAGGCCGTGATGCTCGCC
>JBJEJN010000087.1:0-2565 GCA_051878085.1 Aristaeellaceae bacterium | reverse complement strand
CGAATTTCTGCTGGCTGCGTTCCGCAATATGGCCGCGCATCTGGCCGAGGGCGGCAGCGCCTACATCTTCCATGCGGACACCGAAGGGCTCAACTTCCGCAGAGCCTTCAAGGAGGCGGGCTTCCACATCAGCGGCGTGTGCATCTGGGTGAAGAATTCCCTCGTATTGGGTCGCTCCCCGTATCAGTGGCAGCACGAGCCTGTGCTCTACGGCTGGCTTCCCAACGGCAAGCACAAGTGGTTCTCTGACCGGAAGCAGTCGACCATCTGGAACTTCGACAAGCCCAAGCGCAGCAAGGAGCATCCGACGATGAAGCCCATACCGCTGCTTGCCTACCCCATCAAGAACAGCTCCGCGCCCAATGGTGTGGTAATGGATCTGTTTGGCGGCAGCGGCAGTACCCTCATGGCCTGCGAACAGACCGACCGCATCTGCCGCACGATGGAGCTTGACCCGCGCTACGCCAGCGTCATCGTGCTGAGGTACAGGGCCGAATACCCGGATGCCGAGATTCATGTTCTGCGCGACGGACAGGAACTTTCATTGCAGGATGTACAGAAATCACAGAACGACGATGAAGGGAGGTGAGCCCCATGGCAACCCGAGGCAGAAAGCCCAAGCCGACCGCGCTGAAGATTCTGGAAGGTAATCCGGGCAAGCGACCGCTGAACGAAAATGAACCCATCCCGCCCAAGGGAAACATCAAATGCCCGTCCTGGCTGCTGCCGGAAGCAAAGAAGGAATGGAAACGATTGGCACCCTCTCTGGAGGCGATGGGGGTGCTGACGCAGGTGGATCTGACCGCCTTTGCGGGCTACTGTCAGGCGTATGCGCGCTGGCGGGAGGCCGAGGAGTTCCTGACGCAGCATGGCTCCATCTTCAAGACCCCGTCGGGTTATGTGCAGCAGGTGCCGCAGGTGTCCATCGCCCAGCAAAACCTCAAAATTATGCAGTCCTTCTGCGCGGAGTTCGGCCTGACTCCCGCGACCCGCGCCCGGATCATCGCAGCCGGCGGCAAGGAGAGTGACATTACAGACGATCCCATGGAGCAGATACTGAGCGGGAAGTGGTAATTGCAAAAAAAACACAAGGAAGCCGGGAGACTCCTTGTGTTATGTGTTCAGTAGATCTGTTCCGGCCTGCCATGCTTCGGCCAGATACGCATTCTTCTCGCATGCGGCCAGAAGCTCCTGAAGATTGACGCGATCCTCTGCGTCGGCAGTCCTCCAGAACAACCGCAGCATGGATGCGGAATACCGTCCGCTGGGATTTCCGTGGAAGGCCTGATTGTTATCAAAATTCGGGGCGAGTCGGAGCACTTCGCCGGTTTGACTAGAACGGATCACGCCAAAATTGCGCATGTGGCGGTCTCCATTCAGGAAGAGTGCATCCGCGATCAGAATGCGCTTCCATGCCTTGCGGTACTCATCTCCAAGGGAGGAGATGTTCTTCATGACGATGTCTTCATCCTCGCTGATGTCTTCAAAGGCATAGCGAAAGGAATCATACGGCTCGAAAAATTCCCCTTCCCTGAGGAAGTTCCGGCTCCGGATGCGCTTGCGGTAGGAGCCGACATACTGGTACTCGGCAGCGTCCCATCCGCAGTGGATCAGCACGCGGCTGATTTCCACCTCGCTTCGGGTTGCCTCGGAGGACTGCAGCTTATACAGCCACCATTCGCCCTTCTCATACTTCCACGTCTTGGTGAAACTGCCATCGGTGGAGACGTTGGGCGTAATCAATCGCGCATTGCGGATGGAGGTATCACTTGTCAGCAGGATATAATTGCTGACCGCTTCATGCTCCTCCGGGTTACACAGCAGCTTCCGGGGTGTAAATTCACCTTCCGGGAAACAGGTAAAGCTGTCTGAGATACTGAACATGTGGGTCATCAGCGCAAGCTTGACCTTGTCATGTGCGCCGAGCATCTGAGCGACCAGGTTGCGATGCTGAACGACATTGAGATCGATGGCACGTTCGCGAATCCAGCTGGTAAAACCATCAGGGGATGCGGACCGTATCCGCATTGGCAGAAGCTCGCCGCGCATGGGTTCATACGCCTTGATCATGCCCTGTGAGAATACAAAGCGCGCAACCGGCTGGTCATCATTGAACAAAACGTAATTTGGCATATGAGCCCTCCCTTCACGACAATTACGGCATTAGTATAGCATAGATTCTTAACTTTATCCAGCAGTATTGAAGTCCTATGAAAAGAAATCAGGGGGTTACATGCGTTTTGATGAACGAAAAGCCCAGCGGGTCATCCGCTTCATTGAATCCCTGAAGCACACCAAGGGTGAGTTTCATGGAAAACCCTTCGAGCTGCTGCCGTGGCAGGAGAAGATCATCCGGGATGTGTTTGGTACCGTCCGGGACGACGATCCCACCCAGCGTCAGTACACCTCAGCATACATCGAAATCCCGAAAAAGAACGGCAAGAGTGAGCTGGGCGCAGCCATCGCATTGAACATGCTGGTCAACGACGATGAATGGAAGGCTGAGGTCTATTCCTGCGCGTCCGACCGGCAGCAGGCCGCCATCGTGTTTGACGTTGCCGTGGA
>JBJEJN010000086.1:0-13177 GCA_051878085.1 Aristaeellaceae bacterium | reverse complement strand
TGCGCGAGGGAAGGATGTCCTTCTCCGAGGCCATGCAGGCCTACGGCTTCTGATTTGACGTAAATTATGTAAAAATGGAACGCCCGGAAAAAACCGGACGTTCCATTTTTGTTCCCATGCAGGCCGTCATTCTGCTGCGGGCTTTGCCTTCAACGTCCGCACGGTGGAGACGATGGCGATGACGGAGATCACGAAGGTCAGCACGTCGGACACCGGCATGGAGTAGAGCACGCCGTCCAGTCCGAAGAACAGGGGCAGCAGCAGTGCGAAGCCCACGCCGAACACCACCTCACGCACCATGGACAGCAGCGTGGAGAGCATTGCCTTGCCCAGGGACTGCAAATAGATGAAGGTTGCCTTGTTCACGCAGGCCAGGGGCATCAGGCACAGGTAGATGCGGAAGGCGCGCACGGCGAAGGAGGTGTAGTAGGGGCTCTCGTTGGCCGCGCCGAAGATGGAGATCAATCCGCGGGGGAAGAACTCCACGATCACCAGCGCGATTGCGCCCACAATGAATTCGCAGATCAGCAGCTTCCGGAACAGGGACAGCGCGCGGTCGTTGCGCTTTGCGCCCACGTTGTAGCCGACGATGGGGATGCAGCCCGCGGCTGTACCGATGGAGATGGAGATGACGATCTGGAAGAACTTCATGACGATGCCGACCACCGCCATGGGGATCTGGGCGTACTGCTCCTGGCCGAAGATTTCGTCCCGCATGCCGTACTTCTGCACCATGTTGTTGATGGCGGCCATGGCGGCAACCAGCGAGATCTGCGCCAGGAAGCTGCAAACGCCCAGCGCCAGGAAGCGGCGGATCAGGTGGGCGGAGAGCCGGAAGCTGCCCTTCTCCAGCCGCACGGACTTCAGGTGGAGCAGGTACCACACGGCCAGCGCGGCGGTGAGGATCTGACCGAGGATGGTGGCCAGGGCCGCGCCCATCATGCCCCAGTGGAAGCCGTAGATGAACAGGGGATCCAGCACGATGTTCACGGCAGCGCCGGCGAGGGTGCTGGCCATGGCGAACTTCGGACTGCCGTCCGAGCGGATGATGGGGTTCAGCGCCTGGCCGAACATGTAGAAGGGCACGCCGATGGTGATCCAGGTGAAGTACTCCTTTGCCTGAACGAAGGTCTCCTCGTTGACGCGGCCGCCGAACATGGTCAGGATGCCGCTCTGGAAGATCAGATAGACGGCGGTGAGCACCACGCTGCTGACGATGCAGATGACCACGGCGTTGCCGATGCTGCGGTGCGCGTCGTCCTTGCGGTTTGCGCCCAGGCAGATGCTGACGAAGGCGCAGCAGCCGTCGCCGATCATCACCGCGATGGCCAGCGCCACCACGGTCAGCGGGAACACCACGGTGTTGGCCGCGTTGCCGTAGGAGCCCAGGTAGCTCGCGTTTGCAATGAAGATCTGGTCGACGATGTTGTAGAGCGCAGCCACCAGCAGCGAAATGACGCAGGGAATCGCATACTTGCGCATCAGCGCGCCGATGGGCTGGGTCTCCAGAAAGCTGTTGGTTTTCTGTTCCATAAAATCTCCTCCTGATAAAATGCCAAAAGAAAAACAGCGCGTCGCATCCAGCTGGCCTTACGCACGGAATGCTACGCACTGTATCCTTATTATAGCAGATGCAGGGTGCATGTTGACGTGAAGTTCAGGTTGAGATTTTGCGACATGGACGCGCGAATTCCTCCGCACACAGGTCGATTTGGAAAATTGACAAAATTGGACAGGCTGTATAAATCTGCTTTTCTGCATTTGACCGCTTGACATGTTCGTGAGCAGTGTGTTATAATACTTCTTACAGATATGGAAAACGTTTTCCGGGCGCTTTCCGTCCGCTACCGTGCTTCACATTTCCGCGAGGCGGGAATGTCAAAAAATACAAGGAGGTATTCTCAATGAAGCGCATTTCTACTCTGGTTCTTGCCCTGGTGCTGCTGTGTGCATGCTGCCTGGGCGCATCCGCCGAAGGCTTCACCATCGGCTACAGCCTCAAGACCATCACCAACGACGATTTCCAGCTGGCTCTCTACACCGCAGTCAAGGATGCCGTTGAAGCATCCGGCAACACCTTCGTCGAGGCCATTGCCGAGTCCCAGACCGGCGTCGCCACCCAGGTCACCCAGATCGAGGACCTGATCAACTCCGGCGTGGACGCGCTGATTCTGAACCCCATGGACTCCAACGCCTGCATCACCGTCATGGAGAAGGCGAAGGAAGCCGGCATCCCGGTGGTGCTGGTGGACCAGGGCATCGAGGCGGGCCACGAGGATCTGTACGTGACCTTCATCTCCACCGATAATTTTGCGGCCGCGAAGGTTGCCGGCGAGTACATGGCTGAGCAGCTGGGCGGCGAGGGCAAGGTCATCATCGTCCGCGGCGCCAACGGCTCCTCCGCAGGCGACGACCGCGCCGACGGCTTCAAGGCGGGCATCGAGGGCACCGGCCTCGTTCTGGCGAACGAGCAGCCCGGCGACTGGACGGTTGACGTTGCCATGCAGGCGACCGAGAACATGCTCCAGGCCGATCCCGACATCTCCGGCATCTTCTGCTGCTCCGACAACATGATCGCGGGCATCCTGCAGGCGCTGGACAACAACGACATCGACGTTGCCGACCTGTGCTTCATCTCCTTCGACGGCGCGAAGTCCGGCGTGGACTTCATTGCCGACGGCAAGCTGACCGGCACCATGGCCCAGTTCCCGTCCAAGATCGGCCAGACCGCAGTGGACGTGCTGGTGAGCGTGCTGAGCGGCGAGAAGACTGCGGACGACTATGAGAAGTTCATCGACGCCGGTACCACCGTGTACAACGCCGGCGACCTCGATGGCGCATACGCCACCGCGTTCTGATTCGGAAGAAATCCACTTCGTGCCCGGGCGGGATGCTTCCTGCCCGGGCACGGTTCCCATCGGAGGAAACGCAGCTTACATTACGCTCAGACTTCCCTGAAAGAGAGGTAAGCCCAAGTGCAGTTTTTCAAGAAGTATCAAAAGACGCTGATCATTGCGGTCGTGGGCGTCGCCCTGTTTCTGCTCGGCGGTTCGCTGGTGCCCAACTTTCTGAAGCTGGGCAACCTGCTCAACGTCATTCGCCAGAGCTCCGTCATTGCCATCGCGGCGGTGGGCATGTCCCAGGTCATCGTGATCAAGGGCATTGACCTCTCCGTCGGCGGCAACATCTCCTTCTGCGGCATGGTGGTGGGCATTCTGTTCGCCCACGGCGTATCCGTGCCGGTTGCGATTCTCGTCGCGCTGGCGGTCGGCGTCCTGCTGGGCCTGATCTCCGGCTCCCTCGTGGCCTATCTGAACGTGCCCGCCTTTGTGTCCACGCTGGTCATCGGCCAGATCACCCAGGGCGCGGCCTACCTCTTCAACAACGGAAATTCCTTCGGAAGCTTCCCGGACGCGTACAAGTTCATCGGCAACGGATCGCTGCTGGGCATTCCGATTTCTGATTATCTGATGGTGATCTTCGTGGCGCTGGGCATCATCATCACGCTGAAGCTCCCCATCGGCACCCACATTTACGGCCTGGGCGGCAACGAGCAGGTGCTCAAGAACGCGGGCATCCGCACCGACCGCATCAAGCTGTTCGTGTTCATGTTCTCCGGCTTCTGCGCGGCCTCCGCGGGTGTGCTGCTGGCGGCGCAGCTGTCCACCGCCCATCCCACCCAGGGCGACAACTACCAGACCGACGCCATCGCCGCCTGCGTCATCGGCGGTATCAACATGGCCGGCGGCGAGGGCAAGGTGCTCTACACCATGGTGGGCGCGCTGATCATCGGCTCCCTGCGCAACGTGCTGAACCTGCTGCACGTGTCCGTCTACATGCAGACGCTGATCGTGGGCATCGTGCTCATCAGCGTGGTGGCCTTCAGCATGCTGATGAAGGCGCGCCGCGACGCAAGGACTTCCCAGTTCGCCGCCGCGGAAGCGGATGTGCATTAAGGAGGGCGCAGATATGGAAAAACAGCGTAGATTCTCCACCTTTGCCAAGAACCATGGCGTCATCCTGGAGTATGCCGTACTGTTCGTCATCGCCTGCTTCGTGGTGCCCAGCTTCTTCTCGGTTTCGGCGATCTTCACGGTCATCAAGCAGGCCGCCGTGCCCTGCGTGGCCGTCATGGGCATGATGCTGGTGCTGACCACCGGCGGCATCGACCTCTCCCTGGCCAACACCGTGGGCCTGTGCTCCGTGGTGCTGGGCGTGCTCACGGTGCTCAATGGCTGGCCTGCCTGGGCCGCCATCCTCGTGACCCTGCTGGTGGGCGCGCTTGTTGGCCTGATGAACGGCTGCATCGTGCAGTACCTGCGCGTGCCGGCCTTCATCGCCACCACCGGCTCTGGCTATGTGATCTACGGCATCGCCCAGATCATCGGCAAGGGCGAGCAGTTCAACCAGCTTCCCGAGGATCTGAAGGCCTTCGGCACCACCAAGCTGTTCAACTTCATCTATGAGGCGCTGCCGGAGGGACTGCAGGAGGTGAAGTTCCTCAAGACCTTCCTGCGCCTGCCCAGCTACGTGTGGATCTCCGTGGCGATCGTGCTGCTGATGTACTTTGTGCGCCACAAGACGGTGTACGGCCGCAACCTCTCCGCCTTCGGCTTCAATGCCAAGACCGCGCGGCTCTCCGGCATCCGCACCCACCGCCTCCATGTGATGACCTACATGATCTGCTCCGTGCTGGTGGCCATGGCCTCTGTGCTGCTGTCCATCCGCGCGGGCTGCTGCCAGTCCAACCTGGGCGGTCTGAACTACACCTTCGACATCGTCACCGCGGCGGTGGTTGCCGGAACGAGCCTGTACGGCGGCGTCTCCAGCGTGCTCAACTGCGTGTTCGGCGTGTTCATCACCAAGACCATCGAGGTCTCCATCAACATGCTGAAGGTGAACTACTACCTGTTCAAGCCCTGCCTGGGCCTGGTGATTCTCATCGCCATCGTGCTGGAAGCCTACAAGAACCGCAAGCTGTGAGAAAGCGAGGAGCATGTGATGAATAAGACCATTCTTGAAATGAAGGGCATCACCAAGTACATCTTCGATGCCTATGGAAACGCTCTTCGCAACGCCACCGTCAAGATTCTGGACGGCGTGAACTTCGATCTGCGCGAGGGCGAGGTGCACATCCTGGTGGGTGAGAACGGCGCGGGCAAGTCCACGCTGATGAAGATCCTGGGCGGTATCCTGCCCCCCGACGAGGGCGAGATCCTGTTGGACGGCAAGGCTGTGCATCCCCGCAACGCCCGCGAGGCCATGGAGCTGGGCATTGGCTTCATCCATCAGGAGCTGAACCTGTGCAACAACCTCTCCGTGGCCCAGAACATCTTCATCGGACGCGAGAAAAAGGGCCGCTTCCTGATGGACAACCGGGGCATGGTGAAGGAGGCGCGCCGGATGCTCAACGAGCTGGGCATCGACATCGACCCCACTATGCAGGTGGCCAAGCTCTCCACCGCCCAGCAGCAGGTGGTGGAAATCGTCAAGGTGCTCAGCTACAACTGCCGCATCATCATCATGGACGAGCCCACCTCCTCCCTGACCAAGAAGGAGATCGACTTCCTGTTCGGCCTGATCCACAAGCTGCGCAGCGAGGGCGTGTCCATCATCTACATCTCCCACCGCACCGAGGAATTTGAGCAGGTGGGCGACCGGTTGAGTGTGCTGCGCGACGGCCAGTACATCGGCACGCTGGAGCGCGAGGAATTTGAGATCGACCGCATCGTGAAGATGATGGTCGGCCGCCAGCTGGGCGAGATGTACGAAAACCGGCACGTGCCCGGCAGTGAGGTTGCGCTGGAGGTCAGGGGCATGCGCCTGGAGCCCCACACCGCGCCCATCGACATTAAGGTGCATGCCGGCGAGATCGTGGGCATGGGCGGCCTGGTCGGTGCGGGACGCACGGAGCTGGCCAAGTCCATCTACGGTGCGCGCAAGAGCTTCGGCGGCGAGGTGTACTACTATGGAAAGAGGTATGCCACCCTCGATCCCCAGAAGTGGCTGCGCGACGGCCTGATCTACCTGACCGAGGATCGCAAGGACGAGGGCCTCATTCTGGAGATGGGCATCGCCGAGAACATCACCCTGGCCAACCTCTGGCGCATGTTCAAAAAGGGCGTAATCAAGCCCTCCGTTGAGCGCGAGACCTCCGATAAGATGGTGGAGGAGCTCAACATCATGTGCAAGAACAAGACACAGCCGGTCAAGACCCTCTCCGGCGGCAACCAGCAGAAGGTGGTGCTGGGCAAGTGCCTGATCACGACGCCGAAGGTGCTGATCCTGGACGAGCCCACCCGCGGCATCGACGTGGGCGCAAAGCGCGAGATCTACCACATCATCGATTCCATCGCCGCCGAGGGCGTGGCCGTCATCATGATTTCCTCGGATATGCCCGAGCTGATCGGCATGTCCGACCGCATCTATGTGATGAAGGACGGCTGCGTCGTGGCGGAGATCAAGGACAAGGCCGACATGCAGCAGGAGAAGATTTTGTCCTATACAATCGGCCAAAAATGAGTTATAATGAATGCAGCGGCAGCTTTACCGCTGCATTTTTGAAATCACAGGAGGAATTCAAGATGAAGATTCAATCTGTATTCGATCCGTCCTTCGCCCGCTACGGCAAGGTCATCAAGGGCTTTGACACCGCCGCACTGGAGGCCGAGATGGCCAAGCTGCCCTGCCCGGACGGCGCTGTGGTGTACGTTCCCTCTGTGCCGGAGCTGGAGGCGCTGGACGTGATGCAGGCCTTCACCGATCAGCTCTACGGCGGCATGCCCATCCAGATCGGCTACTGCAACGGCGACAACCACGTGATGAACTGCCTGGAGTATCACCGCGACAGCGAGTTGAACCTGGCCTGCACCGACATGATCCTGCTGCTGGGCCTGGAGGCGGACGTGGACTTCGAGAAGTATGAGTACGACACCGCCAAGGTGGAGGCCTTCCTCGCACCCAAGGGCACGCTGGTGGAGGTCTACGCCACCACGCTGCACTATGCGCCCATCAACGCCGGCGGCAAGTTCCGCTGCACGGTGGTGCTGCCCAAGGGCACGAATACCGAGCTCAAATTCAAGCCCGATCCCGCCGGTGAGAGCCGCCTGCTGACCGCTACCAACAAGTGGCTGCTGGCCCACGCCGAGGCTCCGGAAGCCAAGAACGGCGCGGTGGTCGCGCTCAAGGGCGAGAATCCGGTGGTCAACTACTGATTTGCACAAAAATGCCGCTGAACCGGAAGGCTCGGCGGCATTTTTCATGCACGGAATGGTCACAGCAACGGAACCATGTCCGCCAGGCGGTCGAACTTGAGATCGGGCACGGTGCTGGACTCGGCCAGCATCTCCTCGGTGGTCTCGCCGGACATCACCAGGATGGACAGCATGCCGCTGCGCAGGCCCGTCTCGATGTCGGTGTACAGGCGGTCGCCCACCATGGCCATCTCATTGCAGGAAAGGCCCGTGCGGCGCTTCGCGGCCTCCACGATGCCGGTGTGGGGCTTGCCCACGATCCGGTCCGGGCGGCGGCCGGTGGAGGCCTCGATGAAGGCCATGATCGCGCCGATGTCCGGGATGAAGCCGGTCTCGGTGGGGCAGTTGAAGTCCGGGTGGGTGGCGATGTAGGGAAGTCCCGCGCGCACGAAGTCGCACACGGCGGTCATCTTGGCGTAGTCCAGCGTGGTGTCGAAGCCGATCACCACCACCTCCGGGTTCTGCTGGTCGACCTCGATCCCGGCCTCCTTGAAGTCCTGGAGCAGGAATTCGTTGCCCAGCACGAAGGCGCGCTTGCCGGGGTAGAGCTCCTTGAGCTTCTCGCAGGTGGCCTCGCCGGAGGTCATCACCTTGCTGCGATCCACCTCCAGGCCCATGCGGCGCAGGCGCTGCACGTAGAAGTCGGCATTATGGGAGGAGTTGTTGGTGAGGAAGAGGAAGTCGCGGCCCGTGGCCTTCACCTTCTCGATGAAGTCCAGGGAGCCTTCGATCAGCTGGTCTCCCAGATAAAAGGTGCCGTCCATGTCCAGCAGGAACAGCTTCACATCCTTGAGCGTCATCTTTTGACCATCCTTCTTTATTCAAACTCGATCAGGTTCTCGGCCATGCGCTTCACCGGGGCCAGAATCTCCACGCGGTATCCGGCCTCCTGCAGCTTCTTCAGGCCCGGCTGGAAGGTCTTGGCGATCACGATGCCGATGCCTGCGACCTCTGCGCCTGCGCGCTCCAGCAGGCTCGATGCGCCCAGCGCGGCCTCGCCGTTGGCCAGGAAGTCGTCGATCAGCAGCACCCTGTCGCCCGGATGCACGAACTGGGGCTTCAGCGTCAGCATGTAGGGCGCGTTCTTGGTGAAGGAGAACACCTCCGTCTGGAGGATTCCCTCCTTCAGAATGCTCGACTTGGACTTCTTCAGGATCACCAGCGGCAGATCCATCTCCAGCGCGGCCATGGCGGCGGGTGCGATGCCGGAGGATTCGATGGTCACGATGCGGGTGATGCCCGCATCGGCGAAGCGGCGGGCGAACTCCTTTCCCACCTCCTGCATCAGCTTCACATCCACCTGATGGTTCAGAAAGGAGTCCACCAGCAGCACGTGCTCGTCCAGCGCCCGGCCGCAGTCCAGTATCTTTTGTTTCAGCAGTTCCATAGTCGCCCATTCCCTTCCTAAAAAACTGTATAAAAGCATTATACCACAGCCGCGCCCCGCATGAAATAGGAGGGCAGGTTAACCTTGGGTGATTTTCGGCGGCGACGCTGCCAGCGCTTTCCGCTTGCGCGGGCGCTGCGTGTATGCTATAATGCACCGGGTGATTTCATGAACACTTACGAACAGGATCTGGCGCTCTCCCGGGACATCGCCGCGCTGGTGGCGGACGCAGGCGGACGCGCCTATTACGTGGGCGGCTTCGTGCGCGACGGCCTGATGGGCATTGCGTGCAAGGACATCGATATCGAGGTCTACGGCATTGCTCCCGATGGACTGCGCGCGCTGCTGTCCAATCTGGGCGAGGTCTACGACCGGGGCGCGAGCTTCGGCGTGCTGGGCCTGCGCCACAGCGACATCGACATTGCCATGCCCCGCACCGAGTCACGCACCGGGGAAAAGCACACCGACTTCGACGTGTCCGTGGACCCTTTCCTGCCGCCGGAGCGCGCCTGTCTGCGCCGGGACTTCACCATCAACGCCATGATTCAGGATGTGCTCACCGGCGAGGTGAAGGACTTCCATGGCGGGCGGGAGGATCTGGACAGGCGGATCATCCGCTGCGTCAGCCCCGCCACCTTCGTCGAGGACGCGCTGCGGGCCTTCCGGGCCGCACAGTTCGCAGCCCGGCTGGGCGCGGAGATCGAGCCGCAGACGCGGAAGCTGTGCGCATCGATGGACGTGACCCACCTGAGCGTGGAGCGGATTCTGGGCGAGACGGAGAAGGCGCTTCTGAAGGCGGAGAAGCCCTCGGTCTATTTCCGTCAGCTTCAGGTGATGGATCACCTGAAGGAGTTCTTCCCGGAGCTTGCGGAGACCATCGGCGTAGAGCAGAACCCCAAATTCCACCCCGAGGGCGATGTGTTTACCCATACGATGCTGACCTTGGACGAGGCCGCGAAGCTGCGCGACCGGGCGGAATACCCGCTGGGCTTCATGCTCTCGGCGCTGATGCACGATCTGGGCAAGTGCGTGGCCACGGAGGTGCAGGAGGACGGGCGCATCACCGCCTACGGCCACGAGGTGCTGGGCCTGGAGATGGTGGAAAAACAGCTGCGGCGCATCACCAACAACGAAAGGCTCATCGCCTATGTGAAAAACCAGACCGAGCTGCACATGCGGCCCAACATGCTGGCGGGGGCGAAGTCCAAGAAGAAAAAGACGCGCCTGCTGTTCGACCTGAGCGTCTGTCCTAACGATCTGATCCTGCTCTCCCGCGCGGACGCCAGCGGCAAGCTGGACGAGCCCTACGATGAAAACACCGAGGCCTGGCTGCGGGAGCGCCTCGCGGACTACCGCGCGTGCCTGACGCGCCCCATGGTGACGGGCCAGGACCTGATCAATGCGGGCCTGAAGCCGGGGAAGGACTTCGGGGAGCTGCTCCGCCGCGGGCGCATGCTGCACTTCTCCGGGCTGGAAAAGGGCGTGGCGCTGCGGCAGCTGCTGGGCGAATATCAGAAATTGCAGGAAATCAATTCATATTCTGATTAGATTTGAATGATTTGATTCAATATTTTGCGCGTGCCGGAGGCGGCCTGGGAGCCGATCCGGCGCGTTTTTTGTGTTAAATTTTGAAGAACTGGGAAAAACGCGCCAAAATTGCCGGAAAACCGGAAAAATCGGGGCTTGACAAACGAAAAAGACTATGATATATTTCTATATTGCATTATTATGGACAAAAGTCTGCTTCAGGCGCGAAATTTTCACAACTTGACGCAAAAACGGCGGAAAAACTGTGCAGATGTCTGAAAATAACGAAAGTTTATCCGAAAGATAACCTTCGACTTTTGGGCCATGGCGTTCGGAATCGCCGGTCTCCTCCGGCGGTGGAAATAAAGATAGGGGTGATTGAAGGTATGGTTCATCCGGTGCAAATGGGCAAGCGCACGCGAATGAGTTTTGCCCGCATTGAAGAGGCGCTGGCAGTACCCGATCTGATTGAGGTGCAGAAGAATAGCTACAGAAACTTTCTGAAGTATGGCCTTCGGGAGGTTCTTGCGGACGTTTCTCCGATCACCGACTACAGCGAGAGCCTGATTCTCGAATTCACGGACTATTCGCTGGACGATAAGCCGAAATACACGGTGGAGAAGTGCAAGGAGCGCGACGCAACCTACGCCGCTCCCCTGAAGGTGACGGTGCGCCTGACCAACCGCGACACCCACGAGATCAAGGAGTCCGAGGTCTTCATGGGCGACTTCCCGCTGATGACCGAGCACGGCACCTTCATCATCAACGGCGCGGAGCGCGTCATCGTCTCCCAGCTGGTGCGTTCCCCGGGCGTGTACTATTCCAAGGCCATCGACAAGACCGGCGCGGCCCTGTATTCCGCGCAGATGATCCCGAACCGCGGCGCATGGATCGAGTATGAGACCGATTCCAACGGCGTTGTGTTCGCGCGCATCGACCGCGCCCGCAAGCTGCCGGTGACGGTGCTGCTGCGCGCCATGGGCATCGAGAGCGACGAGGAGATCATCCGCCTGTTCGGCAACGGCGAGCACGTCGCCGCCACGCTGACCCGCGACGCGCCCTCCCTCAACGACAAGGGCGAGCTGCGCTACCGCTCCCGCAAGGATCAGGCGCTGATCGAGATCTACAACAAGCTGCGCCCCGGCGAGCCGCCGTCGGTGGATTCCGCCACCAACCTGATCAACGCGCTGTTCTTCGATCCCAAGCGCTATGATCTGGCGCACGTGGGCCGCTACAAGTACAATAAGAAGCTTGCGCTGGCGCTGCGCATCTTCAACCGCGCGCCGGTGGAGGATGTGGTGCATCCCTACACGGGCGAGGTGCTGGCCGAGGCGGGCCAGCCCATCAGCCGCGAGCAGGCCGAGGCCATCCAGAACGCCGGCATCAACGATGTGGTCGTGCGCGTCGGCGACGAGGAAGTGCGCATCATCGGCAACAACTTCGCCTATATCAAGCCCTTCCTGGAGAATTACAGCGCCGAGCTGTACGCTCAGTACGACGAGGAAGAGGTTCGCTTCAGTGAGCGCGTGCACATCCCGACCCTGATTGAGGTGCTCCAGCGCGTTCAGGAGGACGGCCTGCCCCTCAATCAGGCCCTGAAGGAGGCCTCCAAGCGCCTGGTTCCCAAGCATGTGCTGGTGGACGACATCGTGGCGTCCGTCTCCTATCAGTTCGGCATGTTCAGCGGCATCGGCGAGGTGGACGATATCGACCACCTGGGCAACCGCCGCCTGCGCAGCGTGGGCGAACTTCTGCAGAACCAGATCCGCGTGGGCATGTCCCGCCTGGAGCGCGTGGTCAAGGAGCGCATGGCGATTCAGGATCTGGAGAAGGTTCGTCCCCAGGATCTGATCAACATCCGCCCCGTGTCCGCTGCGATCAAGGAGTTCTTCGGCTCCTCCCAGCTGTCCCAGTTCATGGATCAGCCCAACCCGCTGGCTGAGCTGACCCACAAGCGCCGTCTGTCCGCGCTGGGCCCGGGCGGTCTGAACCGCGACCGCGCGTCCTTCGCCGTTCGAGACGTGCACTACTCCCACTACAGCCGCATCTGCCCCATCGAGACCCCTGAAGGTCCGAACATCGGTCTGATCGGCTCGCTGGCGACCTACGCCCGCATCAACGAGTACGGCTTCATCGAGGCCCCCTACCGCAAGGTGGACAAGGCCACCGGCGTGGTCACCAACCAGATCGACTACATGACCGCCGACGAGGAGGACAAGTACGTCATCGCGCAGGCCACCGAGCCGCTGGACGACGAGGGCCACTTCGTCAACGACCGCGTCACCGTGCGTCGCCGCGAGGAGACCATCGAGGTGGAGAAGGGCGACGTGGACTACGTGGACGTCTCCCCGCGCCAGTTGATCTCCGTCGCCACCGGCATGATCCCCTTCCTGGAGAACGACGACGCGAACCGCGCGCTGATGGGCTCCAACATGCAGCGCCAGGCCGTTCCGCTGCTGGTTCCGGAAGCGCCGCTGGTGGGCACCGGCATCGAGTACAAGGCCGCCTGTGACTCCGGCGTGGTGCTGCTGGCCCGCGAGGCCGGCCTGGTCACTCGCGTGACTGCGGACGAGATCGTCATCCGCGACGACGAGGGCGTGGAGCATCTCTACCGCCTGTCCAAGTTTGCCCGATCCAACCAGGGCACCTGCATCAACCAGCATCCCATCGTCACCGAGGGCGAGCGCGTGGAGAAGCGCCAGCCCATCGCCGACGGCCCCTCCACCGACCACGGCGAGATCTCGCTGGGCCGCAATGCGCTGATCGGCTTCATGACCTGGGAGGGCTACAACTACGAGGACGCCGTTCTGCTGTCTGAGCGCCTCGTGAAGGAAGATATGTACACCTCGATCCACATCGAGGAATATGAGTCCGAGGCACGCGACACCAAGCTGGGCCCGGAGGAGATCACCCGCGATATCCCCGGCGTCGGCGAGGACGCGCTGCGCGACCTGGACGAGCACGGCATCATCCGCATCGGCGCGGAGGTGCGCGCCAACGACATTCTGGT
>JBJEJN010000085.1:0-2586 GCA_051878085.1 Aristaeellaceae bacterium | reverse complement strand
TGGCGGCGGCTGAGTCGAAGGATGGTGGCAGGCGCATGAAGGCTTACCACTCAGACGCGGAGCAGCACACCCGGAATCCGACTGCGGAGGATGATGCGCCGCTGTGTTACCGCAACGCTGAGGGCTACCCGGATCCCACGGCGTACCTCGCCCTTCGCAGCGTGATGAAGAAACCCCAACCTACGAAGAAGGACAGGCCGCCCCGGACGCAGGTTGTCCACTACGACTGAAACGAGGAGATTTACGATGAACGAGAAGAACATCCGACTGGTCACGGCGGAATCCGTCCGCGCCGGTCACCCCGACAAGTTCTGCGACCAGATCGCAGACGCAATTCTGGACGCACATCTCGCGCAGGATCCTTCCGCGCGCGTCGCCGTGGAGGTATTTGCCACGAACGGAAAGGTAATCATCGGCGGCGAGGTCAGCTCCAGGGCAAAGGTTGACTGCGGTGAGATCGTCGCAGACGCCATCGACCGCATCGGCTACACCATACGCGATCTCTGTGCGAATCCGAAGAAGGAATACAAGCTGGAGATCCGTCTCCACAGGCAGTCCCCCGACATCGCGGCCGCCGTCGATCAGAAGGTCATGGGCGCGGGCGATCAGGGCATTGCTGTGGGCTATGCCACGGACGAGACCCCCGAGTACCTGCCTCTGCCTGTGGTGTTGGCGCACCGGATCTGCAGGACGCTGGACGAGCCCAGACCCAACTGCGCGTGGATGGGTGCAGACGGAAAGGCGCAGGTCACCGTCGCCTATGAAAATGACAAACCCTTGGCCATCGCCGCGCTGGTCGTTTCCCTCCAGCACGGCAGGAAGACCGAACGCAGCAGCATCGTGCGCTTTGTCGAGGATGAAGTTCTGGAGAAGGCGATTCCCCGGGAGCTTCTGAAGGAGGATACCCGCATCCTCATCAATCCCTCCGGAGCCTTTGTCCGGGGCGGCCCAGCTGCGGACACCGGACTCGCCGGGCGCAAGCTGGCGGTGGATCAGTATGGCCCCGTCGCACACATCGGCGGAGGCGCGCTGTCCGGCAAGGACGCAACCAAGGTGGATCGCTCCGGCGCCTATGCCGCCCGCTGGATTGCGAAAAACATCGTGGCGGCGGGCATGGCGAAGCGCTGCGAGGTGCAGATCGCCTATGCCATCGGCAGGAGCGAACCCGTCAGCATCACGGTGGACTGCTTCGGTACCGGGGTGCTTCCCAACAGCCGCATCGAAGCCGCTGTGAAGGAGACCTTCGATCTCACGCCCGCGGGCATCATTCGAGACCTGCGTCTGGCCAGACCCATCTATTCTGGGCTTTCCTGCTACGGGCACTTCGGGCGCACCGACCTGTGCACGCCCTGGGAGGAGACCAACCGCAAGCACGAGCTGCTGACCGCTGCACTGAGGCAGTCGGCGCAGCAGTGAGGAACAGAAAGGAGACAAACATGACCGTTCACATTCAGATGCTTCAGGAGATTGCCACCCACGCCCGCGACATGGCGGACGCGATGCAGGCCATCGTGGACGATTGCACCGCACAGCTGGCGCAGCGCAGGGCGGACGGCGAGGCGCCCGACACGAACCCGCCGCAGGATGACTTCGTGTCCTACGACGAGCCCACGCCCTTTGATGACAATCCCGCTGCCCCGGAGAAGCCGAAGCTGACCATCGTGGAGCTGCGCGCCTTCGTGGCCGAGCGCTCCACCCCGGAGAACCGGGCGAAGATCAAGGCGATCCTCGGCAAGTACGGCGTCAGGAAGCTCACCGAGCTGAAGGAGACGCAGTACGAGGCTGTCAAGAACGAGGTGGCGGCACTGTGAATGAGGTTCAGCACAGCAGCCGCGCCCACGCACGGCTCAACGCCTCCAGCTCCCACCGCTGGATGATGTGTCCGCCCTCGGTGAAGCTCTCCGAGCAGTTCGAGGACAGGCCCTCTCCCTATGCAGAGGAGGGCACCTTCCTGCACGAGTTGTGCGAGCTGAAGCTGCACAGGTATCTGGGCGATATGTACCCCGAGCACATCGAGCAGCTGTATGCCGAACACAGGGACAGCGAGTTCTACTCGGACGAGGCCGAAGCTGTCACGGACGAATACGTGGCCTTCTGCATTGAAACCATCGAGGCGGTCCGCTCGTCCTGCCCCGATCCGCTGATCATGGTGGAGCACCGTCTGGACTACAGCGAGTACGTCCCGGAGGGCTTCGGCACGGGCGATCTGGTGATCGTTGCGGACGGCGTGATCGAGGTCATCGACTTCAAGGGCGGGCGCGGCGTTCGCGTGGATGCGAACCGCAACAGCCAGCTCATGCTGTACGGCCTCGGCGCACTGCTGGAGTTTGATCCGCTGTACGACATCCGCACCGTGCGCATGACCATCGTGCAGCCCCGGCTCTCCAACACCTCCACCTACGAGATCACCGCCGGTGAGCTCGTCCACTGGGCAGAGAGCAAGGTGCGCCCGAAAGCGCTGCTGGCCTACGAGGGCAAGGGCGAGTTTTGCGCCGGCGAGTGGTGCCGCTTCTGCAAGGCGCGCTACACCTGCCGCAAGCGCAGCGAGTATCACATGCGCCTGGCGGAGCGGGACTTCCGACAGCC
>JBJEJN010000084.1:0-53789 GCA_051878085.1 Aristaeellaceae bacterium | reverse complement strand
CGCCGAAGGCGTCTACCACAACGTCGTAAGCCTTCAGATCGGCGGTGGTCAGATCGAAGAGATCCTTCACGACGGCCTGCTTTGCCGCGCTGCGGTTCTCACCGCGCACGAACGCGGTCACGTCCAGGCCCCGGTTCAGGGCCTCCTTCACGATCAGCTGGCCAGCCTTGCCGTTTGCGCATACAACTGCGATCTTCATATTTGTTACCTCCAATTCAATCTGTGGTTCACTGGTAGAGCATTCCGGCGGTCATCTCCAGGTAGTTTGCGCCGGTATAGTCCGGGAAGGTGCGGTTCATGGTTTCGGTGAAGCTCTCTGCATCGGTGCAGGCGTTGGACAACTCCAGAGCCCTTTCCAGATACGCAATCTTGGCGGCAACTGCGTCCGCACCCTCGGGAACGTAGTGGCTGGTCAGAACCAGATCGTAGTCAAAGCCCTTCAGCTCATCGATGAAAGCGGCGATGTGCTCCCGGCTGGTCAGGATGTTGTGGCAATCAGAGCCGAGCATGTGGATGTAGACGGCGTTGATCGCGGGAATCTCCACGCCATAGGCGTCGTCGCCCTCGTTGCGAATGATGAAATCCACGCCCGCAAGGGTCACGGTGTCGCCGAATTCAACAATTTCTGCCTGGGAGGGATGGCTCGCAGCAACCACATCGCCGTAGCGTGCTACGAAGTCGTCCGTCAGAACGTTGATGGAACCACCCGGCTGCCAGTTGGTCAGGGCGTTTTCGGTGGCGTAGATGATCACGTCGCCGAAGATCTCATAGCCGTTGGGATGGTAGGCCAGCAGCGCGCCTGCAAGGGGCTTGTTCAAGCCGTCGATGTAGCTCTTCCACTCGACCAGATTCTCGGTGAATGCGCCGGTCTCCAGCATCACGAGGCCCTCGCCGCTCTCGATCAGGTAGCACTCGTCGCCGAGCGCATCTTCGGCATTGTAGGCGTGCAGGCGGATGTCGCCGAAGTCGTACACGGTCACGGTTCCCAGTTCCAGGGATACCTCTGTGCGGAAAATGGTCTCCGCCAGCGCGGCAAAGCAGCTCAGCAGCATCAGCAGGGTCAGGGCGATGGAAGCGATTCTTTTCATGGTGGTTTCCTCCTTGGGGTATTGCGGGCCGGGATTTGTTGCTTTCCCGCCCGCAATGAGAGAATAACACGCTTCGGGTGGCCTGAAAAGTACGCACTTTTTTGTGGCATAGGCACTTTCCGGTAACAATTGGGCGGTTACCGGGAGGAAACTATTTGGGTTTGCAGGGGGTTTCGGGCACGATGCTGAAAATGTTAAGAGTTGAAGAAAGGGTTGACGCTGTCGAAAATCTGTTTCTATAATGGGAACAGTAGGTTTTGTGTATTCAGAAAGTCCGTAGAGGTGATGAAATGGCGAAGAGGGAACTGCCGGACTGCCCGGTGGAGACGACGTTGATGCTGATTTCGGATCGCTGGAAGGTGCTGATCCTGCGGGATCTGTTCACGGGTACAAAGCGCTTCGGCGAGCTGAAGAGGTCGTTGGAGGGGATCTCCCAGAAGGTGCTGACCGCGAACCTGAAGTCGATGGAGGCCGACGGGCTGCTGACGCGCAGGGCATATGCCGAGGTGCCGCCGCGGGTGGAGTACACGCTGACCGAGCTGGGCGAGAGCCTGCGGCCCGTCATCGCGGCCATGTTCGACTGGGGCGTGGATTACAAGCTCAAAAACGAGTCCCCCTGCAATGAACAGGTGGGTGCGCTGGGGCTTGCCCTGCACTGACAGATCAAAGGCTCCCCCGGAATGATTCCGGGGGAGCCTTTGCATGTGTGTTTATTCCTCCGTCAGCCCCGCGACGTTCTCCGCGCGGTAGCCAAGCTCCTTACGCAGCGCTTCGCGGTCGGACAGGGAGGACATGAGCACCTTGCAATCGTCGCTCTCGATGGTCAGGCCCTCCATGGCGGCGGGAACCAGCACGCTGTCGAAGGGCGCAAGCTCCAGCTCCTCATCGCCCCAGCGCAGGGTGCAGGGGCCCAGGGGGGTCAGGAAGAGCATGCGGCCGTCGCACACCGGCATCCTGCCGGAGACGTTCAGGCGGCACAGCTCGAAGTAGCGGTTGGAGATGTAGTAGGTGCGGCTGCCGCCCTTGCACAGGCTGGTGGTGCCGAAGATCTTGCTCAGGTGCAGCTCCGGCCGGGTCACAGCCACGGCCTGACGGGTGTGCAGCGCGCGGGGCTGGCCGTTCTTGCCCACGCGGCCCCAGTCCCAGAAGCGGTAGGTCACGTCGCTGGACTGCTGAATCTCGTAGATCTGCATGCCCGCGCCGATGGCGTGCACCATGCCGCTGGGGATGTAGTAGACGTCGCCCGGGCGCACGTCCACCCAGTTCAGCGCGGCCTCGATCTCCGCAGCGCCGCCGTCCACGACCTCCTGAAGCGGCTTGCCGTGGGTGTCCACGCCGTAGGCCAGGCGCGCGCCCTCGTCGCAGTTCAGCACGATCCATGCTTCGGTCTTGCCCAGCTTGCCGCCCTCGTTGGCATTGGCATAGGCGTCATCCGGGTGCACCTGCACGGACAGCGTGTCCTTTGCGTCGATCAGTTTCAGCAGCAGCGGGAAGTCGCTGCCCGCGGGGAGACCGGTGAGCTGCTCGCCCCACAGCTCGATCATGCGGCTGAGGCTCTTGCCGGCGTGCGCGCCGTTGCGCACCATGCTCTCGCGCTCGGGAAGGGCGGAGATCTCCAGGCTCTCGCCGGTCTGATCCGGCGCTTCCTTCATGAATGCGTCGCGCAGCATGGAGCCGCCCCAGGGCGTTTCCTCGCCGGAGCGGAAGTGGGGCGCCATCAAAAGCGGATAAAGCGTCATCGTCAAAAACCTCCTGCTTGAAAAAGTGGGTCAAGTGTTCTATACTGGTAACAGCTGCGCAGAGCTATTTCATCTGCCAGCACATATGTAGATAACCTTACTTTATCACCGGGAACGGAAACTGTCAAGAGAAAAGAGGTCGGGCCGTTGAAGAAGATCCATGTGGTGAGCGTGCGGACGCTGGCGGAATTCGCCTGCGCCACGGGCAGCGTCACCTCCGCAAGCCGCATGGCCGCGCGCATGCGGGAGGGCCGAGAGGGCCACGTCGCCGTGCAGCGGATGCTGGACGAGTGCTGGGTCGCGGAGCTTCCCGTCACGCTGGACGTAAGCGTGGGCGGCGTCATGTTGCGGGTACAGGGCCGCGCGGACGCGGCGTGGCTGGAGATGGACTGCGCGCACGTCGCCGAGATCAAGACCACGCGGATCAACCCCAACGAGATCCTCAGCGAGGACTATCCCGCCCACTGGGCCCAGGCGGAGATCTACGCCCACCTGCTCTGCGAACGGGACGGCTGTGCTGCGGCGGAGGTGCAGCTGATCTATGTGGGCGTGCACGGCGGTCAGCGCAGCTTCAGGCGGGAGCTGGATCGGGAGGAGCTGGCGCGGCGCTTCATGGCCTACGCGCTGCCCTATGCGCGGCAGCTGGAGGCACAGGAGAGGTGGAAGGAGGCCTCCGAGCCGACGCTCCAGAGCCTGCGCTTTCCCTTTGCGGAGTTCCGCGAGGGCCAGCGGGAGATGGCGGACTGCGTGGAGCATGCGCTGTGCACGGGCGGGCGCGCGCTGATCGAAGCCCCCACCGGCATCGGCAAGACTGCGGCGGCGCTCTACGGTGCGCTGAAGGCGCTGGGCGCGGGGAAGGTGACCAGCGTGTTCTATCTCACCGCGCGCACCACGGGCCGCAGGGCTGCGGAGAATGCGCTGAACCTGATGCGCGGAGATGGACTGCGCATTCGCTCGGTGACGCTGACCGCCAAGGAGAGGATCTGCTTTCAGCGCAAGCCGGACTGCGCGCTGTGCCGCTACGGCGACGGCTACTTTGAGCGCCGCCGGGAGGCGCTGCGGCGGGCCATGGAGCTGGAGGTGCTGAACGCGGAGGCCATCTCCGCGCTGGCGCGGGAGTTTGAAATCTGCCCCTTCGAGCTGTCGCTGGACCTCACAGAGCTCGCCGACGTGGTGATCTGCGATTACAACTACGTGTTTGATCCCCGCGTGCGCCTGAAACGCCACTTCGACCGCAAGAGCCGCGCGGGCCTGCTCATCGACGAGGCCCACAACCTGCCCGACCGCGCCCGGGAGATGTACTCGGCGGCGCTGTCGGGGGAGCGCGTGGCGGAGCTGCGCGCGCGCATTGCGGCGGTGTTCGGCGAGGAGGACATGCTGCTTGCATCCATATCGGCGCTGCTTGCGCAGCTGACGGCGGAGGATGCGGAGTACGACGCGCTGCGGGAGCCTCCGCAGGAGCTGGTGCGCGCCGCGTCGGAGTTCGCCGCCAGGGCGGAGGAGCTGCGGGTGAGCGACGAGGATACGGTGGAGCTGATGCTGGATTGCAATTGGTTCGTCCGGGTGGCGAAGCAGTTCGACGAGGACATCTACCGGGCGCTGATCCGTCCCGAGGGTGCGGGGAAGCACATCGAGGTGCGGCTGTGGTGCTTCGCGCCGGAGAAGTACCTCGATCGCAGCTACAAACGCGTGGGCGGCGTGGCGCTGTTCTCGGCGACCCTCGCGCCCATGGATTTCTACGGAAGGATCCTGGCCGCGCCGGATCGGGACGGCTGGCTCCAGCTGGAGTCGCCCTTCCCGAGGGAGAACCTGTTCGTGGCGCGGCTGCCGGTGTCGGTGCGCTACCGGGATCGGAATGAAACCATGGAGCAGGTGACGCGCATCATTCACGCCATGAGCCAGGCCCATAAGGGCAATTATCTGGCCTGCTTTCCCTCCCACGCCTACCTGATGCAGGCGTACAAATACTACTGCACCCGCTATCCGGGGGAGCGCGCGGTGTGCCAGGAGAGCCACATGAGCGAGGACAGGCGGCGCAGGTTCATCGAGCTGTTCGAGCAGAACCCGCAGGAGTCGCTGACGGCCTTCATCGTGCTGGGCGGCGTGTTCTCCGAGGGCGTGGATCTGCCCGACGACCGGCTGTCCGGCGCAGCGATCATCTCCACGGGCATGCCCCAGGTCAACCCGGAGTCGGAGCTGCTGCGGGAGATCTACGACGACGGCTTCGAGGGCGGCTACGACGCGGCCTACACCTACCCGGGCTTCCGGCGCGTGCTTCAGGCGGCGGGCCGCGTGATCCGCAGCGAGACCGATAAGGGCGTGGTGCTGCTGCTGGACGCCAGATACGCCTCGGAGAAGTATCTGGAGCTGATGCCAAGCCACTGGCGGTTGCAGAAGATCTCCAGCATGAGCGCACTCAACCGTAAGTTGAATGCCTTCTGGGAGCGACAAACCGATTGAAAAATTTACCGCATTCATATATAATATCGGGTGGGAGTGTGAAAATGAATGGGTAGAACCTACAATGGAAGATTTTTCAGCCCGGAGGAGCCCAAGAGCGGCACGGGCTTTCTGATCGGCGGCCTTGCGATGATTCCGCTGTGGTCGATTCCGGCGGTCGGCATCGCCTTTCTGGCAGCGAGCGTGGGCTGCTTTATCAAGTGCGGCAAGCGCGGCGCGGAGCGGCGCATGGTGAAGCGCTTTCACGAGTGCTGCACGGTGATCGGACTGCGCCAGCACGTGCCGGTCAAGGAGCTTGCCAAGGCGGTGGAGCTGTCCGCAAATGACATGCGCAAGCAGCTTCAGACGATGATCGCCCGTGGCTACTTCGGCGACGGCGCGTATCTGGACATGGCGCACAGCGAGCTGGTGCTGCCGCCGGTGGCGCGCGAGACCAAGCAGAGCGGCGGTTGGCGCGAGCTGGTGAACGAGGTGCTGAACATGCTGCGCGGCGACCAGGTGTTTGCCGATGACGCGCAGGACGCGGACTTCAGGCCCGCGGAGCCTGTGAAGCCGGAGCCTGCGGCGCAGCCTGAGCCGGAACCCCAGCCGGAGCCTGCGAAGAAGCCCAGCCCCGCAAGCGTGAAGAAGACCTACATGGACGAGCTGGAGCGCATTCTCAACGAGCTGTACCAGCTCAACGAGCAGATCGAGGACGAGGCGGTGTCGGCGCGCATCGACCGCATCGGCACGCTCACGGCGGGCATCTTCCGCGCGGTGATCGACAATCCGGAGCGCGAACAGGATGTGCGCAAGTTCATGAACTACTACCTGCCCACCACGCTCAAGCTGCTCAAGTCCTACGACATGCTGGAGGAGCAGAGCTACCAGGGCGAGAACATCGTGGCAAGCCGCAAGAAGATCGAGAGCGTGCTGGACACGCTGATCGCGGCCTTCGAGAAGCAGCTGGACCGCCTGTTCCAGAACGACGCGCTGGACATCGCCACCGACATCGACGTGCTGGAGACGATGATGGCAGGTGACGGCCTGAGCAGCAAGGGCCAGATGGGCATGCACTGACGCGGGAAACGCATCCACATGAAAAGACAGCGGATCACCTTTTGCGAGGTTATCCGCTGTTTCTGCGTATTAGGGATTCAGCTCTCGACTGCAAGCCCGTCGCTGGCGTCGCTGAGCAGGTAGGACAGCAGGGCGGGGGAGACCTCGCCGCTGGGGCTGAGGTTCAGCGCCTCCTGAATCTGCACGATGGCCTGGGCCGTGTCCGCGTCGAAGCTGCCGCTGACCTGCTTCTTCGTCAGGTAGCCCAGCTCCTGCAGACGGGCCTGAAGCGCATCCAGCGCGTCGCCCGAATCGCCCTCGGTCAGCGTCGGGTAGGTGAGATCCGCCCGGGCGTAGACGATGCCGCTGCGGGGGGCAGCCTCGGAGAGAACGAACTCCACCAGCGCCGCGTCCGCCGCGCCCGTGGCCTCCAGACCCAGCGCAGTCTGCACCGTGGAGACGGCGCGGGAGGTGAGCTCGTCATATGTGCCGGTCAGCGAGGTGATGTAGCCCAGCTCCGTCAGGCGGTTCTGGAGCGCGAGTACCGCGTCGGAGGAGCTGCCCACGCGCAGCGTCTCTGCGACGGGCTGTGCGTCCGCTGCTGCGGGAGCCTCGGCCTCGACCGGGGCCTCTGTGGCCTGGGGAGCACTGTTCTGCATGGTCTCGCCGTCGATGTTCAGCGCGAAGGAGGAATAGAGCACCGCCTGCACGTAGCTGCTGGCAATGCCGGTCTCCTCCAGGGAGTTGCGGTTCTGGAACAGGCGGATGGCCGCGGTGGTGGCGCTGCCGTATTCGCCGTTGGGCGTGCCGGACGCGAAGCCCAGCGCGATCAGGCGGCTCTGCAGGCGCAGCACCTCGTCGCCGCTGGCGCCCTCGATCAGATTGGAATACTGGCTGCCCAGGGTGTCGAAGCCGGGGGCGTACTCGCTCTCCAAGAGCGCCTGGAGCTGGGCGGTGACCGTGCCGGAGGGCAGCTGGCCGCAGGTTTCCTCGAAGAGCTTGATGGCGATCTGCGTGCGCGCATCCAGCTCGCCGTCGGCCTCGCCGCTGAGGTAGCCCAGGTCGATCAGCCGCTGCTGGATGTCCGCCAGGGAGCGCAGCGTGACGCCGGAGCCGGTCTGCGTGCTTCCACCGCCGTAGGGCCGGGCGGAGTCGGAGTAGAGCTCCTTCTGCAGCGCGACGTTGGCCACGTCGTCGGCGGTCAGGCCGTAGGCCTCGTAGAACAGCATGACGGCGTTGGCGGTCTCGTTGTCGAAGATGCCGGTGAGCGAATCGATGGGGTAGCCCAGGTTCTTCAGGCGCTGCTGGAGCGCGTAGACCGCGCTGCCCACGTCGCCGCGCTGGAGAACCTTGTACTGGGAGATGACGGCCTTGTTGTAGGCGTCGCTGCCGTAGATGAGCGCGTCCGCGGCGAACAGGCGCTGCTGCAGCTCCACCGTGGCAACGCCGGTCTGCATGGTGCCGTAGGTCTGCTCGAAGCGGCGCACGGCCTGCTCGGTGTCGGAATCGAAGATGCCGGACACGCCCGAGGAGTAGTAGCCCAGCTCATTCAGGCGGGTCTGCAGCGCCTGCACCGCAAGGCCCGTATTGCCCAGACGCAGGGATTTGTAATTGCTGTCCTGGCCGGACTCGCTGGCGGTCTCCGATTCCAGCAGCGCCGCGGGGTCGTTGACGGTGACGCTGCCGTCGGCGTCGATCACCAGCGCCTCCGCATCCTCCTGAACGGCGGGCAGCGGCGTGACCGTGGCGTAGGGCAGGGCGATGTCGATGTCGTAGTTGGCCTCCGCCGTCAGTATGCTCTCGTCAATCTGCGCGTCGCAGCCGCCCAGCGCGAGGCACAATGCGAGCAGCGCGCCGGCAAGGACGAGCGTGGGAAATCTATGGTTCATTGAAACCTCCGAACGCCGGAGAGCCGCGCGCGGCTTCCGGCGAGAATCTTCCACTTTCATTGTAGCGCATGCAGCGCACAAATACAAGCGCATTTGCGAAGTTTAATCATTCCACTGCGAGTGCAGCGTCCTCCACCTCCGCGACGCAGGCCAGCGCGTCCTCCGCGTCGTAGGCGAAGACGCGCACGCCGTCCTGATCGTAGACCAGGTAGCAGTTTTCGAGGAACCAGGCCTCGTCCGCACGGAAATAGCTGCGCTCGTGGCCGGAGATGTAGATGTAGTTCACGCCGTATTCCTCGAACAGCTCGGCGCTCTCGCCGGGATTGGAGAGCATCTGCCTTTCCGCCGCGCGCTGCGCGCTGGAGTCGATGCCGTGGTAGAAGAGGTAGCTGTCCGTGCCGCAGACGATGTGCCGGCCGGCGAGGGCGGCCACGGCGTTGTTGTGCTGGTCGCCGGTGAGGATTACCGCGTCGGCGGGCAGGTTTTCGTCGATGAAGGCCGCCGCCTGCACCTCGTCCGGGCCGAAGAGCATGTAGTTGGAGATCACCTCGCGGCTGATGGAGAGCGTGCCGGAGATCGTGGACGCAAAGATAAACAGGCAGGAGAGCATCGCGCGGCCGCGCACGCCCCGCAGGCGGTGCCACAGGTGGATCAGATACATCGCCACGGTGGGCAGCATGATCATGTAGGCCACGTAGAAGAGCTTGTTGTTGTCGTAGGGGTTGGGCTGGAACTGGACGAACTCCGCGACGGTGTAGATCACCAGCGCGCCCAGAGAGAGCGAGCGCATCAGTCCGCCCCTGCGTGCGGAGAGGGCCGCCGGCACCATCAGCAGGTACACCAGGCCCACATTCTTGATCCAGAACCAGAAGTAGCCGTCGGTCAGGCTGCCGTTGCCCTGATTGTTGACCCAGTTGAAGCGGAAGCTGAGGCTGCCGCCATCCACGGTCTGGGGGAAGGTCCAGGTCAGCAGCTGCGGTAGCGCCAGAACCAGCGCCACGGCGGCATAGCAGAGGTAGCAGCTGAGGCAGTGCAGGCGTTTCTTTGACGGCGCACGCAGCACCTGGCTGAGCATCACGCCGCCGCTGAGCAGGCCAAGGGCGAAGAAGGAGTGGGTGTGCACCATCGGCATCAGCCCCGCCCAGGCGCCCAGCAGCGCAAAGCGCCGCAGATCCCGGGTGTGCACCGCGTCGGTGAGCATGTACAGCGCGGGCAGCAGCACCGTCCAGCCGCCCAGCAGCGTGCGCTGGGGCACCATCATGTCCGCGATCACATTCACCCAGTACAGGTTCAGCTCGGGCATGTTCGTGGGCGTCTGATAGAAGCCGGTGAAGACGTTGTTGAGCATCGTCGGATCCTTCAGCGCGCCGTCAAAGACGTAGAGGAAGCCCAGGCCGCCGTTCAAAAACATCAGGATGAAGGAGAGCACCACCGCCGCGCTCTTGTGGGTCAGCTCCCAGACGAAGAGCACGAAGCCGGTGTACACCAGCGCCATCATCAGCGTGCCGGTGAGGGTGAAGGACAGCGCAAGATCGCTGCCGAAGAGCAGCATGGAGGTGACCATGCTGTCCGTCAGGAAGGGATAGCCCAGCAGCGTGCCGGGCAGGATGGTGTAGTCCGGCGGGAAGGATGCGCCGCGCAGGCCGGTGGCGATGCCCAGATGCAGGCAGAGGTCGCCGTAGGTGGACTGGCCCACGTACAGTGCGCCGTCCACCTCCCGCAGGATGTGGGTGTACTGCAGGTAGCCGGACAGCAGCGCGAAGGGGACGATCAGCACGATGGGCAGCCAGACCGGCATGCCGCCCAGAAAGCCCATCCTCGGGGAGATGCCGTTGAGCAGCGGCGCGCCGCGACGGATGAAGCGCTTGCACCAGGTGGCCAGCAGCGCAAGCAGCGCCGCGACAGAAAGGCCCAGCAGCTGCGCGGGCCGCGTGAAGTCGAGCAGGTAGGCGAAGGGCACGGGCAGCCACATCATCAGCATCAGGCCCATGCACAGGCCCAGCCAGATGCGCACGAGGCCGCACCTGTGGGAAAACAGCGCATCGCAGATGATTACGCCGCAGATCAGAAAGGCAAACAGCAGCAGATATCCAGGCATATGATCTCCTAAAGCTTTTTTTCAGGTCTATCAACAATTCTTCAGCATATCTTTTTCTATTATAGCATTGCGCATGCAAAAAAGTAAAGCAGGGCCTGTGAAATGTGCGGGAAAAGCTGGGAGAACAGCCTCTCCTTCAGAAATAATTTAAACTGATGTGAATAAATATTTCTAAATAAAGAGAAATATTACGAAATATAGTCGATTCTGTGCAGAAACCCGCATAAACGTTGAACTGTGTCGAATTATAGTATAAAATAAAAATGATTATAGGGATCAATCGATTGGGGAGGATGACTCCGTGAACCGAGCAGTGAGGCGTATTGTCGCATGGATGGCCGTGATGGCGTTGATGCTGGGGGCATATGCCCTGGCAGACGGCGTGATTTCCACGACCGTCGTGATGCGCGTTTCTCATATGACGCAGAATGCGGTGGTGGACGCAGGCGAGGATCTCTCGATGGAGGTCAACATCGACGGCGTCGTTCCCGCATCCTACCAGTGGTATTTTGAGGACGAGGCCATCGAGGGCGCGAACCAGAAGGTGTACAACATCGTCAACGCCCAGGTGGAGAACAGCGGCGTCTATCGCATGGAGGCCTTTGACGCGGAGGGCAGGATGCTCGTGAGCATGGACATCAGCGCCCGCGTGATCGGCAAGGCTGTGCCCAAGTCCGGCGATACCTCCATGCCGGTGGGCGTGGCGGTGGCTCTCTTCGGCGCTGCCGCAGCGGTGCTGGCTGCGACCCTTCGCCGCAGGAAGAGGGCATAAGATTTCGGAACAATGCACAGCCTTAGGGCAGAAGGAATAGTGATCCGCTTCCGCAGGTCACTATTTTTTTGAGATTTGCAAGGGCTGCGGAAGCGGAACCGCAGATTTATCGGAGGTTGAAAATCGGAGATGGAGAGACCCTTTGAGTTTGAGCTGCTGCACGTTTGCAAGCAGACCGGCGCGCGGCGCGGCAGGCTGCACACGCCCCACGGCGTGATCGAAACGCCCATCTTCATGCCCGTGGGCACCCAGGCCAGCGTAAAGACCATGACGCCCGACGAGCTGAAGGACTGCGGCGCGCAGATCATCCTGTCCAACACCTACCACCTGCACCTGCGCCCCGGCGAGGAGCTGGTGAAGAAGGCGGGCGGACTGCATTCCTTCATGAACTGGGATCGTCCGATTCTCACCGACAGCGGCGGATTCCAGGTATTCTCGCTGGCGGATCTGCGCAAGCTGAACGAGGAGGGCGTCGAGTTCCGCTCCCACCTGGACGGCAGCAAGCGCTTCATCTCGCCGGAGATCTCCGTGCAGATTCAGGAGGCGCTGGGCTCGGACATCGCCATGCAGTTTGACGAGTGCTCGCCCTACCCCTGCGACTACAACCGTGCCAGGGACGCGATGTACCGCACGCTGCGCTGGCTGGAGCGCTGCATGAAGGCCAAGACGCGGGAGGATCAGGCGCTGTTCGGCATCGTGCAGGGCGCGTTCTACTCCGATCTGCGCATTGAGTGCGCAAAGGAGATGGCCAAGCTCGATCTGCCCGGCTTCGGCATCGGCGGACTCTCCGTGGGCGAGCCCAAGGAGGTCATGTACGAGATGCTGGACAAGATGATGCCCTTCATGCCGGAGCACAAGCCGCGCTATCTGATGGGCGTGGGTTCGCCGGACTGCCTGATCGAGGGCGTGCTGCGGGGCGTGGACATGTTCGACTGCGTGCTGGCCACCCGCGTGGCCCGCAACGGCACGGTCTTCACCCACGACGGCCGCCTGGTGGTGCGCAACGCCAAGTACGCCGAGGACTTCGGCCCGCTGGATCCGGATTGCGACTGCTATGCCTGCAAAAATTTCAGCCGCGCCTACATCCGCCACCTGTTCAAGGCGGGGGAGATCCTGCCGCTGCGTCTGAACACCATCCATAACATCTACTTCCTCACCCATATGATGAGCGAGATGCGTCAGGCCATCGAAAACGACTGCCTGCTGGACTGGGCGAACGCCTTCTACGCGCGCCACGGCCGCGGCAATTGGTAAACTGTCGCCACATAGGTTAAATTTCACCGACACGTGCGCATTTTTCCCGCCATGCGTTGTAAAAGCTGGGAAATTTGGGTATAATGTTCAACATACACAGATAAAGGAGAGAATGATTCATGAATCTTTTCGGAAACAGCGCTCTGGCTGAAACTGCAACTGCGACCACGTCCAGCGGCACCGGTGATTTCCTGTCCATGATCATCATGATCGTCGTCATGGTGGCCGTGTTCTATTTCCTGCTGATCCGTCCGCAGCGCAAGAAGGACAAGGCTGTCAAGGACATGCTCGGCTCCCTGAAGGTCGGCGACCGCATCTGCACCATCGGCGGCATCTACGGCACCATCTCCGCGCTGAAGGAGGACACCGTCACCCTGAAGGTCGGCTCCCAGGAGAACACCGTCGTCTTCGCCCGCTGGGCCGTGCGCTCCGTGGAGAACGTCAAGACCGAGAACGACAGCCAGATGCCCGAGGTCTGATTCGCGGCAGCTGTCCCAATCGGCATTGAAAAGCACTCCCGCTTCCATGGGAGTGCTTTTTGTATGCCGCTGGGGTGTTTCAGCGCTTGCCCTGGCGCACGGAGCCGCGATCGTTGTTCTTGCGATTGCCGCGCCCGTCGCGACCGCCCTTGCGGTTTTCGTCTCTGCGGTGGTTGCCGCGCCCCTCGCCCCTGCGGCCGTGGAAGTCCGAGGCGGATTTGAGGCCGCTCTCCCGGGGCTTGCGGATCTCGAAGCGGCTCAGGTCGCTGCCGTCCAGAAGCCGCGCCTTCGCGCTCTCGGAGATGCGCAGCTTGCCGCGACGCACCGGCTGCGGCGCTTCGGAATCGCCGTTTTCGCTGCTGCGGGGGGCGTTCTGGGGCACGAAGTCCTGACGGGGCGCAGCGGGATTCCTTGGATTGCGCCGTGCACCCGGCCGGGGGCTGGCGCTGGGCTTCTCGGCGGACAGGCGAACTGTAGCCGGAGCGCCGTTGATCTTCAGGCCTTTCATGGCACGCATCACCTGCTCGGCGGAGCCTGCGGGCACGCCCACGATGGTCTTGTCGTCGTAGATTTCGATTTTGCCGATCTCCTTGCCGGACAGGCCGCTGCGCTCGCACACGGCGCTGACCACGTGGTTCGGCGCGATCTTCTGGCGGCGGCCCACCGAGATGATGAGCTTGCGGTACATGCTGCCGCTTGCACTGCGGCGCTCGAACACGATGTCCTCAAGGCTCAGCTCGTCCTTCTGGAAGGCGGTCTGAAGCGCTGCGGCGGCGATCATCTGCAAATCGCAGCCGGCCTCCAGCATTTCGCTGACCATGTCCTGATAATTCTGAGCCACGCCCTCGGTGATGGTTGCCAGCAGGGTTTCGCGCTGCTTGTTCTGCTGCTTTTCCCGGATCTCCTTGACGGTGGGCAGCGGCACTTCTTTTATCTCGGACTTCGCCACCCGGGCCAGGTCGCGGATCATGTAGAACTGCCTGCGGCCGGAGCAGATGGTGATGGCGGTGCCCTCCTTGCCGGCGCGTCCGGTGCGGCCGATGCGGTGGACGTAGTACTCGTCGTGGCTGGGCACGTCGTAGTTGATGACGTAGTCGATGTCGTTGACGTCGATGCCGCGCGCGGCCACGTCGGTGGCCACCAGCAGCGGAATGCGGGCGGACTTGAACGCGTCCATTACGCGGGTGCGCTGGGACTGGTTCAGGTCGCCGTGCAGCGCCTCAGCGGCGAAGCCGTTGCGGACGAGGTACTGGGTGACCTCCTCCACCATGGCCTTGGTGTTGCAGAAGATCATGCACAGCCGGGGCTCGTAGGCGCGCAGCAGCAGGTTCAGCGCGTCCAGCTTGCGGCCCATGGGCACGTCCACGTAGATCTGGCGGATGTTCTCCAGCGTGACCTGCTCGCGGTTGATTTCGATCATGTGGGGCTCGGTGAGGTAGGTCTCCGTCAGCTCCAGGATGGGATCGGGCATGGTTGCCGAGAAGAGCACCGTCTGGCGGGTCTCCGGAACGTCCTTCAGGATCGTCTCGATGTCCTCGCGGAAGCCCATGGAGAGCATCTCGTCGGCCTCGTCCAGAACCACCAGCTTCACGTTCGCCAGCGACAGCGTGCCCCGGCGCATGTGATCCATCACGCGGCCCGGCGTGCCGATCACCAGGTTACACTTTCGCAGGTGGGCGATCTGCCGGTCCATGGGCGCGCCGCCGTAGACGTCCGTGACCCAAATGCCCTGCATGAAGCGGGTGAGCTTCTTGATTTCGTCCGCGCCCTGCTGGGCCAGCTCACGGGTGGGGCAGAGGATCAGCACCTGCACGCTGGTCTCGGCCTCGTCGCGGTCGATCTTCTCGATGGCGGGGATGGCGAAGGCCAGGGTCTTGCCGGTGCCGGTCTGGGACTTGCCGATCACGTCGCGGCCCTCCCGCACGGCGGGGATGGCCTCGGCCTGGATGTCGGTGGCGGTTTCAAAGCCGAGCTCGTCGATGGCGCGCTGCATCTCCTCAAGCAGCCCCAGCTCGGAAAATTTCACTTCACTCATGGGAACTCATTTCTTCCTTTTTCGCGTTATCCCTGTCATGATAGCGCATCCGGCACGGGGAAGCTATCCGCCGGGGGTTAAACCGAGGTGATGTTTGTGCATGCATCGCTTGAAAGCAATGCGCTTCTGTGATATGATAGACGAAATGATCGATGAAGATGCGGGGGCGGTGGGAACATGACGGAAAAGCAGCGCAAGTACCTCATAGAGCTGTTGCCGCTGGCGCTCATCTGCATCCTGACGGCGGTGTACATCCTCTCCTCCGCGCTGGAGTACGGGCGCAATGCGGATCAATTGCAGCCGCTTCAGGGCTGGACGGTCGACGAGACCGAGGGGGACGGACGGCGCGTCACGCTGCGGATGTCCGCACAGCTGCCGGAGGCGTTTGATGCGGCGCAGTCGCTGTGCTTCTTCAGCGTCTATCAGCAGGTGTGCGTCCGGCTGGACGATGTGGAGATTTTCCGCTTCGACGTGCCTCCCGGAGAGAAGCTGCTGGACGCGGCCCCCAGCAACTGGAACAGCATGGCGCTGCCGGAGGGAAGCGCTGGGCGGACGCTCACGATTGAACTGACCACGCCCTATCGGAAGTACGCCTCCCGGATGCCGCAGGTGCTCTTTGGGAGCGCGGAGCTGGTGGAGAGCTACATCGTTATGAAGACGGTGCCCCGGCTGATCGCGGCGCTGGCGGTGCTGTTCATCGGCCTGGTGTTCGCCATCGTGGCGATCATCCTGCGCTACTATGTGGCGGGCAACACGGGGCTGTACTCCCTGAGCCTGTTCATCGTGGTGCTGGCCATCTTTCTCGCGGCGCAGCAGACGAGCCTGCTGCTCAAGATCAGCAGCAACGTTTCCTATATCCTCTTGCAGAACATTGCGCTGATGCTTTGCCCGGTGATGTACAGCTGGCACCTCTCGCGGATGCACAGGGGAAAGCTGTGCGGCTTTGACCGGATGCTGTGCCTGGTGAGCCTTGCAAACCTGCTGCTGGTGCTCGCGCTCCAGTTCCTGACCCGCCTGGACGTGCCGCAGCTGATGTTCTTCACCCGCTTCCTCTGCGCGGCGCTGATCCTCTATGAGCTGATACTGGAGCTGCGGAGCCGCAAGCGCCTGCTGGTGTGCCTGTTCGCGGGGCTGATGATCTACGCCATCGGGCGCTACTACATCACCGAAACCATCACCTGGCTGGTGTACGTGGCGATCTTCGCCTACCTCTACATCGTGATCTACCGCGTGATTTCCACGCTGGTCAAGTCCCAGGCGAAGGAGATCCGCCTGGAGGCGGCGCTGGAGGTGTCCCGCAGCGAGATTGCCACCATCCAGATTACCAGCCACTTCTTCTATCACACGCTGGATTCCATCCGGGCGCTGATCCGCATGGACGCGGACAAGGCCTACAAGATGGCGGGCGACTTTGCCAAGTACGTGCGCTACCGCGTGGACGGCGTGGAGGGCATGGAGGAGACCGTGCCCTTCTCCCGGGAGCTGCGTTCGATCCGCGCCTATGCGGACATCAAGCAGGCCCAGCTGGGCGAGCGCTTCCGCATGATCTACGACGTGGAGACCGAGGACTTCGAGATCCTGCCGCTGACGGTGCAGCCGCTGGTGGAGAACGCGGTGATCCACGCCGTGCAGCGCCGCCGGGAGGGCGGAGAGGTGCGGTTGCTGTGCCGGGAGACGGAGAAGGGCTACCACATCGAGGTCGTCGACAACGGCCCCGGTCAGGCGGCGAAGCCCGAGAGCGGCGATGCGCAGAAGCGCTCGGTGGCCATCAAGAACGTCAACACGCGCCTGGAATTCTACGGCATAGCGCCGATCAGGCTTACCCACAACGAGCTGGGCGGCATCACCGCCAGCCTGGACACCCCCAAAAAGATCGCCCGGAAAGGAAATGCGGAATGAAGGTTATCCTGGTAGACGACGAGCCGCTGTCCCTGAACCTGTTCAAGATCGAGTGCGGCAACATGCCCGGCTTCGAGGTGGTGGGCTTCTTCGACAACTCCCTGGACGCGCTGGACTACGCCCAGAGGAATCCGGTGGACTTCGCGCTGCTGGACATCGACATGCCGGAAATGAACGGCATCGAGCTGGCCAGGAGGCTGCGCATGGCGCGGCCGGGGATGATCGTCATCTTCGTGACGGCCCACCCGGAGTACGCTGCCGACGCGATCCACGCCAAGGCGGACTTCGTGGTGTTCAAGCCCTACGAGCGCGAGGACATTATCGATGCGCTGGAGCGCGCGCGGCTGCTCAGCGAGCGCCAGAAGAAGCGGGTGTTCTTCCGCACCTTCGGCCACTTCGACATGTTCGTGGAGAACCGGCTGGTGCGCTTCAAGTCCTCCAAGGCCAAGGAGCTGCTGGCGCTGTGCGTGAGTCGCATGGGCGGCGAGGTCACGATCTACGAGATGGTGGATACCCTCTGGGCCGACACCGGCGATCAGGGCCTGGGCTACCGTACCACCATCAAGGCGCTCAACGACACGCTCAAGGAGGTGGGCGCGGAGAAGATCCTCAAGCGCAAGCGCAGCGTGCTCTACCTGGACGTGGACGAGTTCGACTGCGACCTGTTCGACTTCAAGGCGGGCAAGGCCGGGGCCCGCAGCGCCTTCCACGGCGAGTTCATGCAGCAGTACGCCTGGGCGCAGCCCATGGCGAAGGAGCTGGCGGCGGAGAAGGGCGTGGAATCCGTCCGCCCGGATTGACAGCGATGGACGCATGGGAGAATTTGACGTACGACAAAAATGGAAATTCGGAGATATCTTGCCTCTGACTGCAACCAGCTGGCAGAATTGTTTTATCAAACCGTCCACAGTGTAAACTCGAAGGATTACACAAGGATGCAATTGGATGCGTGGGCGACGGGAAGGGTCAACTTGCAGGCATGGAATCAATCCTTCCGGGAGCATCATACGGTTGTTGCCGTTGAAAACGGTGAGATTGTCGGCTTTGGCGACATGGATGAATCCGGATATCTGGATAGATTGTATGTCCATCGGGATCATCAGGGCGAAGGAATTGCCTCTGCAATCTGTGATGAACTGGAATGCTCCGTGGATCCGGGCAGGTTCGTCACGCATGCGTCGATCACTGCAAGACCGTTTTTTGAAAAGCGGGGCTACCACGTCGTTCAGCGGCAGGAAGTCGTCAGAAACGGGATTTCACTGACCAATTATGTGATGGAAAAATCCCGATGATCTGGGGAAAAGTGTGCCAAGGCCCTCTCCACATGGAGAGGGCCTTGGCCTTACACGATCATCCTCTGGTCGAGCTCCTTCGGATGCAGGTAGTCGTCCAGCGTCAATTCGTATTCTCCCAGTCTTTCTCCCGCTTTCGTGGGCACGAAGCCGCAGTTGAGGAACATCTGTCGGGAGCGCGTGTTTTCGCTGTAGATGTGCGCGATCATCTTTTCCCGGCGCAATTCAAGGAAGGCGATCTTCAGCGCCTCCATCAGACTCGCGCGCCCGTAGCCCTTGCCCCACATGTTCTCCTCGCCGATGGCAACGACCAGTTCCACAGCGTTGTCGGGCGCATACTGCATGCGCAGGAAGCCGATGGCCTGTCCGCCGCCCGTGCAGATCATGAAAAAGCGGCCGTTTCGATTGAACAAAGGCGTGAACACAGGTAATCGAGCGTCGTAGATCTGTTTGAGCTGGGAAGTAATCTGCTGATGCTCATTCAGAAAGCGATAGATATGCTCGTTCGACATCCAGCGGATCAGCAGTTTCAGGTCATTCTCGTTCAATTCGCTTCTCAGTGCAACTAGTTTCGACATGATAGACACTCCTGTTCTCTCTTGCTTCAATTGGTCGATAGTCGTCCCGCACGCAGAAACCGACTATATAAAAAGAAGAAGGGCTTCATCTACGGCACGATAAAGTGCAATATCTAAAGCCCTTCTTCTTCACAAGACGGTTCTTTTTTTGTGGGACATCCAAACAATACAATCATATCACATCCGGATGGAAAAAGCAAGCCTAGACGTCCCCAAATGCCGCATTCCGCAGGCAGTATGCGGGGCTGCATCTTGACAAGTACACAGAATGCGCTATAATGAACATTGTTCAGCTTGGAGGTGGGCGCATTGAACACGAACGCTACATCCAGAGAGGCCATTCTGCAGGCGTGCAGGCGCATCGTGTCGGAGGAGGGCGTGCAGGCGCTGAGCATGCGGCGGGTCGCCGAGGCATGCGGGATTGCGCTGGGAACGCTGTACAACTACTACGCCGACAAGAACGCGCTGGTTCTGGCGACGGTGGAGAGCATCTGGCGGGAGATCTTCCACGCGGAGAAGCGGGGCCTGTCGAGGGCCTCCTTTCCCGACTGCGTGGCGGAGCTGTACGCGCGCATCCAGAGGGGCGCGCAGGCGTATCCGGGCTTTCTGAGGGGCCATTCCATCGGCATTGCCGCTGCAAGGCGCGGGGAAGCCAGGAGCGCGATGGACGGTGCGCTGGCGCACATCCGGGCCGGGCTGCTGGAGGCGCTGCGCAGCGACCCCGACGTGCCGGAGAGTGCCTTTACATCCGGCTTTTCCCGGGAAATGCTCGTGGATTTCGTGCTGGACAACCTGCTGCTTCTGCTGGTGCGGGGACGGCGGGACTGCGGCGCGCTGCTGGAGATCATCCGCAGGGCCATCTATGGCTGAGAGAAGCCTATTTGAATAACCATCGGGAGGAATGCAATCATGCAGGCAATTTTTGAAACGCTGTTCGATATCGTGTATCTGGCGACGGTCATCACCCTGGGCGTGAAAATGATCCTCGGCAGCGGGGGACGCAGGCAGTACCGGCTGTTCGGCGCGATGGCGGTGACGCTGGGCTGCGGCGACGCGTTCCATCTGGTTCCCCGGGCCTTGGCGCTGTGCACCACGGGGCTGGAGAGCTACACGGCGGCGCTGGGGGTGGGCAAGCTGATCACCTCCGTCACCATGACGCTGTTCTACGTGCTGCTCTACTACGTCTGGCGCGCCCGCTACGAGGTTCAGGGCAGCAGGGGAACGACCCTCGCCGTGTGGGTGCTGGCGCTGGCGCGCATCGCGCTGTGCCTGATGCCCCAGAACGCATGGACCAGCGCCACGCCGCCGCTCTCCTGGGGAATCTGGCGCAACATCCCCTTCGCCATTCTCGGCGCGCTGATCGTCGTGCTGTTCTTCCGCAGCGCGCGGGAGAGGAGCGACGCGCCCTTCCGGCATCTGTGGCTCACGGTGGTGCTCAGCTTCGCCTGCTACATCCCCGTGGTGCTGTTTGCGGACGCGGCGCCCGCCGTGGGCATGCTGATGATCCCCAAGACCTGCGCCTACGTCTGGACGGTGCTGATCGGCTACAATGCGATGCGGAAGGAGAACCAGCGATGAAAAAGTATCTGAACATTGCTCTGGCCTATGCCCTTGCCGCGATGGCCGGCGGCGTATTCTACCGGGAATTCACGAAATTCAACCATTTCAGCGGCGTGACGGTGCTGGGAAAGGTGCATGCCCACCTGTTCCTGCTGGGCATGCTGGTCTATCTGCTGGTCGCGCTGTACGCGGCGCACAGTGACCTCGGGAAGCTCAGGAGCTTCCGCGCCTTTCTGTGGTGCCACAACATCGGCGTTGTGCTGACCGCGGCGATGATGGTGGTGCGCGGCGTCCTTCAGGTGCTGGGGATGGGCCTGTCCGCAGCCGCCAGCGCCTCCATCTCGGGAATCGCGGGCGTGGGCCACATCCTGACTGGCGCGGGGATACTCCTGCTGCTGCTCTCCCTGAGGAAGCTGGCGAAGAATTGAAAACATGAAGCGGGAGAGAGGTTCCCTCGCTTCAGATCACTGACAAAGCCCGCAAACGCAAAAATGCCGACCGAAAGAATGAAATCGGTTGGCATTTTTGCTTACTGCGTCCGCAATAGTATGACAGCCATCAGGCAAAGGGCTCCTTGTTGACGCGGTGCAGCTGAATCTCGTCCACCACGGCGTTGGAGGTGCGCATTTCCAGATAGAAGCCCACGACGCTGGCGATGTCCTCGGGCAGCATCATTCCCTCCGGCGTGAGATCCGGGCGCACCTTGGCGATCATGGGCGTGAATACGCTGCCGGGGCTGATGACGTGCACGCGGATGTTGTCCCTGTAGACCTCGTTGGCCAGGGACTTGGAGAGGCCCAGCAGCGCATGCTTGCTGGCGGCATAGACGCTCTGGCGCGGATAGCCCTTGTGGGCAACCACGGAGCAGATGTTGATGATGGTGGCGCAATCGGACTTCCTGAGATCCGGCAGCGCCCTCTGGCACATGAAGTAGGGCGCGCGCACATTCACCTGCATGATGGAATCGAAGAGCTCGGGCGACATCTCCTCCACGGTGCAGTTGTGCACCAGACCCGCATTGTTGATGAGCACGTCCACGCCGCCAAAGTGCTCCCGCGCGGCGGCGAACACGGAATCGATGAAGGCCATGTCCGCCAGATCGCCCACGCATTCGCATACTTGGATGCCCTCTGCACGCAGGCTGTCCGAAAGCGCCTTCAGGGTTTCCGCCTTGCGGCCCGTGATGACGAGATTCATTTTATACCCGGCGAGCCTGCGGCACAGGGCCTCGCCGATGCCCCCGGCCGCGCCGGTCACGATGGCTGTTCTGCCATGCAGGTGCTCGAATCTATCCTTCATTGGTCTTCCTCCCGTTTAAAACTGCTGTTCGGTTCTGGCGATGATGTCGTTCTGGGTCTGCGGCGAGAGCACGTTGAAGAACGCGGAGTAGCCCGCCACGCGCACGATGAGATCCTGATGCTTCTCCGGGTGCCTCTGCGCGTCCAGCAGGGTCTCCCTGGAGACCACGTTGTACTGCACGTGCCAGCCGTGCAGCACATCAAAGAAGGTGCGGATGAGCAGCTGCAGCTTTACGCGATCCTCCTCCCGCTCCAGCAGCGTCGGCGTGACCTTCTGGTTCAGCAGAACGCCGCCGAAGATCTGGTCGGTCTTGAGCTTGGACAGGGATTTGAACACGCTGGTGGGGCCGTTCTTGTCCATGGAATGTGCCGGAGAGCAGCCCTCCGCCAGAGGTTCGCCCCACTTTCTGCCGTCGGGCGTGGCACAGGTGCCCGCACCCTGGGGCACGTTTGCCGCCACGGAGGATGTGCCCGCGAAGTAGCCGCCTCCGATGGGCCCGCGTCCGTCCCTCGTGTTGCGGTAGTGCCTGATCTCGTCCAGATAGGTGTCGTAGGCCCGCACCAGCAGCTGATCCACATAGTCGTCGTCGTTTCCGAACTTGGGCGCGTCCAGCAGCATCCGGCGGATGCGTTCGCCGTCCTCGCACTCGTAGTCCGTCATGAGCGCGTTCCACAGCTCGTCGCGGGAAATCCTGCCCTCATCATACACCAGTTTCTTGATCGCCGCAAGGGAGTCGCCGAGATTTGCAATGCCCACCTGCAGCTGGGAGATGATGTCGTAGTGCGCGCCGCCCTCCTTGAGGTGCTTGCCGCGGGCGATGCAGTCGTCCACCAGCGCGGAGCAGAGGATGTCCGGCACCTCCTGTTCCACCACCAGATCGGCGCAGTTGTCCAGCGTCACGCCCACCCGGATCAGCTGCCTTGCGGTTTTGTCCCAGGCCTTCATCACGTCCTCAAAGGATTCCATATCCCGGAAGTGGCCCGAACCCTCGCAGATTTGCTTGCCGGTGTTCACATCCACGCCGTCGTTCAGCGCGGTCATCAGGGTCTTGGGGAAGTTCAGATAGCTCATGCCCGTGCAGCGGTAGCCCCACTTGCCGGGTACGCCCACCTCCACGCAGCCGATGGCGGCATAGTTTCGTGCGTCCTCCAGAGTCACGCCCCGGTCGGTGAGGGATTTGATGATGATCTCATCGTTGTTGAATGCCGGCATGCCGAAGCCCAGACGGATGCACTCGATGCACTCCGCCATGAATTCGCGGCTCATGCCGGAGAAGTAGCGCACGGTGAGGTTCGGCTGGGGCATGCGCACCCGGGCCACCGAGCGCAGCACCGCCCAGCTCAGCTCGTTCACCGCATCCCTGCCGTCCGCAGTCTGGCCGCCGATGGTCACGTTCTGATACATGGGATTTCCGGCCTGAAAGCGGCTGTGTCCGGCGGAGCGAATCTTGCTGACGGTGAGGCTCTTGAGCCACAGGTTTTCCAGCAGCTCCTCCAGGTAGGCCGGATCCGCGCCCCCGTTCAGGCTGTTCATGTAGTAGGGATAGCAGAACTGATCGAAGCGGCCGAAGGAGAGCGAATGACCGTTGGATTCGATCTGGAGGATCACGTGCAGGAACCACACGCTCTGCAGCGCCTCGTGGAAGCTGTGGGCGGGCTCCATGGGCACCTTGCGGCAGATGCGCTCGATCTCCCGCAGCTCCGCAGCGCGCTCCTCCGTTGCGCTCTCGGCCAGCTCTCCGGCGAGATCGGCATAGCGCCTGGTATAGCTCTCCACCGCGTCGATCACGATCAGTATGGCGCGATAGAAGAAGCTCTGCTTCAGACTCGCATAGTCCGCCAGATTCAGCTTGTCCAGCGCCTCCTGGGCGCGCCTGCGCACGTCCTTCAGGCCCTTTTTCAGCAGCGTATCGTAGTCCACAGCCAGGTGGGCGTCGCCTGAGGTGATGTTGCCCTCGTTGCGGATGATGCCCAGGTCGTAAATCCGCTTCGCCTGCTCCGGATAGGCGGCGTATGCCTTGTCCTGAAGCGTGCGGCCCTTCCAGTAGGGATAGATGTCCCGCAGTACCTGCTTGTTTTCCTCGGAGATGGTGAAGCGCTCGCCGGTGCGCCTGTCAAAATCGTCCAGCTCGCGAATCACCCAATCCATGGCGTACTCCGGGAAGATGGGCGCGGCGCGGTTTTCGCTGGCCTGGTTGCCCACGATGAGCGTCTCCGGCTCGATGTAGATGGTCATGTTCTCCAGAACTTCCCTGAGCATGTAGGCGCGCTTGAGCACGACCTGATCCATCTCATGCTCCCTGTAGGCGCGGGTGGCCAGCACGGCGCGCTCCGTGCACACAGCGGGCTCGATGTTCAGAAGCGCGCTGCGAAATTTCTGAATTCTCTGGGTGGATGTGCCAAAGTGTTCCATGGTTTTCCTCCTTCAATCAGAGCTGTGCATCCAGACCGTTCTGGAGCATGATCTGCTGGTACTGCTTCAGGTCCTCTCTGTGCAGCTGCGGCTGACCGGCGTGGGCGTATTCCCTGCCCAGCAGGCTGTATTTCCGCTCCCCGAGCTGGTGAAAGGGCAGCAGCTGAACGCGGCCGACGCCGATGGAAGCGAGCAGCCCCGCAAAGCCCGCCGCGTCCTCCAGGGACGCATTGTAGCCCGGAATCACCGGAATCCGAACCAGATAGGGCAGGCCGCTGTCGCGGACGGCGCAGATGTTTTCGATGATCTGTTCGTTTCCCACGCCGGTACCGGCGCGGTGGCGGGCGCTGTCGTAGTGCTTCAGATCCACATGCACGTAATCCACCTCCCGCAGAAACACGCGGAAGCGTTCGCCGGGAACGGCGGCTGCGGTCTCGATTGCGACCGGAACGCCGTTTTCATGCAGCGCCCGCGCCAGAGCGGTTGCAAACTCCTGCTGGAGCAGCGGCTCTCCGCCGGAGAAGGTGACTCCGCCGCCGGACTGCCGGTAAAATGCGGCGTCCTTCAGCGTCTCGCGGAGAACCTCCTCCACGGTCATGTCGTTGCCCTCTCTGCCGATGGCCCGGCTTGGACAGGCTTCCACGCAGCACCCGCAGAGCGTACATGCCTCCGGGTCAAGCACCGGATAAGCGTCCGTCATCACGCGGGCCTCCGAGGGACACAGGGCCGCGCAGCTTCCGCAGCCGGCGCACTTCTCCCGATCCAGCGTGAGCTGGGAGCGCATCTGCTGGGACTCCGGATTGGCGCACCAGCTGCAGCGCAGGTTGCAGCCCTTAAAGAAGACCGTCGTCCGGATGCCCGGCCCGTCGTGCAGGGAAAATTTCTGAATATTGAAGATATGTCCGATCATTGCGCACCTCAAAACCGCTTGACAGCTTTACGGGCAATATTGTATGATATCTGACGAAATACGTCAATAACTGGCGATAAAATGGCGTAAATGACATTTATGGACGTTCAAGGTGGTTAAAATGAGCAATGTTGAACAAAGTGATCTCACGCCCTTTCAGCGGCAGCAGCGGATGCTGGAGTACGTCAACCGCCACGGCAGCGCCTCGGTGAAGCAGCTGGCGGAAGCCTTCTACCTGCACGAAGCCACCGTCCGGCGCGATCTGAACGCGCTGGCCAAGGCCGGACAGATCACCCGCGTGCACGGCGGCGCGGCGGCGATGGAGGGCCTGCAGGCGGAGATCCCGCTGTACGTGCGCGAAACCGCATTCCGCGAGATCAAGCGGGAGCTTGCGCGCAAGGCGGCAGGCATGGTGAAGGATGGCAACACCATCTTCATCGATTCCTCCTCCACCGCAACGCTGATGACGCCCTTTCTGGCAAACAAAAAAAATCTGCGCATCGTGACCGATGGTGCGCAGACCAGTTTGCAGCTATCCCGGCTGAAGGACGCGCAGATCTTCTGCGTGGGCGGCTGCCTGCGCGGCAACAGCCTGTCCTACATCGGCCCCATCGCGCTGCAAAACCTCTCCCTGTTCCACTTCGATTATGCTTTCTTCTCCTGCAGGGGCGTGAGCCTGGAAAACGGGCTGAGCGACACCTCGGAGGAGGAAGCCTTCTTTCGCAAGCTACTGATACAGCGCAGCGAATACGCCGTGCTGCTGGTGGACCACAGCAAGATCGACGTGACCTCCTTCTTCGGCATCGCGCCGCTGACAGCGATCCACAGCCTGATCACCGATGCCAGGCTCGCAGACGAGTGGCACATTGCGGGTCTGGATATATTGTAAGGGAAGCTCTGCCGAAATGCAGGTTTGATCCGCCGCGAGCGACCACAGGCGCTTCTCCAGGGCGCATCTTCTGAAGGAAATCAATTGCTTATTCTAGGCGTTTCAGCTTGCCTTACGACAGCCCCTTTTGGATTGCCTGTCCGGAGACAACACAGAATCCCGGATTTCCATTGCGGAAATCCGGGATTCGTCACATATATGCAGCGGCAAGCAGCTGCGGGTGCTGGCCTTTACTGATGGTCAGTGCCGGTGATGTAGCGGTAGAAGGCGGGATTGACGTGAATCTCGACCAGGTTGACGGAGAGCTCCGGGGCAACCTCGGCAACCACGTCGGCAATGGCCTGGGTGGCGTCGGGGAGGGAGAAGGGATGGATGGAGTAGGAGCCGGTCGCGTCGTAGATCACATTGTCGTAGAGCAGGCCAAATTCCTCATTCTCCATCTCGGTGGTTGAGGAGTAGAGGGGCTGCCACCAGGAACCGGAGAGCAGCTTCTCGACCAGGTTGCCGTCCGCATCGAAGGAATCGTCATACTTCTTGGCATAGGTCTCGATCAGGTCGTGGAAGGACTCCTTCTCCTCGATGGTCTCGAACTCGATCAGCATGTCGTACTCGACGGCATAGCACAGATAGCGGTCCTCGGTCACCTGCTTGACGGCGTAGGTGGGCGTGGGATCGCCGGGCTCGCCCCACTCGATCATGTACTCGTAGACGGATACCTTGGGCTCGATCTGGATGTAGGCGTCGTAGCCCTCGCTGTCCAGCAGCGCGATCAGCTGCAGCGCATGGGTGATGTCGCTGTGGCCGTACTTGAGGGTGTACTCCTCCAGGAAGCGCGCGTCGTAGCCGGAATACTTCAGATTGTAGCCGGTGGTTGCGCCGCGCAGCACGATCTCGGTGCCCAGGTTGGTCAGCTGCTCCTCATCGAAGATGATGAAGGAATCCAGGGTGGACTTCAGGGTGGTCAGGATGTCGTCGTCGCTGACGCGGCCGATGTAGTGGCGGCCCATGCCGGCGATCTCGGCAGCGCGATAGAGCAGCTCGGCAGCGGTCTCGCCGGAGAGCGCGTCGGCGGCGAGATCCTCGGCGTCGATCAGATCGAGCTCGAGGGCGCAGGCCACGTAGGGCGCATAGGCCTCGTCGACCTCGACGCCTTCCTCGGCCAGCACGTTTGCAGCCTTGTCGGGCGCGTCGTCGTTGATGTAGGTCAGCGCAAGCGCTTCCATGTCGGCCAGCTTCACGGCGGCGACCACGGCTTCCGCAACGCTCAGCGTCTCGGCTGCGATGGGCTCCTGGCCCAGCGCGGACAGCGCGTCGTTGAAGGCTTCGAGGGAGGCGGTCTCCTCAAAGGCCGGGATGTTGTAGTACTCGGACAGGTACTCTGCGGCGCGCTCCTCCTCGGCGAAGGCCGCGGTGCAGGTCAACGCGAACGCCAGGATGAGAACCAGGCTCAGGATCTTGGTTGCTCTGTTCATGGGTTTTTCCTCCTCGGTATTTTGCCCGGATGCGGGTAAAACCATTGTAGCGCGTGGGGGATGGGGGGTCAAGTGCATTTGTGTTATCCCGGCATTTATCGTGCCGGCGAAAGGGTATGTCTACCGTCCGCTACGGTGAGGGTGCGGTGAAGGAGAGTAAAACCCAGGCAAAAATCATCAGCAACGCCGCACGCTACCTGACCGGCGAGGCACAGACTGGCAGCATCGTCACCACCGGCAACGACAACCGGCGCTCCTACGACAACAGCGTGACCTCTACCATTCAGGTGCAGCAGATGATCGTGCGGGATGAACAGGACATTCGCTCCTTTGCCGTGGAGATCGCAACACTCACGCGCCGCCAGCAGCGCGGGAAAGGGCTGAGATTGGCTTGATGGATTCATGTTCAGATGGTATAATCCAATTTGCAGGGTGATAAATATATTGCTCTGCAAATCGAATCGGAAGGAGAATGATTGGTATGCTTAAGCTTACGACGCCCTGTTTCGTTGAGGGCGGATGGATACCTGATTTGAATGCAGGATATGGAGAGGATCAATCTCCAGAATTTCATATAGAGGGAATTGACGCAAAAGCGGAAACGATGGTTATCACTTTGGACGACCTTGGTCATCCTTTGGAACCGGGGTATAACCATTGGATCGCCTGGAACATAACGCCTGCTGAATGTATTCCAGGGGGGATTGCCAAGGGAAGCGTAGTTGAACATCCGATTCATATTGAACAGGGACTTGCATACGGAAAGCACTGTTATCGAGGGCCAAAGCCCCCGTTCAACTGGAATCACGAGTATCTGTTCACGCTCTATACGCTGGATTGCAAATTGGAGGCCGACGAGAAATCAAAGAGAGAAGATATTCTGAAACTGGCTGAGGGGCATATTCTTCAGAAAGCTGAATTAAGAGGAAGATATCAGCGCAAACATCGATGATGTAAAATGACGGAACGTGTTCACGCCAAATTGATAATTCTGACGATTTCTGATCTGGCATATTGTCTGTCTGCGATCTGCAAGGGGCGTGGAAAATGTTCACTGTGCATTCATAATCGGGTCACGACGCATTCATACGGGCATGATAAGATATGCATGGTTGAATGATAAGGAGGCTTCGGTTATGAAAAAGTTCATTTCAATGATACTGATGCTTTGCCTCTTGCTGACGGCTGCGGTGGCGGAGGAGACGGAAGCGACGGAGACGGTCATCGTTCTGGGCGACACAATCACAGTAAACGGCACGACCATCACGGAGGACACGTCGGCTGCTGTCTACCTCGATCATGTGGTGGAGACCCACGAGGACGTGGCGGAGGAGCTGGCGGGCGTGACCAACCGCGTCATCACGATCACGGACGGCGGCGTGTATCGCATCAGCGGCACAGCGACGGATACGCAGATTGCCGTGAAGGCGGGTACGGAGGATGATGTGCGCCTGATCCTTGACGGCGTCGACCTGACCTGCCGCACCCATGCGGCCATTGCCATCTACAGCGCCCGGGATCCCCGCACGGCGGGTGCGTACGGCGCGACCATCGAGCTGGCGGCGGGCAGTGATAATCGCATCACCGGCAGCCACAATGTGGCGGAGACCGACGAGGAGCCGGAGTTCGACGGTGCGATTGGCTCGCAGGTGTCCCTCGGCTTTGTGGGTACGGGCAGCCTCACAGTGGACGCGGACAACGAGGGCGTGGAGGTCGCCTACGGGCATCTGACCATTGACGGCGGCGTGTTCCACATCGAGGCCGGCGACGATCCCATGAACGTGGCCGAGGATGGCGTGGGCGTGCTGACCATGAACGACGGATATGTCTATTCCGCTGTGAAAAACATCCCCGGCGGCGAGGGAGACGGCATTGATTCCAACGGCTGGATCGTCTTTAACGGCGGCACGGCCATCAACCTGGCCCATCCCACCAGCCAGGACGGCGGCATCGATTCCGACATGGGCAGCACCATCAACGGCGGCGTGATCGTTGGCGCGGGCAATATGTACGATCCCATCGACAGCGACTCCGCGCAGCTGTTCATGATGCTGGAGTTCTCCGAGGCTACGGATGACTTGATCGTCGTGACGGATGCGGAGGGCAATCCCGTATTTGCCTACGACTTCCCCTATGACTACACGTACATCGCATTCTCCACCCCCGAGTTGGAGGAGGGCGAGACGTACCATGTCTATCTCGGTGGCGAAATTGATGGTGCGCAGCAGGACGGCCTGTACACTTCCATTTCGTCCTACACGCCCGGCAAGCTGCTGTCCCACGGCGGCGTGGCGGAACAGCGCAGCATGGGCATGCAGAAGCCCGCGGATATGGGCGATCAGCAGTCCGAAGACATGGAGCCCATGCAGGGTTTTGAGACGATGTACGAGGCGTACCAGTCCATCGACCTGAACGAGCTGCTTTCGGGTGTTGACCTGAACGAGCTGTTGGCCGGGAAGGATCTGAACGGCCTGATGACGGGATTCTCCCTGACCGATCTCCTCACCGAAGAGGAGCTGCGAACCATCTTTGGCGAGGACGCTGACCTGAGCCAGTTGGACATGATGCCCGGCAGGAATCGCGACATGGGCGGCTTCGGCATGGGCGGCCCGCGGGCGATGGCATCCTCCGCAGAGGTAGCGACGGAAGATTTCGTCCTCAGCCGCGAGAGTAACACCTTCACCAATGTGTCGGTCATGGAGTGACCAGAATCGTATGGCAACTGGTCTCACTTGCAGGAGATCGGTTGCTTTGTGAAAAGCGTCAAACGATATGGTGAAAAACATGGCCGGCAGAGCGAATTGAGTCGCAACAGCGAGAAGAGATGAACAAATTACAGTGCAGTAAACACCGGATATGCGTCGTTCCATTGGGGCGACGCTTTCATTATGCTCTTTGGGAGATGTTCTGCCCAGATGCACAACCGGGAGGACAAGGACAGTGCAACCGGCCCGGGCGAATGACCGTCTCGAGCATGGGGCGGAACGAAAAGGTCAGAAGGTGTTTGTCAACATATAAAAAGTTTTGTGATCAGACAATGGATGAAATCAAAAATATGGGAATAATGTGGGAAAAATTCGTGAAATGAAAACGATGTTATTTAGAGGGGGAGGCGGAAATCACCGGAGAAAAGATGAAATACAGCACATATCAAAATGTAAATTCATAATCCTGTGGCGAACAACAATTTATGACCCGAATTATATGTGAAATCGGACGGGAGAAGCGTGAAAATTTATGTGTGAAAATTATATGGGAAAGTATTGACTTTTATGGGAAAATATGGTACACTAAATTCAACATCAAGCGAGAGCTTGATACAAAAGAAAGGAGATACCCACATGAAAAAGTTGCTCGTTACCCTGTTGGTCTGTGCGCTGGTGATCGTGTCCGTCGGCGCAGTTTCCTGCCTTGCGGAAGGAACAAAGAAAATCGGCTTCGCCGAGAGCACTTACTCCGGCGACTGGAGAGCCTGTGAAGTTGCGGACGTCACCGCAGCTGCGGAAGCGGCCGGTTATGAGCTGATCATGACCAATGCTGACAATGATGTTCAGAAGCAGATCGCCGACGTTGAGGATCTGATCGCGCAGGGCTGCGACCTGATCGTCATTGTTCCGGTGGATGCCGAGGCGATTGCTCCCGCATTCGAGGCCTGCAAAGAAGCCGGCATCCCGGTGATCGACATGGACACCCAGTACCTCAGCGGCGTGCGCGGTGTGGACTTCATCACCACCATCCGCTCCGATCAGTACGCTCAGGGCCAGGCTGCCGCAGAGTGGATGGTCGAGCAGTTTGGCACGGAGGAAGCCGTGACCGTTCTTGAGATCACCGGTTCCATGGGCCAGTCCGACGCGCAGAACCGTCACAACGGCTTCGCAGATTACATTGTGAACTATCCGAACTTCGAGGTCGTCACCCAGAGCGGCGACTGGTCTGCAACCACCGCGCAGAACGTGGTTACGAACGTTGCGCAGACCACCGAGTTCCAGGCCATCTACTGCCACGGCGCCGACATGGTCCCTGGCATCATCCTGGGCCTGAAGCAGTCCAACCTGGCCCCCACCGATGACGTCAAGGTCATCACCGTTGATTCCCCCTACACCGCGCTGGATTCCATCATCGCCGGTGAGCTGACGGCGGCCATCACCTGCACGCCCCGCGGCGGCAGCACACTGTTCTCCGTCATCGATGCCTACTATGCAGGCGAGGAGCTGGAGGACACCTACTTCGTGCCCCAGGCGACCATCGATGCAAGCAATGTTGAGGAAGTATACGACGTGGAAGGCTTCTAAGCTACAGCAACAAAACAACATAGGTGAGTCCTGATTGCGGCGGGCTGCTGGCCGATAGACCGGCAGCCTGCGCTGTTTCCGGGGGCGCTGTATCCGGCGTCCGAACAAAATCAAACGTGACCTGGTCTACCGGGGGGAGGTTCTGAACGGCAATGACGGAAAACTACATTTTGGAAATGGAACATATCAAGAAATCATTTCCCGGTGTGAAGGCCCTGGACGACGTCGAGCTGAAGGTCAGAGCAGGGGAGATCCATGCGCTGATGGGTGAAAACGGCGCTGGAAAATCAACTCTGATCAAGATCCTGACCGGCGTATACAGGACGGATCAGGGAGAAATTAAGATCGACGGAAAACCGGTACATATTTCAAATGTACTGCAGGCACAGCGGGCGGGAATCAACGCGGTATTTCAGGAATTGAACATGATTCCCTACCTGAGTGTTGCTGAAAATATTTATCTCGGTTCTTATCCCAAGAATTTCCGGGGCGAGATTCTCTGGAACCAGCTGTATGGGGATGCGGAGAAACTGCTCAAGGACATCGGGCTGGACATTGACGTGCACATTCGCCTGGGTGAGCTGGGCACCGCGTCCCAGCAGATGATCTCCATCGCCCGTGCGGTCAGCTCGGACTGCCGGATCCTGGTGCTGGACGAGCCGACCTCGTCTCTGGACGGCAACGAGGTGGCGCAGCTGTTTCGGATCATGCGCAGGCTGCAGGAGAAGGGCATCGGCATCATCTTCATTTCCCACAGACTGGACGAGGTGTTTGAGATTTGCGATTCTGTGACGATCCTGCGGGATGGCAGGTTCATCACCTCTGCGCCGGTGGCCTCCATGAGCAAATCCGACCTGGTGACCCATATGGTGGGACGGAAGGTGGAGCAGGGAACGCGCAACCGGGAGGATCGGGCGTTTTCGGAGGAATATTTGCTGGAGGTGAAGCATCTCTCCTGCTTTCCGAAGGTGCGGGACGTCAGCTTTGGCGTGCACAGGGGCGAGGTGCTGGGTTTGACGGGACTGCTGGGTTCCGGAAGATCGGAGACGGCTCAACTGATCTTCGGCTGCGCGCAACCCGAGGGCGGAACGATGTTCTACAAAGGCAGCCAGATTCGCCGGCAAAGTCCCCAGAAGGCGATTCAGAACGGCATGGCGTTCTGCACGGAAAACCGGCGCGAGGAGGGCATCGTGCCCGACATGTCCGTGCGGGACAACATTGTACTCTCCTCCCTGAAGCAGATTTCCCACCTGAGCGTCATCAACCGCAAGCGGCGCAGCGCCGTGGTGCGGGAATACATTGACCGGCTGAAGGTCAAGACGCCGTCGCCGGATCAGCGCATCCGCCTGCTCTCGGGCGGCAATCAGCAGAAGGTGATTCTGGCGCGATGGCTGGCTACCAAGCCGGATCTGATCATCCTGGACGAGCCGACGCGCGGCATCGACGTGGGTGCAAAGCAGGAGATCGAGAAGCTGGTACAGGAGTTTGTGGAGGAGGGCATCAGCATCATCTACATCTCCTCTGAAATTGCGGAGTTGGTCCGCAACTGCGACCGGGTTGTCGTCCTCAACGATGGCGTCTCGGTGGGCGAGATCTGCGGATCGCAGATTTCGGAGAACAGCATACTCGACATGATCGCTTCCGGAAGCGTGTCTTAAGGAGGGTTTGTATGGCAAGGGAGAACAGAATCGATATCGCGCGGCTCGCCCGGCGGTATGGTGCGGTGGTCTTTTTCTTTCTATTGTTTCTTTACAACTGCGTCTTTACCAAGAACTTTGTGCGGCTGTCTACCGTCCAGAATCTGTTTATTCAGAGCTTTCCCATCCTGCTGATTGGCTTCGGACTGACGCTGGTCATCGCCACGGGCAACATCGATATCTCGGTGGGATCGGGCATGGCCATGTCGGCCATGATCTTTGCCCTCACCATCAATGCAGGGCTCACGCCCGTGCTGGCATTTCTGCTGACGCTGTTCATCGGTGCGGCGGTGGGACTGCTCAGCGGTGTGCTGGTGGCGCGCTTTCACATTCAGTCCATGATCGTCACTATGGCCATGCAGTACATCCTGCGCGGCGTGGCCAAGGGCATGTGCGGCGGTTCCACCATCATCTTCAAGAATGATTTTCTCTCCATGCTCTCCTACATGAAGGTGGCCAGGTACATCCCCATTCACGTGATCGTCGTGCTGGCGATTTATGCGGTGCTCTACTTTGCAGTGGAGAAGACCCGCTATGGCACCTACATCGAGGCCGTGGGCAACAACACCCGTGCGGCGAACATCTCCGGCGTCAGCGTGGTCGGCATTTTGATCTCCGTATACGTCATCAGCATGGTTCTGGCGGTGCTCTCCGGTGTTGAGCAGGGCGTCATGGTCATGCAGGCAGACTCCAACAACATCGGTCTAAGCAAGGAATTCGACGCCATCGCGGCGACGGTTGTCGGCGGCACGCCCATGAGCGGCGGCAAGGCGAATCTCGTGGGAACGTTCTTTGCGGCGCTGCTTCTGCAGCTGATCAACATGATGGTGAACATGAACAACATCTACTACGCCATGGCCTACATCATCAAGGCCATCATGATCATTGGCGCCGTGCTGATCAACACCTACATCGGCCGGAAGTGAGGAGGTATGAATATGCGTGAAAAGGAAAACAGGATCCTTACCTGGCTGAAGGGTGCGCGGCGCAACACGACGTTCATTGGCATCGTATTGGTTCTTCTCTTGGGCACGCTGGTCAATGGAGGCGTGTTCCTCTCCATGAACAACATCACCAACGTGGGCCGTCAGGCGACCCTGCGCGGCATCCTCGCCTGCGGCATTGCGCTTCCAATCATTTGCGGCGAGATCGATCTGAGTATCAGCACGCTGTTTCCGCTGTGCGGACTGACCTGCCTGTATTTCTCCAACACATCCACTCTGCTGGCCTTTCTCATGCCGCTGCTGCTGGCGGCGGCGGTGGGCACCTTCAACGGCCTGCTGATCACGAAGGCGAAGCTGCACCCCTGGATCGCCACGATTGCAGTTCAGCTGGGCTTGAACGGTGTGAATTTGATGATCACCCAGGGCAATACCTACAAGCCCGCGAATATGAGCGCCGGGCTGTCAGCGTTCGGAAAATTCTCGCTGTTTGGAATGATTGATATTGAACTGATCTGTTTCGTGGTGGTCTTTGTGGTCTTTGCCTACCTGATGCGCAGCCGGACCAGCTTCCGTGCGATGTATGCTGTGGGCGCAAGTGAGGAGGCTGCGACGATGATGGGCATTAACGTTACCAGGACGCGCATGCAGGCCCACATCCTGTGCAGTATGCTGGCGGGACTTGCGGGCATCATTCTGGTGGCGCGCAGTGGCGCCGGACAGGCGACCTCGGGCAGCGGATATGAGATGTACGCAATCGCATCCTGCGTCATCGGAGGCATCCACCTGGCTGGAGGCCGGGGCAAGATCACCGGCGCATTCTGGGGAGCTTGGATCCTCGCGTTTTTGAACAACATTTTCAATATGCAGAAGTACCTCAACCCAATCTGGTATCAGGTTGTTGTGGGCCTGCTGGTGATTGTCGTCGTGTTCTCCCAGGCAGTGAGCAACGAATTCAGGGAGCGCAAGGTAAAGTCGGCCTAAAAAATGAAAATGTGGAGGCAGATGTATGAAAAAATACCTGCTTAGTATTGACGACGGAGGCACCTACATCAAGGCGGCAATCCATGATTTCAACGGCAGGCAGATCGCGCTGACCCGGGCGCACAGCGAACCGCTGATCCTCCGGCCGGACTGGACGGAGTACGATCAGGATCGCCTTTGGGAGATCAATTGCGGCTGTATCCGGGCACTGATGCGTAAGACGGCCATCGATCCGCAGGAGATCGCCTGTATCGGTATTTCGGGCCAGGGAAGCGGATTTTACGCCGTGGATGCGCAGGGTGAGAGCATCCGCAATGCCATTGCATCCAGCGACGGAAGGGCGAAGATGATCGCCGAGCGCTGGAATTCGGATGGCACCATGGACGCGGTGTACGATACAGTCTATCGCTGCGCGTCGGCGGGACAGTTGAATACGATCCTGGCCTGGCTGAAGGAGAATGAGCCGGAAAACTATGGAAGGATTGCGCACCTGTTCACTATGAAGGATCTGCTGGTCTATCGCTTTACTGGCGAGGTGATCTCAAGCTACGGCTGCCAGTCGGCCAGCGGTCTGCTGGACATGCGTACCCGCCGCTTCACTCCGGAGCTTGCCCGGCACTATGGGCTGGACGGTATGGACGAACGCTTTGGGCCGCTTCGCTGGGACGTGGAGATCTGCGGCAGTGTTACGGCGGAGGCGGCAGCACAGTGCGGGCTGGTTCCCGGGATACCCGTTTCGGCAGGCAGCCATGATGTGATCGCCACTGCCATCTCGATGGGTGTGACCGATGCGGAGTGCTGCTTCATGATTACGGGCACGCACGGCATCAACGGCTACATCGCCGATGCGCCGGTGTTGAACCGCACCATCGGCAACAACGAGATGTTTGCCGAGGACGGCAAGTATCTGATCGAAGAGGGGTATCCCTCCTCCTCGGGAACGCTGGAGTGGGCGATCTCGGTGCTGTTTTCGGACGATCAGCGCCCGTCGGGCGAGATTTATCGGGACATCAACGCCGCGGTGGAATCGATCGAGCCGGAGGCAAATGATCTGATTTTCATGCCGTATCTGCGGGGCAGCCGCGATGATGCCGGCGCGGAGGGCGTGTGGCTGGGACTCAAGCCGTATCACAGCCGGTCGCATCTGCTGCAGGCGCTGTACGAGGGCGTCGCTTATGCGCACCGGATCCAAATGAACCACCTGTTTATGAACCGGGAGCGGCCGCCGCGCATCAAGACCGCGGGCGGCGCCACCTGCTCGTCGGTGTGGATGCAGATGTTCGCAGATGTCCTTCAGATTCCCCTGGAGATCGTGCCCGATGAGGAAATGGGTGTGAAGGGTGCCTCCATTGTTGCTGCAGTGGCGGCGGGCATCTATCCGGATCTGAATGCAGCGGTTGCGCAAATGACGGAGAAGGGCGTGACAGTATATCCACGCGCCGAAAAGATGCAGATTTACGATCGGAAGTTCATGCGCTTTCAGAAGGCCTATGACGCTGTGAGACAGCTTTGGAAGTGAAGGAGGATACATATGCAGTTGCAGGCAGCCATTGATCTGACTTCGATCGATGCGGCGATCGAACTCATGGAGAAGATTCACCCCTATGTGGACATCATTGAAATCGGCTCGTTTCTCGGCTTGATCGAGGGCTTCAGCGCTCTGACCAAGATGAAGCGGGCGTTCCCGGACAAGCTGGTGCTGGCGGATGCGAAGATCGTGGATGGTGGATATGACATCGGCGCGGCGGCATACGACGCCGGCGCGGATATCGTGACGACCATCGGTATGACGAACAACGAAACCTGTGCGGGCCTGGTGCGGGCTGCACATGAGCGCGGCAAGTGGGCGATGGCGGATACCATCGGCGTCGTGAATCTGGCCGAGCGCGTGCGGGAACTGGATGATATGGGCTTTGATTACATTCTGGTGCACACGGCGCACGACATGCTCAACTGTATCAGCGCTCCGATCGAGGCACTGAAGGTCATCAAGGCGAATGTTCGGCATGCAAAGGCAGGTATTTCTGGAGGAATCACACCGGAGCAGATGCCGGAAATCGCAGCAGCCCAGCCGGATTGGGTGGTGGTGGGCAGCGCGCTGTACACCGCGAGTGATCCCATCGCAGTCGCGAAGGCGCTGAAATCCCGGATGTGAGACGGCGGCTCTCCCGTCGCTTCGGCGGCGGGAGAGGGATGCGGCTGGCACGAAAGACTGAGGGCGGAGAGCAAGGGCGTAAAGCGGTTTTCGACGCGCGTCTACCGGGACGGTGCGTTGCTGTACCGGGTAAATGGAGCGCGCGTGGCTTTGCTGCGTGATTGGTTGGAATCCAGGGAGGGAAACCGTACGCGAAATACACTAAAATTAACATAAAAATGTTATAATAAAACAAATACTATCTGGAAATCCCTGACATCGAAACAGTTGGTGAAGCATGAACGGGGAGTGCGCAAGATGGGCGCGCTCCAAATCTTCTGGTGTGCGTACCGGATAGGGCAAAGAGGGAAGAAAGCCATGAAAAAAGTAACGATACAATCCATCTCTGAAATGGCAAGTGTGTCCAAATCGACGGTTTCTCGCGCACTGAACGATACGGGCTATGTTCAGGAGGACATCAAGGCACGCATCCTGCAGGTGGCTGACGAGCTTGGCTATACCCGGCGTCAGAAGCCGGCCAATGCGGACCCAAAGCGCCGCATCACCATCGCGGTTGTGTTTCCCTCCTTTTCGGATACCTTCTTCGGTTCCATCATCGAAGGCATCTCCAGCGTCGCGGACAGGGAGGACAGCAGCATTCTGCTGTTTTCGACCCATGACAGCGTGGAGCGCGAGCAGCGGATTCTGAAGAAGCTGCGGGAGATGAACATCTCCGGCATGATCTTTACGCCTGTGGCAGCGTACGACGGCATCGAGGGCTGGAACCGTCTGCAGCGGGAGATGAGCCGGCTTCAGGTGCCTATTGTGCTGGTGGATCGGAGCGACAAGCGCTCCAACTGCGACAGCATCGTGTTTGACAACTACAACGGCGCCTATTTGCTGGGTGAGCGCCTGGCCAAGGAAGGCTATTCCGATATCGGCGCGATCGTCGGGGACACCTGCTTGCAGCTGGGACACGATCGGCTCGCCGGATTTTCCCAGGCGCTGAGTGTGAACGGATTGACTGTCTCCACCGAGTTTTTCTATACCGACGAACGGATCATTTCCACCCAGATGGCCTACGAGTATACTATGGAGCGCATCCGCCTGGGAAAGCTGCCTAAAGCGGTATTTCTAAGCAATTCTCTGGTTGCAAATGGGTTTTTGAAGGCGTTGTTTGCAAACGACATGAAGCCCGGTCAGGATGTGCGCTGCATGGGCTTTGATTACCTCGACATTCAGAATGTCATCGATCTTCAGTATACCTATCTGGAGCGTGAGACTTTCAAAACTGGTCAGATGGCGGTTCAGATGATACTGGATCACTTCAAGACGGAAATTGTCTCCCGACGGGAGTTCATCACACCTGCACGCATGATCAACTAAATGCGGTGGCGTGAAGGAGATTATAACAACGAGAGCGGTAATGAAGGATGGGCTCAGCTATAGTCGTTATTGAAATCGAACGGTTCAGACGGGTTTAGGGTGGGGAATCGCATTTCCCGGGCTGAAGCTCAATCCAGCTCGAACACCTTTTCGTAGGTCACGTTCTTTTGCGTTGCTTCATCCACAACCATGCGCATCACATGCCGCATGGAGGCGCTCCAGCGCTGCATCACTTCGCTGTTCCGCTTGAACTCTGCGGCAGATTCCGCATCGGGACACTCATAGTATCCGATGAGTTCATTGCCGTGGTTCCATATGGAATAATTCGTGATCCCGGATGCTTTGAGGGCGGCAACCATTTCAGGCCAGATCTCGTCATGGCGCCGGATGTATTCGTCGCGCATTCCCGGCAGAATTTCGCCCTTCCAAATGACCTTATCCATCATTTCACTCCCATCGTAACGTTCATTTCGGCTCTTCGGCTTCGGTCATCTTGCTGCCATATTCTGACGCATCGGAGTACATCGCCCGCATCCTGCTGGGGGAGCAGCCCACATTCTGCTGGAACACCTTGGAGAAGCGCGACGCGCTCCGGAAACCGGTCTTTTCCGCGATGTCCGCAATCGGCACCGAGGTAAACAGAAGCAGCTCCATCGCCTTGGACAGTCTGCATGCAGTCAGGTGCTGATGCATAGACCGCCCGGTGAACAGCACCATCTGACGGTTCAGGTAGTTTGGGTGATAGTTCAGCTGCGAAGCGATGGACTGGTTGGTGAGGTTTTCCATGTAGTGGCTGTTCATGTAGGAGAGCACATTCCAGACCAGGCCCTCGCCGGGGCTGATCGGAAGCACGCGCTGCACGGAATAGTTAGCAAAAAGCTCGCACAGAATGGCTTTCATCAGACCGGAGAGCATGCAATCGCTGAAGCGCTGCTGTCCCTCGTACATCTCCAGCATGTTCCTTATTCTTCCCTCGATCTGCTGCATGCTGTGAACGCAGAGATAGCGGGAAACCTCCGGAAATTCTGCGGGAAGCGGATCATTGAGAATCAGCTTCTTGTTGAACTGCTGCGTGCGCACCGGCGCAAGGTAGTGCTGCACGTCGCTGTGCTCCTGCGTATAGTCGAAGTGCAGCTTGTAGCCGGACAGCCGTTCGCCGACATAGGCGATCACGTTGCAGGGCTCGCCGGCGTTGATGAGCACGAAGGTTCCGGGCCGCAGCGGCACATAGCTTGCGCGAATCTGAAGAAAGCCGTTGCCCTCGCAGATGCAGAGCATCACTCGATCGTATGCCTTGAAATAGCCCTCGGGCTTGCTGCTATACATTTCAACGCGGCAGATGTGCCGGACATACGGATTTATGCAGCGCAGTGGGATCTGCTCGGACATGGATTCACCTCAAATCGTGCGAAACACGCATCAAAGCAATTGCAATTGCGTCTTTTTGCGCATGGCTCCCGGCGGAACGCCGTATCTCGCCCGGAACGCGGCGGAGAAGTGGCTCACGCTGGCGTAGCCGACGCGCAGCGCGATGTCCTCGTAACTGAGGGACGTGTTTTGAATCAGCTCATAGGCCGTGGAGAGGCGCAGCTCCTTGATGTACACCTTCGGCGGCTGCAAGCCCCGCTTCCGCATCGTCCGGCAGAGCTGTGCGTGGCTCAGATTTGCGATGCGCATCATCGCCGGAACGCCCTCCTGCAGGTTTTCCGGCTTGCGCATGTGAAACAAGATGCTCTGGAACCAGTCGCGCTCCTGATCCAGCTTGAGCAGTGTGTAGCACTCCATCGTCATTCCCAGAATTACGCGCAGAACTGCCTCACGCTCTTTCTCAACGGAGAGTCTGCCCAGCCTGTAGAACAGCTTCAGTACATTGTTGCTCTGAACGCTGCCCATATGGAACATCGGCGGCGCGCCGACGTCCAGCATATCCTCCCGGAGCTCATACGTCTGAAGAAAGCGACCGATCTCCTCCGGCATGGCGGAAATGCTGAACAGCTCCAGCTGATCGCTCTGCTCCACGAACAGATGGGCATCGCCCGGACGCAGAAAGCATACGTCGCCCGCCTGCATCCGCTGCATGCTGCCGTTGACCCGATGCTCGCCGAAGCCGGAGAAGAGATAGATGATCTCAAAGAAATCATGGCAGTGTTCTTCTGGATTCAGCTTGCGGTTCAGAGCGTGGGAATAGATGAACTGTCGTCCATCGCCAATCCATTTCTTTGCCTCGTAAACCTTGGCTTCCGGCAACATCGCAACCATCTCCATTGTTCAGTCGGAAATTTGTGAACAGTACATATTTTCCAGATCAAACTTGTCAACAAGCATTGACCCGGCCGCATCGCGGCAGTAGGTGCAGCTCTCGCAGTTTCTCTGGCAGGACGTGGTTCGCGCGAACCAGTCCTCGGGGAAGCGCTCTGCATCCAGTATATGGGCCATGAAGCGCCGTGAATAGCTCGGCTCCGTTAAATCAAACATGTTGCCCCGGAAGCGTCCCCGTGCATAGGCCATCACAACCCGTCGCGGGTTGGAGTGCATGCGCGTGGCCAGCTTCATCTCGGAGACGTAGGGCTCGTACTGCGCGACGTCCTCCGGACGGATCCAGCTGCCGCGAAGGAAGGTCGTTGCAGCATCCAGACTCTTGTGGTTCTGCATGTATTCCCAGCAGGGGCTGGGAAATTCGCTGAAGGCGTTGCCTGCCTGCACAATTTCTGCCTCGTGAGCCACCATGTTGTCGTGGAAGCTGTGGAAGGCGCAGGCATACATGCAGCCGGAATTTGCAAGCAGCTTCATCTGCTTTCCGTGTGTATCGCACCACGCCTTCATCCTGCGGATGCGCGCAAAATCACGGTTGTACTCTCGCTGCAAATACAGCGCATCGAAATCCGTCCCCAGATATTCCATCGCCTGCGGCGTTCCGATCCACATGTTCACCGAGGCGCACACGCGGATGTCGGGAAAATTCTGCTTGACGACACGCGCCACGAAGGGGGATGTGGTGGTGATTTCCCGCAGATCAATTCTGTCGGAAAGCGTGCCGACGGTACGCAGGATTTCATCCCGGAATTCAGGCGAAACCGCCCCGCCGCCGTAGCAGTTCGCATTGTACAGCAGAGTCGCCGGCACGCCCAGATCGTTGATAGCGCGCAGCGCTTCAAGCATATCCTCCCTCGCATCTATCTGAATGGCAGAGCGTGCGCTTGCATGCCCTGCCATCGAGAAGTAGACGCTGGAAACGTTCTCCCGGTAATCGCGGATGATTTCATAGATCGAATCATCCATATCCGGAAGCTGATACCCAATCGAAAACCTCATAGTGATACCTGCACTTCTCTGTTCATCTTACAGAAGCGTCTGGTCGTTGCTCTTCTTCTTGCCGACAACCACATCCTGGTATGCTTCGCGATCGATTTTCCACGGCTTGTAGTTCTTGTCGCGGAAGGGTGTGGTGAACTTCTTGGTCAGCTTGCCCGTCTTTTCGAGGTGGTTGTAGCACTCGCGCATGCATCCGCGCGCGCCCTCCAGAGCGCTGCCGTGCCGCATGTACAGCTCGATGCCCGTGGCCTGTTCCAGCGCAGGGCTGCCGAACCACAGATCTTTGTAATCCTCCTCCTTCGTGCCGGTGGCAAGGAAGGGATTGTAGTCCGGGTCGCCGCCGCGATAGTAGACGGAGCATGCCTTCAGATCGATCTTCGCGTATTCCACGTCGTGACCGGCGATGGTGATGTGATCCGATTCGTTCATCGAAATCGCGTGGCCGGTGCAGCCGCGGACGCAGGCCTTGCAGCGGTCGCAGATGTGACCCTCGAAGATCGGATCCGGCTCGAGCTCGGCGGCCGTGAGCAGGCACACGAAGCGCTGCAGGGGGCCAAATTCGGGCGTCAGGAACACCTTGCTCCATCCATACTCGCCGAGACCCGCCGCATACGCCGCCACGCGCTGATCGATCATCACGTCCGGCTTCGGCTTGCCCGGCGCAACAGGGATGCTGACCTCCGGATCATCCGGCTCCTTGTCGCAGTAGACGCTGGGACGCAGATAGATGTTGGGAAGCGGAACGGATTCGTAGCCCTCGTCCTCCAGATAGCAGCAGAGCTCGCGCAGGATGATGGGCGCAAAGACTTCGTTGATGCCTGCATAGCCCATGGCGGTGTAGACAGAGAAGAAGGTTCCCTCCTCAACGCCGCGCAGATAACCGCGCGGAATGCGGAATGCCAGTACGATGCAGCTCTTGGCACCCGGGAAGATGTAGCGCGGATCCTGCTCCTTGGGAGCTCCCTCGAATCGATCCATGGATGCGATGCCGCACAAATCGGCGCCGAGTTGCTTTGCGAGGCGTTTTACCCCTTCGGATGTTACCATTTCTTAATCTCCTTTTGCACAGATGGTCGGAATCTGTCCGCAGCAGCCCACTGGTGTTGCGCAAAACCAATGGGTTGACAATTTCATTATACAACATTCAATTGCCTGCATCAATGCGATAACATTTCAAATTATGCGATTTTGTATCATTTTTACCGTATATACTCCGATAAATCATATATAATTTGTGTATTCATTTCTTTTCGGATTCTGAATCAGACAATGGACGATTTTTCCGACTTGTCAAAAATATACTTTTTCACATTCCGAAATTTGAAAATCCAAGGATTTGAACGGTGAAACTAAACCAGCTATATAGAACGGATTGACGGAATTTTGATGGTAATGTAAAATACAGATAGTCCGCAGCAGTGGAACATGTGCGCAACAAAGAAAGAGAAATAGGAGGAAACACAATGAAGAAGCTCGTCTCCCTGGTACTGATCCTCATGCTGGTGTTCACCGCCGTATCCGCTTTTGCGGAGGAACCCTTCAATCTGGGCCTTGCGAACATCAATGAAAAGGCAACCTTCGGCAAGCTCGTCAAGATGGGTTTTGAAAACGCATGCGAGGCGCGCGGCTGGACCCTGACCTACATGGACAACAACTCCGACGGCGCAACTGCCGTGAACAACGCCACCCTGCTGGTGAACGAGGAAGTCGACTTCATCGTCGATCTGAACGTTGACCAGTCCGTCGCAGGCGTCATCACCGACATCGTCGGCGAAGCGGGCATTCCGATGCTGGCGGTGGACATCGCCATGGGCGACACCCCCTTCTTCGGCATCGACTCCAATGAGATGGGCCTGCTGAGCGGCGCTTACGGCGCAAAGTACATCCAGGAGAACTGGGACGGCGCGGTTGACTACGTCGTCATCTTCACCCAGATCGCTTCCGGCGATGAGGTGCAGAAGCGCGCAATGTCCGCGCTGCAGTCTCTGGAAGAGGCCGGCATCGAGATCGGCGCAGTTGAGGAGATCGAGGCGCAGGGCGATACCGCCACCGCGCAGTCCCGTTTCGCGGACTTCCTGACCGCCCATCCGGACAGCCACAAGATCGCCATCTTCACCATCAATGAGAACCCCGCAACGGGCGCGTATGCTGCTGCTGTTACCGCTGGCCGTGAGTGGGACATCCGCATCTTCTCCTCCGGCGTGGGCTCCCAGTTCGTCGATCCGATGTACGAGACGCAGGGCAATCAGTCCTGGGTGACCTCCGTGGCATGCTTCCCCGAGCTCTACGGTGAGCAGGTCTGCTCCATCATCGAGCAGTATCAGGAGACCGGCGTGCTCGAACCCAACTACAAGGCGATGCTGGCCTCCATCGACTGGAGCAACATCAACGAGTACTATCCGGCAGATGCTCTGCCGTGGAACATGATCGGCTGATCCTTCCACTGACATGCGCATGGGCGGCTTGCCCGTCCATGCGCTTTTTACGATTCTGTACAAATCGAGGTGATCCCTTTGGCGGAAAAGTACTCCAAGTCCGACCGGCACGTTACAGATGAGGTTGTGATGGAAGCAACCGGCATCTGCAAGAGCTTCCCGGGCGTGAAGGCGCTGACCGACGTGAACGTGAAAATCCATCGCGGTGAGGTCGTGGCGCTGCTGGGCGAGAACGGTGCGGGCAAATCCACGCTCATCAAGATTCTCTCCGGCGTGTACCAGCCGGATGCCGGCAGGATCTTCATGGAGGGCAAGGAGGTTCACTTTGAACTTCCTGTTGAAGCGAAGCTCGCGGGTGTCGGCGTAATTCATCAGGAACTGAACTATGTTTCCTCCGTATCCATCGCAGAGAACATTTTCATCGGCAACATTCCCAAAAAGCATGGCCTTGTCGATTACAAGACAATGTATGCTGAATCCAGAAAGATCATGGCGGAGGTCGGCCTCGATCTGGATCCGAAGATGGCCATCGGCAACTGTTCGGTTGCACAGAAGCAGCTCATCGAGCTGGCGAAGGTCATCTCCAACAACATCAAGGTGCTGATTATGGACGAACCCACAAGCGCGCTGAACGATGTGGAGACCGAGCATCTGTTCCAGTTCATCCACCGGGCAGCTGCGCAGGGTGTTTCGATTTTCTATATTTCTCACAAGCTGGAGGAGCTCTTCGAGGTTGCAGACCGCGTTGTGGTCATCCGCGACGGTTGCGTGACCGGCGAGATCGACATGGCAGTGGCGACAAAGCAGCTGCTGATCTCCAGGATGGTCGGACGCGATCTGAAGGACATGTATGAGCGACATCGCGTGCAGCCCGGGAAGATGGTGCTGCAGGTCGACCACCTCTGCACCAAGGAGATCAAGGACGTCTCCTTTGAGGCGCGGCAGGGTGAGCTCTTCGGAATCTACGGTCTGATGGGCTCCGGTCACGAGAAGATTGGTTCGGCGATCTTCGGCCAGGATCTGCTGCTGGGCGGCGAAATCCAGGTCAACGGCAAGACCATCAACATTCGCAATCCCAGAGACGCCATCGCAGCGGGAATCGCCTACGTCCCCGCAGAGCGCAAGACGGAGGGCCTCGTTCTCAATCAGAGCGTTGCGGTCAATACCATGACGGCGCTGTATTCCAAGGAGCATCCGCTGTTCATCAATAAGAAGCGGGATCGCTCGGTCAGCGACAAGTGGATTCACTCGCTGTCTACAAAGACGCCGTCCTCCGATACCATCGTCGAGACCCTGTCCGGCGGCAACCAGCAGAAGGTGGTTCTCGCAAAATGGCTGGAGCTCACACCGGACGTGCTGATCCTCAACGAGCCCACGCGCGGCATTGACGTCGGTGCGAAGGCCGAAATCTACAAAATTCTCGACAATCTGGTGAATCAGGGCAAGTGCGTCATCATCATTACCTCCGAGATGCCGGAGCTGCTGGCCATGTCGGACAAGATCATGGTGATGCATGAAGGCCGCGTGTCGGGCGTCATTGACGCGGGGGATGCGACCCAGGAACTGGTTGTACAATACGCGATTGGAGGCTGATCGGGCAATGAACAAGCAAATTTCACTGAAAAAGCGCATGGGAGATGCATCGTCCCTGCTGACGGTCATACTGGCGCTGCTGATTGAAATCATCTTCTTCTCCATCATGAAGAAGAATTTCCTGACGCTGAAGAACTTTCTGAACATCGGCCTCTACGCCGCAATCGTGGGCTGCGTCTCCTGCAGCGTCACCTTCATCAATATCTCGGGCATGATCGACATCTCCGTCGGCTCCCAGGTCGCCGTCGTCGGCATGGTCGCGGCAGCGGTCAGCGTGCGGGGCGGAAACTGGATCGTCGTCGTGATCTGCGCACTGATCGCAGGCGTGCTCTGCGGCGCATTCAACGGCTTCCTCGTCACTGTGTTCAAGCTGAATGCATTCATCACCACCATCGCCACGATGCAGTCACTTCGCGGCATCGCCTACCTGATCTCCGACGGCATGTCCCTCACGATTTCCGATTCCGCTTACAAGTTCATCGGCCGCGGATACGTGGCGGGCATCCCCATGTCGCTGCTGATCATGGTGCTGTCGTTCCTGGTCTTTCACTTCATTTCGAAGTACACGGTGTTCGGACGCAATGTTTACATGATTGGCGGCAACCCGCAGGCGAGCTTCCTTGCAGGTATTCCCGTCAACCGGCTGCGCTTTGAGCTGTATCTGCTCAATGGCCTGATGGCGGGCGTGTCCGGCGTGCTGATGAGCGCGCAGACCGGTGCGGGCATCCCCTCCGCAGCGGCGAACTACAACATGACCGCGCTCTCTGCCGTCATCCTCGGCGGCGCTGCGCTGACAGGCGGCAAGGGCACGATTCTCGGCACCTTCCTCGGCTCCATGGTCATCGCAATTCTCCAGAACGGCATGAACATGATGAGCGTCGGTTCCTACTATCAGGACATCATCATCGGTCTGGTGCTGATCGTCGCGGTTTCCATCGATGCCATCAAGGGCGGTTCCCTGAAGCGCAAGATCTGACTTCTTCCCATTTTCGACATCGAGACACCCATGGCTTGCGCATTCTGAGCTGCATGGGTGTCTTTTTCTGCGGCCTGTACCGCGCGCACTGAAAGGAGATATTTATGGAGGAAATGTTCTATCTCCATCCACCGACAAACGACGCTGCCCTGCCCACAAAGGTCTATGTGGAGCCCACCTCCATGTGCAACCTGAGCTGCTCCATATGCTTCCGCCACGGATGGTTCGACGAGCGCCTGGGACGTATGGAACTGCAGCTATTCCGCGATCTCGCCCGGCAGGTTTCCGACATGCCCTCGGTCGCTGAGGTATTCTTCGGGGGAATGGGCGAGCCGCTCTTCCATCCGGACATCTGTGAGATGATGTCCCTGCTCCCGAAGCGCTGCAAGAGGTCGCTTCTCACCAATGGAACCATGCTCACTGCCGAGCGCTCCGCCGCACTGATCGAGGCCGGTCTGGACGAGCTGTGGATCTCGACGGACGGTTTTTCCCGGGAGAGCTACGAGGCCATCCACCTGGGCAGCCGTTATGAACGGATCCTGAACAACATCCGCGCGTTCAACGCCGCCAGGGCGGGCACGGACGTTCGCCTGTGCGTCACCTTTGTCGTAACGCCGGAAAACATCAATCAGTTGGAGCAGATCAATGCCTTCGCGGATGAAAATGGAGTGGATGAAATCAATATCAGTCATGAGATTCCGGGGCATCCCATCCCGGAGGAGGAGCTTCTGTATCACCGCACGGAGATTGCGGTCGGTAAGATGCGGCGCTATGCGCCCGCTACTGCGCTTCCGAAGGAGCATGTGTGCCCATTCGTCAGCAGCAACAGCGTCTTTGTTCGCTGGGATGGCGACGTGGTTCCGTGCATGCAGCTGCTGCACAATACCTACACCTATCTGTATGAGCAGAAGCGGAAGATCACGCGCTTTGCTTACGGAAACATCGCCGAACAATCCCTGCTCGACTGCTGGAACCGGCAGGATTACAGGGAGTTCCGCCATCGTGTCAACACCTTCTATTTCCCGTTCTGCACCTGTTGCTGGGGCTGTGAGGATCGGGAAGAAAACCTCCACGATTGCTTCCTGGGCGAAGCACCCACCTGCGGCGGATGCCTGTGGTCTACAGGACAGGTGTTCTGTCCGTAATGAATCGGATGCTTGCCGGTTTGACCAAAAATGAGGGACAAAAAACGGACTTGCTTTGACTTATAATCCGCAATCGTCCGTTTCTATCCAATCGCGACTGGATTTGCGCGGATGGGAAGGCGTTGTATATTGTGGGATATCGGGTGCAGGAAACCGTATCACAAAAACGCAAATCAAATCCATATTCAGGGAGAAAGGCGGGCCTCATGCCCATCACTATCTGACCATCGAAGCCGTCGGCGGAGCATGCTCGGCGGTGGTGCAGCGGCTGATCGAGCTGAAAAACTCGCGATCTCCGGGGCAGGGATGGCAACAGTCCTTGATTTCAGACAGCAATTGTGTTATCATAAAATTACCAACAGGGCAATGAGGCTTTATGGCTTCATTGCCCTGCGCTTTTATGGAGGGAACTGCGATGAGCGCCTTTGACAAAATCCAAAGCGGCATAATCGGACTGGACGAAGCGCTGGACCATGTGCGTCTCGGGGACAACGTGGTCTGGCAGATTTCGGAGCTGGAGGAATTCCGCGCCTTTGCGGAGCCCTTCGCCCGTCAGGCGGTGGCCGATGGCCGGAACGTGATCTACATTCGCTTCGCCCAGCATGAACCGCTGCTCCGGGATCTCAGCGGCATTCATGTGGCGCACTTCAACCCGGACGAGGGCTTCGAGCCCTTCACGGTGGCCATCCACGAGGAGATCACCCGGCAGGGGAGGGACGCATTCTACGTGTTCGACTGCCTGTCCGAATTGCAGTCCGTGTGGTACACCGACCTGATGATGGGCAACTTCTTCCGGGTGACTTGTCCGTACCTGTTCGAGCTGGACACCGTGGCCTACTTCCCGCTGATCCGTGGCCGGCATTCCTTCGATACCGTCGCCCGAATCCGGGACACCACGCAGCTGCTGCTGAACGTCTATTCCGATGAAAGGCAGTTGTATCTGCACCCGATGAAGGTGTGGAACCGCTACTCGGAGAAGATGTTCCTCCCGCACTGCATGAAGAGGGATACCGGGGAATTCTCCGTGATCTCCGACGGCGTGGGAATGAGCCGCTTCTATCAGATTCAACAGAAACTGGCCCAGACGGGTCAGGATCAGAATTTTGACAGCCACGACCGCTTCTTTTCGCTGGCGAAGCTGCAGTTTGCCCAGGGCGTGTTCTCCAAAGACACCCAGGAGCAGATCATCCGCAGCACCATGACCAAGGATGTTCGTCTCAAGGCGCTGGTGGAGGAGTACTTTCGCCCGGAGGATTACTTCGCGCTCCGGGAGCGGATGATCGGCAGCGGGGCCATCGGCGGCAAGGCCTGCGGCATGCTGCTGGCGCGGAAGATTGCGGAGCGGGAGATCCCGGAGTATGCCGAACACGACGAGCCCCACGATTCCTTCTTCATCGGCTCGGACGTGTTCTACACCTACATCGTGTCCAACGGGGCCTGGAAGCTGCGCATCCGCCAGCGCTCCGCCGAGGGCTACATGGATGCCGCCGGGGAGCTGCGGGATTGCCTGCTCCACGGCGTGTTCCCGGCCAAGATCCGGGAGCGCTTCGTGGACGTGCTGGAGTACTTCGGGCAGAACCCGTTCATCGTGCGCTCGTCCAGCTTCCTGGAGGACGGCTTCGGAAATGCCTTTGCGGGAAAGTACGATTCCGTGTTCTGCGTGAATCAGGGTAGCCCGGAGCAGCGATTGGAGACCTTCGAGCAGACCATCCGGCAGGTGTATGCCAGCACCATGGATCCCTCCGCGCTGGAGTACCGCCGGATGCGCGGACTGGACAAGCGGGACGAGCAGATGGCCGTGCTGGTGCAGCGGGTGTCCGGCTCCCACTATGGCCCGTATTTCATGCCCTGTGCGGCGGGGGTGGGCTACAGCCACAGCGCCTATCGATGGATGCCGGACATGGATCCGGGCGCAGGAATGCTTCGCATCGTCATGGGCCTGGGCACCAAGGCGGTGGACCGCACCACGGAGGACTATCCGCGCCTTGCCAATCTGGATCGCCCCAGTGTGACGATGCTGACCACCGTGGCGCAGAAGCACAGGTTCTCCCAGCGGAACATCGACCTGCTGGACTGCGCCGGAAATCGTCTGACGGAGCTTCCGCTGGACGCGCTGCTGCCCCAGCTTCCGCTGTGGTACAGGAAGATGGTGCTGGAGCGGGACTACGAGGCGGAGGCATATCTGCGGGAGAGCGGCACGCGACAGGAGGTGTGGTTCGTCAGCTGCCAGCGGCTGCTGGAGAACCAGAGCTTCACCGGACTGATGCAGAAAATTCTCAAGACACTGGAGCGGGTGTATCGGAATCCGGTGGACATTGAGTTTGCGGTGAACCTGGCCCCGGACGGCGACTTTGTGGTGAACCTGCTCCAGTGCAGGCCCCTGTACCAGAATCAATCCAACGAAAGCGTGGATCTGAACGCGCTGAAGCTGGAGCAGGTGTTCTTCGATATCTCCGACGCGGTCATGGGGCCCTCCGGCAAGCGGCGGATGGACGTGGTGGTGCAGATCGACCCGGCGCGCTACGACGCCTATCCCTACAATCTGAAATACGGCGTGGCGAAGGCCATCGAGGCCATCAACGATGCTTACCGGGGAAGCGGCAAGAACCTGCTGCTGATGACGCCCGGCAGGGTGGGAACCTCCTCGCCGGAGCTGGGCGTGCCCGTGAGCTTCCGGGGAATTTCCAACTTCTCTGCGGTCTGCGAGGTGTCCGACCGCCGCGCCGGGTTCATGCCGGAGCTCAGCTATGGCAGCCACATGTTCCAGGATCTCGTGGAGGCGAAAATTCTCTACGGCGCGATCTATGGCGATGCGCGCACCCATGTCTGGAATCCGGAGCTGTTCAAAGCGCAGAGTAATCTGTTCCCGGAAATCTGTCCTGGTCATGCGGAGCTAAAGGACATGATTCAGGTGTTTGAAGTGGACAATCTGTATTTCTGGCTGGACGCAATCTCCAATCGGGGAATCTGCGGCTGCGAAAAATGACGCATGGCGCGGGGCAAGCATCAACGCGGAGCAGCTCTTTCCAGCCATTCTGAAGTAAAAAAGCAGCCGCGAGTCAGGGGAAAACCTTGGCTCGCGGCTGTTATGATGAAAAGGATGCTGCGCTAGGCCAGGCGCTTGCATGCGTCGCGCAATGCATGCAGCGTATTGCAGGAGAGCATCGTGCACACCGAGGCCACGGACTGGGTGCTGCGCAGGTAGGGCCAGCGGCTCTCCGGGATCGGGTTCAGGAAGATGAGCTGGCCCGCCATGCGCTTCGCCTCCAGCAGAGCGCGAATCGCCCGGGGCTGGTCGATGGTCTTGGTGTCCGAGAGGATCAGCAGCGTGGTGGCCGCGCCCAGCGGAGCGGGCTTCAGTTCGCACAGCGCCTCCAGCGCTGCGCCCAGATTGGTTCCCTTGCCGTACACGCCGGACTCGCGCACATAGCTGCGGAAGCGATCCATGTTCTGAAGGCTGAAGGGGTCGGCTTCGATCATCTCCTCGGAGAAGAGGAAGCAGCGGGAGCTGTCGGACGCGCTGTTGAGGGACTGCATGAAGCGCAGCACGAATTCGGAAAACTGGAGCATGGAGCCGGACACGTCGCAGAGCAGCACGAGACTGCGCCTGCGCTGCCGCCGCCTGCGATAGCACAGGTGATAGAGGCTGCCGCCCGTCTCGAGGCCACGGCGGATGGTGCGGCGGAAGTCCAGCGCGCCGGAGAGCGCATGTCTGCGCCGCTTTGCACTGAGCTCACCGTTGATCTGCTGGGCAATCCGCCGGATCAGCTCGATGGCCCGGGGAATCTCCGCATCCTGAAAGCTGGAAACGTCCCGGAACATCAGCCCCGCGTCGGGATCCAGCTCCTCGCAGCCCAGCGCCGCATCCTCCATCATCATCTGCTGCTCCATGATCGAGCGGGCGAACACCGAATGAATGAAATTGTTGTACAGGTCGGGATTGCGCTCGGCGCTCTCCCGATAGCGCTCCATGAAGGCACGCAGCCCCGCGCGGGCCTCCTCGGACATGGCCGCGTAGACCTCCCGCTGTTCGTGGCTCAGATCCAGCGGCCTGCCGTTGAGCTGGAGATCCCGCTCGGCCTCCATTCGGCCCTGCGCGATCTCTGCCTCCCGGCGGGCGTGCTCCATGGCCTGACGGCGCATGGCCTCCTCCGGGAGAAAGAAGCCGTCGAAGGTGCGGTCGAAGATCCGCTGCTCATCCCGGGACTTGGCGTACACCGTCCGCAGCGCCGTCTTGACCCGGTCGCGATCCTCAAATCCCAGAAAAAGGAGGATGCGGCAGGCGTCGGCGGTCTCTGCGGTGCCCACCGCCAGGCCCTCAAGCCGCAGCATGCGGGAGAAGGCGGACAGCTTGATCAGGTAGACCTCGGGATCAAGCATGGCAATGTCCCCCGCAGCCGCAAGTGTGTCCGTCCGAACCGCAGGCATGTTCGTCGGAAGCCGATTCCTCCGAAACCGACTGGATCAGGCGAACGTCCTCGGGATTCTTGAGCACGAAGCCCGCCGTCTGGCGCAGCGCGTCCGGCGTCAGCTCCCGCACGCCCAGCGCATCCAGCGCCGCCGCCCAGTCCAGCGTTTCGGCGATGGAGGGCTTTTTCAATATGGCCTCGTTGTCCCGCAGCTTCTTTACTGCCAGGGCCACCTGCACGCAGAGCCGGTCGTCCACATGCGGCAGCTTTGCCCGCAGTATGGCCAGTTCCTTCTCCAGATCGGGGTATTCGATGTAGAGATACGCGCAGCGGCGGCGCAGCGCCTCGGAGAGCGGCCGCGCCCGGTTGGAGGTCAGCACCACGAAGGGGATGGAGCGCGCGCGGATTGTGCCCACCTCCGGGATGGAAACCTGCATCTCGGACAGCAGCTCCAGAAGAAACGCCTCGAACTCCTCGTCCGCCTTGTCGATCTCGTCGATCAGCAGCACCACGCTCTCCTCGGAGCGTATGGATTTGAGCAGCGGACGCTCCAGCAGATATTCGTCGCTGAAGAGGTCGCGGGTCAGCTCGTCCCTGCTCTGTGCACCCGCGTTGATCTGGATGCTGAGCAGCTGCTTCTGATAGTTCCACTCGTAGAGCGCCTTGCCCTCGTCCAGGCCCTCGTAGCACTGCAGGCGCACCAGCTCCCGGCCCAGCGCATGGGCCATCACCTTGGCCACCTCCGTCTTGCCAACGCCCGCAGCGCCCTCGATCAGCAGCGGCCGTCCCAGCTGAAGCGCCACGGTCAGCACCGTGGCGAGGGTATCGTCGTAAATGTAGTGCACCTCGTCCATCTTTGCCTTTAGCTGTTCCAGATTCATATTTCTGCACCTTTTCCGATTAGAATAGGGGAGAACCCCCAAAATGAGAAGACAAAGCAATCCCGATCAGGTATCATGCGCAAGTCCGCTGCCTGGAGGGGATCACTTTGTCTTCTGAAGATCAAACCACGATCATCTCAGCGATCAATAATTCTCCTTGCGAACCTCAAAATAGGCCTGCGGATGCTGACAGATGGGGCAAACCTCGGGGGCCTTCGTGCCGACGACCAGATGTCCGCAGTTGCGGCACTCCCAGATGGTGACGCCGCTCTTCTCGAACACGGCCTTCGTCTCCACATTCTTCAGCAATGCGCGATAGCGCTCCTCGTGGGCCTTCTCGATGGCTGCAACGCCGCGGAACTGCTCGGCCAGCGCAGGGAAGCCGTCCTCGTCGGCCTCGCGGGCCATGCGGACGTACATGTCCGTCCACTCGGCGTTCTC
>JBJEJN010000083.1:0-13446 GCA_051878085.1 Aristaeellaceae bacterium | reverse complement strand
TTTTCTTCACCCCCAGTTGAACTGGGGGTTTTATCTTGCCTGTTCGGCGCACAAAAATGACGGGCGGATCGCTTTTGATCCGTCCGTTCCATTTGCAATTATTCGTCTCCGCCGCGCCTGACGCGCAGGTTGCACAGCGCCATGACCCCGCCGAACAGCACGCCCGCCACCGGCCAGACGATCCAGGTATGCTGCCAGTCCTCGGTGATGAAGCTCCAGGCGAGATACACCGCCGTGGCGATGAGCCAGTAGGCGGCGCTCACGGCCTCCTTGAAGCGGTTCGTGCTTCGATCCTCTGCGGAGAACTCGCCCTCCTGCAGCAGCCGCTGCATGGCGGCCCAGCGCACGCCCACCGAAATGAAGATCATCACGCCCACGCCCGCGACCAGCAGCGTCACGCACAGCATGGCCACCGTCAGGAAGTCGTCCCCGGAGAACGCGCCGATGAGCAGCGCCACCGGCGCGAGGATGCAGCAGCAGGTTCCCAGGATGTTGCCCCGCACATAGCAGCTTCGGAACGCGCTCTGGCGCTCCCGCACCATGCCCTCCACGCCGTACTCCGTCTCAAAGGCTTCCTTCTCCAGAAATTCATAGGGCGCGTTCCGGGAACCACAGGCGATGAACATGGCCACCGCCGCCGCGACGATCACCAGCAGCACGATGACCCCCGCGATGCCCGCCTGGTTCTCCGAGATTCCCCAGCCCTCCATCTGGGAGGCCGCGCTCAGCAGTAGCAGCGGGATGGGCGAGAGGATGCACAGGAAGGTCGCCACTGCGATGCGCAGGGATGCGCGCTCCCGCCACGCAAGGTAGGCGTTCGCCTCCTCCAGACCCACGCGCCGCACATCGCTGACTTCCCCGCAGCTCGGCTCCTCCGCCTCCAGCTCATCCTTGAGCAGGTAGTCGGTGGTCACGCCGAACAGCGCGCTCATCTGCAAAATGCGGTCCAGATCGGGCACCGACTGCGCACCCTCCCACTTGGAAACCGCCTGCCGGGACACGTTCAGCTGTGCCGCAAGCTCCTCCTGCGACCAGCCGTTCTTCTTTCGCAGCTGTACAATCTTATCCGCCAGGATCATGTATGACACCTCATTCGATGAATTCGGGCGGGAAATCCCCGCGCCGTTGTGTCCATTCTAGCCGATTCTGCGGTTGCGCGCCACCAATTCGGCCCGTCAATCTGTCAACCGACGGTTGCGCAGGGGATTTTGGGGGACAAATCACTTCAGAAGGCAGGTCTGAAGGAAGCGAATGCCCGCCTGCGTGCGGAAGAAGCTCTCCTTCGCCGCGAGGATCGCCTTCTCACCGTGGTGGTTGAAGGCCGCGTTCACCAGATAGTCCGCCTCCAGCAGGATCCGGCAGTCGAGGCCGTCCACGTCGGTGTAGGTGTGGTGGCGGCCCACAAGAACGCACACGCGCTCGATCAATTCCTCGTCGCAGCCGATGTCCGCCAGCAGCTTCCGCGCCTCGGCGGGGCCAAGCTCCTCCTGATAGGGGCCTGCGTCGCTGCCATACTTCTCGATGGCCCTCGGGATGCCGATGTCGTGCACCACGGCGGCGATCTCCAGAATCTCCTGGGTGCGCGCGTCCAGGCCCTCCAGTTCGCCGATGGCCTTGGCATAGCCGTAGACCTTCAGCAGGTGCTCCACCTCGTGCAGGTTGCCGTTCAGATAGTCGATCATTGCGGAGATGGCGAGTCCGGTCTTCATGTCAATTCCTCCTGTTCTCGATGCACCGGGAACCTGCGCATCAGCACCAGGCAGCAGATCAGATGCACGCCGCCGGTGAGCACCCAGGACACCGGATAGGAATAGTAGAGCATTTCAAGGCTGGGGTTCAGGGGCAGGATCGCATAGATCCAGAAGATGCGGAAGGCGCACGCACCCATGATGGACACGAACATCGGCACCATGGCCGCACCCATGCCACGCAGCACGCCGCAGAACACGTCCATCAGGCCGCAGAGGAAGTAGGTTCCGGCGATGATGCGCAGTCTGCGCACGCCTGCGGCGATGACCTCCGGTTCGGAATTGTAGATGCTCACCAGCGGCCGCATGAACAGCACCGCCAGACCGCCCAGCACCACGCCCACCAGCGTCACCAGCAGCGAGGTTGCCCCCAGCGACTTGCGGATGCGGCTGTTCTTGCCCGCGCCGATGTTGGTGCTGACGAAGGTGATGGCCGCCTGATGGAAGGCGTTCATGGAGGCGTAGATGAAGCCCTCCAGGTTCTGGGAGGCCGAGTTGCCCGCCACGACAACGTCGCCGTAGCTGTTCACCGTGGACTGAATCAGCACGTTGGAGATGGAGAAGCACGCGCCCTGGAAGCCCGCCGGAAGGCCGATCTTCGCGATGGCGGCGAGCTTGTCCGCGTGCACGCGCAGCTTCTTCAGATCCAGGTGCACGAAGCCGTCGGTGCGGATCAGGCAGATGGTCACCAGCACCGCCGAGATCATCTGGGCGATGATCGTCGCCAGCGCAACGCCCGCCACGCCCATGTGAAACACCACCACGAACAGCAGGTTCAGCAGCACGTTCACGATGCCCGCAGCGGTCAGGAAGTACAGCGGACGGCGGGTGTCGCCCACCGCGCGCAGCACCGCCGCGCCGAAGTTGTAGAGCATGTTGAAGGGCATGCCGATGAAGTAGATGCGGATGTACTGCGTCGCCAGCGGCAGCACGCTCTCCGGCGAACCCATCCATTCGAGGAAGGTTCCCCCGAAGATGAAGCCGAAGACGCCGATGGCCACGCCGCCGATCAGGCTGATGAAGATGGAGGTGTGCACCGTCTCCTGGGTGTCCTTGTAGCCGCCCGCACCGTAGTAGCGTGCCGCCACCACGTTCGTGCCCACCGACAGCCCCAGAAATACGTTGACGATCAGGTTGATCAGCGAAGCCGTGGAGCCCACCGCCGCCAGGGCCTCCTTGCCCGAGCAGCGCCCCACCACGATCACGTCCGCCGCGTTGTACAGAAGCTGCAATATGCTCGTCAGCATCAGAGGAACCGCAAACGCCGCCACCTTCGGAATCAGCTTCCCGTGGGTCATGTCCAGCTCATAGCTGCGGTTTGCTCTGTGCAGCATTTCTTCACCCCCAAATCGTGTCCATTCATTATAGTGAACCAAGTTGGAATCTGTGCGCAGATTATCTTGTTTCCCTGTAAACTCTTTCGGCTTTTTCCACCGTCCGGCGCAACAAATCCACATTTGCGACGCTTTTCCCTCCACCCCAATGATATTTACACAAACTTCATCAAAACTACGTCGTACTATGCTTTTAATTTACCATGCTAAAGTGTTAAACTATGCTCACAACGAACGGAGCACACGATGTTCCGAATAAGCAGAGCTTCACAATGGAGGATAATACAATGAAAAAGACGCTTGCAATGATCCTGGTTCTGATGTTTGTTCTGACCTCCGCCTGCATGGCCGAGACCGTGACCTTCAAGATGGGCTTCGACGCGGAGTATCCGCCCTACACCTACATGGGCGACGACGGTGAGTACACCGGCTTCGACATCGAGATGGCGAAGGGCGTGTGCGAGATCCTCGGCTGGGACATCGAGCTGGTTCCGATCAACTGGGACACCAAGCTGATCTCCCTGGACACCGGTGAGATCGACTGCATCTGGTCCGGCCTGACCATCGACGTGATCGACCCCGAGGCCTACACCCTGTCCATGGCTTACTCCGACAACTCCCAGATGATCCTGACCAAGGCCGACAGCGGCATCGCCACCATCGACGATCTGGCCGGCAAGGTTGTGGGCGTGCAGCTGGGCACCTCCGCCGACATCCTGCTCAGCGGCGACTGCGCCGATCTGGCAGCCACCTTCGGCGAGCTGGTTCGCTTCGAGAATTACAACGTCTGCTTCACCGAGCTGATGGCCGGCTCCATCGACGCCATCGCGATCGACATCGGCGTTGCGGCCAACAAGATTGCCGAGTACGGCGACGAGTACGTGATGCTGGACGAGTCCTGGGCCGCTGAGAAGTACGGAATCTGCTTCCGCAAGGACGACGCCGAGATGTGCGCACAGGTTGAGGAAGCCTTCATGCAGCTGGTTGCCGACGGCACCTACATCTCCCTGGCCGAGAAGTACGGCCTGGACACCAGCGCCCTGTGCCTGAGCGCCGAATAAGCCGCAGGTTTGCACAGGAATCCAACAAATCAACAAAATAACGGGCTGTGGGGTTATGGCGAAAGCGATAGCCCCCCTGCCTGCGTAAAGGGGAAACAGAAATGACCATCACCGCCATGATCGCCAAGATGAGCGAGGGCCTTGGCAGAACCTGCACCATATTCGGCCTCACGCTGCTCTTCTCTCTGCCGCTGGGCCTGATCGTCGCCTTCCTGCGCATGAGCAAGATCAAGCCGATCCGCTACTTCGCACAGGTGTACATCTCCATCCTGCGCGGAACGCCGCTGATGCTGCAGCTGCTGGTGGTGGCCTACGGTCCCTTCTACCTCTTCGGCTTCGGCGTGGCGCGCAACAAGCTGATTCCCATCATCATCGCTTTCGCCATGAACTACGCGGCCTACTTCGCAGAAATCTACCGCGGCGGCATCGAGGCCATGCCCGTGGGCCAGTACGAGGCCGCAGCGGTGCTGGGTTACAGCAAGTTCCAGACCTTCATGCGCATCATCCTGCCGCAGGTCATCAAGCACATCCTGCCCTCGGTCACAAACGAGGTCATCACGCTGGTCAAGGACACCTCGCTGGCCTTCACCCTGGCCTATCAGGAGATGTTCTCCATCGGCAAACAGATCGCCAACTCCCAGACCAGCTTCATGCCCTTCGTGATCGCCGGCGTGTTCTACTACGTGTTCAACATGCTGGTGGCTTTCATCATGAACCGTCTGGAAAACCGCCTGAACTACTATCGATGAAAGGAGCGCGCGCCATGAAAATTCTGGAAATCAATCACATGCGCAAGCACTTCGGGGAGCTGGAGGTGCTCAACGACATCTCCCTGTCGGTGGAGGAGGGTCAGGTGGTGTCCATCATCGGCCCGTCGGGCAGTGGCAAGAGCACGCTGCTGCGCTGCGCCACGCTGCTGGAGACCATGGACGGCGGCGACCTGGCCTACCTGGGCAAGTATGCCGCCCGGGAGGAAAACGGCAAGAGCGTCTACGCCAGCAAGGCCGAGCTGCGCAGCATCAAGTCCTCCTTCGGCCTGGTGTTTCAGAACTTCAACCTCTTTCCCCACTATTCGGTGCTGAAGAACATCACCGAGGCCCCGATTCTGATCCAGAAGCGCCCGAAGGACGAGGTCTACGCCCACGCAAGGGAGCTGCTCAAGCAGATGGGCCTTGCTGACCGCGAGGACGCGTACCCCTACCAGCTCTCCGGCGGTCAGCAACAGCGCGTGTCCATCGCCCGTGCGCTGGCCATGCAGCCGAAGATCCTGTTCTTCGACGAGCCCACCTCCGCCCTCGATCCCGAGCTGACCGGTGAGATCCTGAAGGTCATCCGCGACCTCGCCGCCCAGCACATGACCATGGTGATCGTCACCCACGAGATGGCCTTCGCCCGGGACGTGTCCGACCACGTGATCTTCATGGACGGCGGTGTGATCGTGGAGCAGGGCAACCCCTTCAACATCATCAACAATCCCAAGCAGGAGCGCACGATTCAGTTCCTCTCCCGCTTCAACTGACACCCGACGACAATTCGCCGCAGTACGCACGGCCCTGCCGGAATGCTGCGGCTTATTTTGGAGATAATCATGAAACTACGCTTTGCAAAGCTCAATCCCACCGAAAACATGACGATCCTCGTCACTGATCCCGTGCCCCGCGCGCAGCACAGCGCCGTCGCCGAGGCGCTGATGGCCTACGCAAGCGTGGGCGGCGAGCAGGTGGGCTTTCTGGAGGAACCTACGCTTCCCGGCGCGCGCATGCGTTTGCAGATGATGGGCGGCGAGTTCTGCGGAAACGCCACCATGTCGCTGGCGGCGCTGCTGGCGTTCCGGGAGAACCTGCCCGACGGCGGCGAGGCGGTGTATCCGCTGGAGGTTTCCGGCGCGGACGGGATCGTCCCCTGCCGCATCCGTCGCAGAAGCGACGTGTGTCGGGGCACGGTCTGCATGCCGCTGCCGGAGGCGATCCGGGAGGTGGACTTCCCCGACGGCGTGCGCTGTCCGGTGGTGTTCTTCCCCGGCATCGCCCACGCCATCGTCCGGGAGGGCGTGCTGCGTTCCAGCGACGCACCGCGCTGCATCCCCCGCTGGTGCGAGGCCTGCGAAACCGACGCAATCGGCATCATCCTTGCCGACGACGCGCTGGATCGCATCCGCCCGCTGGTGTACGTGCGCTCCACGGACAGCAGCGTCTGGGAGCGCGGCTGCGGCAGCGGCACGGCGGCGCTGGGCGCATATCTTGCCCATGAACGGCGCGGCGACGCGGCCCTGGACGTGGCCCAGCCCGGCGGCACGATCCATGTGGAGGCCAAGTGGGATGGTGCGCGCATCTCCCGGCTGGAGATCAGCGGCGACGTGCGGCTTGCCGCCACCGGCGAGGCCTGGATCTGAGCCCCTCCAAAGTATAAACCGTCCGCTTCGGCGACGCAAATCCGGTTTGCGCCGCCGTTTTGTTCGCCTGCAACAATTTCCACGGCTGCACGCCATCCGAATCACCAAAAATCGCGGAAAATTGCTTGACTTTGCCCTGTCGTAGGTCTATCATTAAATCATGAATCTTCAGAATTCGAGGTTTGCAAAAAATGAGCGAAAATTGTACCCATGACTGCTCCAGCTGCGGCGAGAGCTGTCCCAGCCGGAGCGCGCAGAAGCCGGACTTCCGCGCCCAGGCCAACGCCCACAGCCGGGTGAAAAAGGTGATCGGTGTGGTCAGCGGCAAGGGCGGCGTCGGCAAGTCCCTGATCACCAGCATGATGGCGGTCACGATGCGCCGCCGGGGCCACAGCGCCGCCGTGCTGGACGCGGACATCACCGGCCCCTCCATCCCCAAGGCCTTCGGCGTGCACGGCATGCTGAGCGCCACCGACGAGGGCATCATCCCCGCCGTGAGCACCACCGGCGTCAAGCTGGTCTCCCTGAACCTGCTGCTGGAGAACGAGACCGACCCCGTGGTCTGGCGCGGCCCGGTGATCGCCGGAACCGTGAAGCAGTTCTGGACCGATGTGATGTGGGGCGACGTGGACTTCATGTTCGTGGACATGCCTCCGGGAACGGGCGACGTGCCGCTGACGGTGTTCCAGTCGCTGCCGGTGGACGGAATCCTGATCGTCACCTCTCCCCAGGAGCTGGTGGGCATGATTGTCGAAAAGGCCGTGCGCATGGCGCAGATGATGAACGTGCCGGTGCTGGGCCTGGTGGAGAACATGGCCTACTTCCAGTGCGACGAATGCGGCAAGAAGCACTACATCTTCGGCCAGAGCCATCTGGAGGAGATCGCCGGCCGCAACGGCATCGCCAACAGCGCGCAGCTTCCCATGGATCCCAGCCTCGCAGCCGCTTGCGACGCGGGCCAGATAGAAATGTTCGACGGATCATGGCTGGAACCGATTGCAGACGCAATCGAGAAGCTCTGATTGCCGGCACTTCGGGGAGGCCGACATGAAGTACGAAAAATCCTGCGGCGCAGTGATTTTCCGGAGAGATACCAACGGCTGGAACGTGCTGCTGATCCGGCACGCACGGGGCAAGCACATCTCCTTCCCCAAGGGCCACATGGAGGCCGGGGAGCTGGAGAGCCACACCGCAGAGCGCGAGGTCTTTGAAGAGACCGGCATCCGTGTGAAGGTGGACCGGCGCTACCGCGCGGAGAACCGCTACAACATCCGCACGGACATCCAGAAGCTGGTGGTCATCTTCGCCGCCATCACCACGCAGAAGGAGATCATCCCCCAGCCGGAGGAGATCGCCGAGGCCAGCTGGGTGCCCTACGACGAGGCGCTCACCCGCCTGACCTACGAGCGCGACCGCAAGATCCTCCGGGACGCGATGGCACACATCGAAAAGCACCACATGAAATCGCCAACGGCCTGAGGGCCAACGGAGCTGCTCCAGATCGGAGCAGCTCCTTGCTTTTGGCATAAAAAGACTGTCCACGGATGGATTTCCATTCATGGACAGTCTTGCTTTTTTCTGAATGCGCCTCTTATGCGCCCTCGATCTGATACTTCAGGCAGATATCCAGCATGTAGCCGGTGCCGCCGAGGTAGTTGATCTGCACCCAGTTGTAGTCGCTGTTGGCATCATCGAAGAACTTGACGATCGTCACCTGCGCGCCCTCCTCGAGCACGCTGAGCTTGTCGGACTTCTTCGAGGTCTCCTCGTAGAGGTAGGGCTTGACCTTCTTGCCGTCCACCGTGGGCGAGATGACCGTTGCGGGAATTTCCACATCCATCTCGTAGACCGCCAGATCGTAGAGGCTCACGGAGCTCTCCTCCACTTCCTCCTCCACGTCCGCGACGCTGCCCTCCCAGAAGCTCAGGTACTGGTTCATCAGATAGCCGATGGCCTCCTCGTAGCCCACCTTCGTCCAGTCGCCCTCCTGAGCAAGCACGCGCAGGTTGGTTCCGTTGGGCACCTGCGCCAGGATGTCAGCCTCGGAGCTCGGCTCGGCGCGCAGGTTCAGGCGCACGTCGTCGGAGCCGGTGGTCACGGTTGCGTACTCCACGGTCTCCTCCGCATAGGAGGTGAACTGTTCGCTGGTGTAGAGCGCGGAGAACACGTCCGCGAAGTCCTTCGCGCCGTTCAAACGCTCCTCGAGGGTCGCGCCGATGGAATAGCTCGCGCCGTCTGCGCCGGTGTAGCGCAGGATGTAGTTGTAATCCACACCGGACTTCTTCAGATACTTGGTGTACATGTAGCCGTTGACCTTGCCGGAGACAACGTTCGCCCAGTCGCCGTCCGTGCCGACCACCATCACGGTGTCGCCGATGTACGCCTTGCCCTTCGCATCGCTCTCGGTGTCGGGCTGGGAGCGGATGATGATGTTGGCCTTGGCGTTCACCGTCGCCAGCTGAATCTCCTCCGTGACCAGCTCCGCCTGGGGAATGGCATCCGCGCCGAAGGTTTCCTCCAGCTGGTTGACCACGTAGTAGATCGCCTGCTGGATCTCCGGGGTGAGCACGCCGTCGGTCTCGTAGCCGCAGGCCTGCTGGAACTTCTTCACCGCCTCGGTGACGTCCAGGTCGAGGATGGAGTCGATGGCGCCGTCGTACAGGCCCAGGGTCGCGAGCGCCGTCTGCAGCTTCTTCACCACGGGGCCGCTCTTGCCCTCCTCCAGCGTGACCTCGCCCGCAGAGATGGGTGCCGAATCGGAGTAGATGACCTGCAGCAGGCTCTCGGAGGTGATGCCGTTGTCGGCAAGGCCCAGATCGTCCTGCAGATGCTTCACGGCAGCGATGGTCTTGGTGTCGTACGCGCCGTTGGGCTCACCCTCGTAGTAGCCCAGGTCGGACAGGCGGTACTGCAGATCCAGCACCTCCGGGCCCGAGGAGCCGCGGCCCAGGTCGGTCTCGGAGTAGCCCAGGAACTCGCGGTAGGTCATGCCGTCCTCGCCGGTATAGGAGGAGATGTAGAGCAGCTTGCGCAGGTCCTCGTCCAGCTCGCCGCTCTCGTAGATCGTGACCCGCGTGCCCTTGAGGCAGTTCTTGGCGATGAACTCCGCATCCTCCGGCAGCATGCGCACGCAGCCGTGGGAGGCGGGCATGCCGAACTGCTTCACCGCCGACTGGGACACGGTCTCCAGGTTCTTCCGGTTGCAGGGGAAGGAGTGGAACAGGTAGCCGTTGATGATGCGGGTCGCCCACTTCGCGTACACACCCAGCGCGTAGAAGCTGTACCACTCCGAGCGCTCGTCATCGCGGGTCTTGGCCGGCAGATAGTACACGCCGGTGGGCGTCTCATGGCCGACGGTGCCCGTGGAGCAGAGCATCTGCCGGGCCACGCTGCCATCCGACGTGTTGTAGATGGTGACGATCTGGTTGGTGATGTCCACGTCGATGAAATACGGCATATCGTAGCCGCTGTCCGCAAGCGCTGCATCCACAGACAGCCCGCACCAGGCAACCACCAGCGTCAATACAACGATCAAAATCCTCTTGGCTCGCATGCTTCCGACCCCTAGCTCTCTAGTATTCTTACAGATTATAGCATACGCGCGCTTTTCCACACAAGGCATTTTCCATGAATTTGCATAAAAAACCGTGCGGCGAAGCAGAACGTTCACATTCGTCAACAGAGCTGCCAAAAAATTCCCCAACTATGCTTGCACAGCGGCGCTTTTCGTGCTAATCTTATCCGAAAGAACGACAAAAGAAGGAAACCCATATGAAACCCAAAAAGCAGGGTGTGCGCCTGCGGGCCTTCCGGGCGGCGCTGCCCCACACCATCCCCATCCTCGCCGGATACCTGTTTCTGGGCATGACCTACGGCGTGTACATGGTGCAGTCCGGCTTCCCCTTCTGGATTCCGATGCTCACCAGCCTGATCGTCTACGGCGGCTCGCTGGAATTCGTGATCGTGAACCTGCTGCTGGGGGCGTTCAATCCGATCCAGGCCTTTCTGATGGCGCTGCTGATCCAGGCGCGCCACCTGTTCTACGGCGTGTCCATGCTGGACAAGTACCGTAATACCGGCCGGAAGAAGCCCTACCTGATCTTCGCGCTGAGCGACGAGACCTTCTCCGTCACCTGCTCCGCCGACGTGCCCGAAAATGTGGATCGGGGCTGGTTCTACTTCTTCGTGAGCCTGCTGGACCAGCTCTACTGGTTCTCCGGCGCAACGCTGGGCGCGCTGGGCGGCATGCTGATCCGCTTCAACACCCAGGGGCTGGACTTCGCCATGACCGCGCTGTTCGTGGTCATCTTCATCAATCAGTGGCGCAAGGACAAACAGCACATCAGCGCGCTCGCCGGACTGGGCCTGTCGGTGCTCAGCCTGCTGATCTTTGGCCCGGAGAACTTCCTGCTGCCCGCCATGGCTGCCATATTGCTGGCACTGGCGCTGCTGCAAAAGCCCATCGAGGCGCGCATCCGTCGCAAGGGAGGTGCGGACGCATGACCACGGCCCAGATGCTCATCACCATCGCCCTGTGCGCGCTGGCCACCATGCTCACGCGCTTTTTGCCCTTTCTGCTCTTCCCCGCCGGGAAGCCCACGCCGCGCTTCATCCGCTATCTGGGCCACGCCCTGCCGCCGGCCGTGTTCAGCATGCTGGTGGTCTACTGCCTGAAGAACGTGCAGCTCACCGGCGGCAGCCACGGCCTGCCCGAGCTGATCGCCATCGCAGTGGTGGCTGCGCTGCACCTGTGGAGGAAGCAGACGCTGCTCTCCATCGCGGGCGGCACCATCGTCTACATGCTGCTGGTGCAGCTCGTGTTCGTCTGATTCCTCGATACCTCTGCCGCAGGCCAGACCGGTTTGCGGCATTTTTGTGTGCGAAAATCCGCAGAAGTTTTCCATTTTGTCAATTTGTTGCAAATTTTTACCGTGGGTGCTATAATAGTAGAAGGGAAAAGATTGATCTGAAGGGTGGATTGCACATGAAAAACAGCATTCGCAGGCTTCTTTGCGCCGCACTGGCGCTGCTGTTGATTTTCGGAGCGGTGGAGGTTCCGTATCTTCCGGCAGATGAACAGGCCGCGGACGAATCGCTCCTCGCAATCCTCGGCCTTGCAGACCCCGACGCCGCAGGGCACGCGGCCTATGCGGAGGAGGTTCCTCCGGAGGCGGAGTCCGGCGACCCTGCTTCGACGAACGAAGCTTCTCCGAAAGCGGTAGCAGCGGAGGAAGATGCCGATGAGACGCCCGTGCCCACGTCCAGCAGCAACCCTGAATCCACCGCCGCGCCCGAGGCCACCGGCGTCCCTGCGTCCACCGCCACGCCCGAACCCACCGACGGCGCGCCGTCCAATTCCGATGCGCCCGCAGAGGACGATGTGACCGGCGATCCCCAGAATTCCGCATCTCCCGACGATGCAACGGACGAGGAAACCGCTGAAAACGATGTGCAGCTCAGTCAGGGCTACGCGCGCATCGCCTCCGGCAGCAGCGTGCGCGTTGCTTCAGAAGGCAGCGCCTCCGAGCTGGCCGTGCTGGACGCGGGCGCGGTCTACGTGGCGGAAATCAATGAAACCGACAGCAGCGCGAAGATCTGCTTCGCCCACGAAAAGCTGGCCTACGTTGCTTGGGCGGACGCAGCCGATCTCACTCCCCTGACCGCTGATGAGCTGGATGCGCTGCGCATTTCCCCGGACGCGCCGACCTACGGCGGACACGCCCTGCCGGAGCCGGGCGCGCGCTTCATTCTGCAATTGTCGGTTGAAGCCTGCCCGGAGCTATCGCCCGGCGACCAGGTCAAGCTCACCGCAGCCTACTCCGACGGCAGGGGCTATCCCATTGAATGGAGCAGCAGCGACCCCTCCGTCGCCGAAATTTCCGCCGACGGCACGCTGACCGCCGTCTCCCCCGGCACGGCCACGATCACCGCCAGCGGCGTGTGCATGCCCGCTTCGATCCAGGTCGCGGTGTCCGAGCCGGAATCCATCTCCCTGAGCGCCACCACCCTCACCATCGGCGCGGGCGAAAGCGTGACCGACGGCCTGGTCTGCACGGTCACGCCCGAGCGCCTCTTTGGCGAACTGCGCTGGAGCAGCTCCAACACCCGCTACGTCAAGGTGGACAAGGCCAGCGGCGCGATCACCGGCGTGCGCACAGGCAGCGCCACCGTCACCGTCTCCACCCCCAGCGGCCTGACCGCCAGCTGCAAGGTGACGGTGCGCAGCGCTCCCCGCAGCGTCAAGCTCAGTGCAGGCGCGACCACGCTGGGCGTGGGCGACCGCGCGGCCCTGTCCGTCAGCTTCAATTCCGGTGCGCACAGCCACGGAATCCGCTACGCCGTCAGCGATGAAAGCGTCCTCCGCGTGGAGGACGGCCGCGTTTATGCCGTCGTGCCGGGCACGGCCACCGTCACGGCCAAAACCTTCAACAACAAGACTTCCAGCCTGAAAGTCACCGTGGTTCCCGCGCCGGAATCCGTGACCTTCAGCTCCGACGCGCCCGTGTTGGGCGTGGGCCAGACCCATACCCTCTCCGCAGCGGTCAACAGCGAGTCCGCCAGCGCCATCAGCTACTCCGGCAGCGACGACGCCATCGCTACGGTCTCCGTAAGCGGCGAGGTCACAGCCCTGCGAGAGGGCAGCGTCACCGTCACCGCCACTGCCTACAACGGCGCGTCCGCCAGCCAGACCCTGACCGTCGTTGCCGAGCCCAGCCGGATCGACCTCTCCGCAGCCAGCGCCACCCTCTGCGTGGGCGAAAAGGTGGATGCGCCGGTGGTCGCCACCCCCGACAACGGCATGACCGGCGGGCTCTCCTTCAAGAGCTCCAACATCCGCTACGCCACCGTCAGCCCCACCGGGCGCGTCTCCGCCCTCCGCGCGGGCAGCGTCACCATCACCATCACCGCCT
>JBJEJN010000082.1:0-2635 GCA_051878085.1 Aristaeellaceae bacterium | reverse complement strand
GTTCCTTTTCTTGCGCGATGCTGGCATTCACCCGAAATCTGCCCCGGCGGCTATGGGGCAGATTTCTTGCGTCTGGTTCTGGGGAATACCTCAAATTCGTTCTGTGCTGTAGGGCGGGCCCTGTAGTGATAAACTAAAACTGGACACGGAAAAACGCATTCTGAGAAGTATAGGAAAGAAACACAGAACCTCTGCCCCTTGAATCAGTGGGGGCAGGGGTTCGATGAACTAAACGCCGTCAGGCAACTGGCTGCGGGCCCCGCCCGCCACCCCGCCGTTGTGGAACCGTCTCAAAACTTCCTTTTCGTTTTGATATGGCCCCATTTTTCTGCATTTCCCCCTTGACTCTCCCACCATGTCAGCCTGTATAATGCTCCTGAGCTCAGAAATTCGCATGTGCGAGGTGCAAACCATGCTAAAGATCGGGGAATTCTCCAAGCTATCCAGAATCAGCATACGCATGCTGCGCCACTACGACGAGATCGGCCTGCTTCGGCCCGTGCGCATCGACGCGTTCACCGGCTACCGCTACTACGGCGAGGATCAACTGCCGCTGGCGGGGCGGATCGCGGCGCTGCGGGACATGGGCTTCGGCCTGAGCGCCATCTCGGAGGTTCTCGCCTGCGGCGGGGACGCGGAGGCTCTTGAACGGCTGTTTATCTGCCGCGAAGGGGAGCTGCGCTGCCAGCTGCAGGAGGTGGAGCGCCAGCTGCGCATGCTGGAATCCCTGCGACGCAACCTGAGAGAGGAGAATCATGCAATGCAGTACAATGTAAATCTCAAGACCCTGCCCGAGCGCAACGCCGCCTGCGTGCGGCAGATCCTGCCCCGCTACGACTGCGAGGGCACGCTGTGGGAGACCCTGATGCGGGAGACCGCGCCGCTGCACCTCGTCGACGGCGATCCCTGCATCTGCTGCGCGGTGTTCCACGACGGCGAGTACAAGGAGGCCGACGTGGACGTGGAGGTGCAGAAGAGCGTGAAGGGCTCCTACCCGGACACCGAGCACGTGAAGTTCAGGATCCTGCCCGCCGTGACCGTGGCCTCCGCCACCTATCGGGGCGGCTACCACCTCATCAGCGAGGTGAGCGCCGCCGTGGCCGCCTGGGTGCGCGACAACGGCTATAGCTTCTGCGGCCCCGCCTTCTACATCTACCACGTCAGTCCCCACGAGACGCAGAACCCCGACGAGTTCGTCACCGAGATCTGCCTGCCCGTGGAGAAGGCATAAAAAACAGCGCCGCGCGGCAACTGCCGCGCGGCGTACTAGCTTGTGCAAGTTTCGCAGTCGCGTTTTCCTTTAGGCTCCCTTGTGTAAAACAGCAGTCGCGACTCCAAGGGAGCCGCGACCAGCCACCGCGAATCCTTCGGATTCCAGCGGTGCGCTGCCGGCCGCTGCGTAAAACGCAGTGCGGCCAGTGCGTAAAGCTGACTGAGGGATTGTTCCCAGCATTCTCTACCATTGCTGTTGCGGTTCCGATGTGTTCAGACAGACAACCCCTCCGGCATGGCTGCGCCGTGCCACCTCCCTTTACACAAGGGAGGCAGAATACCAGTGCGGCGCAGATTGTCAAAAAGCGTGGCGGGGGAGCTTGCTCCCCCGCCACATTTATCAAAACACCTTCCGAATCAGTGCAATCAGCAGGTAGATGGCGATCATGACCACGAAGATGGCGGCCATGCCCTTGCCGGTGATAATCAGGGACTGCAATACGTTGGAAAGATTCATCTGCGCACCTCCTCAGCCCACCAGGGAGATAATCAGACCGCCGACGATGGCGGAGGCGATCTGTCCGGCGACGTTCGCGCCCGCCGCGTGCATCAGCAGGTAGTTGTAGGGATCCTCCTTCAGGCCCATCTTGTGCACCACGCGGGAGGCCATGGGGAAGGCGGAGATGCCCGCCGCGCCGATCATGGGGTTCATCTTCTGCTTGCGGAACAGGTTCAAAAACTTCACGAACAGCACGCCGCCGAAGGTGTCGAAGATGAAGGCCACCAGGCCCAGGCCCAGGATCATCAGGGTCTCCAACCGCAGGAAGGCCTCGCCCTGCATGGAAATGGCCACGGTGATGCCCAGCAGCAGCGTAATCAGGTTCGCCAGCACCTTCTGCGCGGCCTCGGACAGGGCGTTGAGCACGCCGCACTCGCGGATCAGGTTGCCGAACATCAGGAAGCCCACCAGCGAAGCCGAAGCGGGAGCCACCAGCGCCGCGATCATCGTGACGCAGATGGGGAAGAGGATGCGCAGCGTGCGGGACACGTCCGCCGGGTTGTAGTCCATGTGAATCCGGCGCTCCTTCTGGGTGGTGATGAGCCGGATGCAGGGGGGCTGGACGATGGGCACCAGTGCCATGTAGGAGTAGGCGGCCACGATGATCGCGCCGATGTACTTCGTGCCGAAGTGGTTGGCAACGACGATGGAGGTGGGGCCGTCCGCCGCGCCGATGATGGCGATGGAGGCCGCGTCGGTGAGCTCAAAGCCCATGAGGCTGGCCATAATCAGCGTGAAGAAGATGCCGAACTGGGCCGCCGCGCCGATCAAAAGCAGGCTGGGGTTGGACAGCAGCGGGCCGAAGTCGATCATCGCGCCGATGCCGATGAACAGCAGCAGCGGAAACAGCTCGTTGGCGATGCC
>JBJEJN010000081.1:0-13914 GCA_051878085.1 Aristaeellaceae bacterium | reverse complement strand
GGGCTGCAAAGCGGCTGGAGGAACAGGTGCGGGGCATTGCGGAGCGCGTGCGAAATCTGGTGGAGGAAAACGCCCGGGTGCAGATGAATCAGGAGGAATACCAGCAGGAATACAATGTGCTGGCTGAAGATTATGAAAAAGCCGGTGGGAAGCTCCGAAGGATTGCCGCGCAGAAGCAGGATAAGGAGAATCGCAGGCGAAAGATTGAGATTTTCCTCCGGATGCTGGAGGAGCAGGAGGAGTGCATGGACTTCGATCCTTACACCTTTGTGGCGCTGGTGGATAAGGTGGTGGTTGGGAAGGGCAGGAAGCTGGTATTCTGTTTCAGGAATGGGATGGAATACACAGAGGATTGCCCAAGGGAAAGACAAACGAAAAACTGAATCCCAGATGGCCGGCGCTGTGCGCATGGAGGGAAACGTGTTCAGCGGCCAAGCGACAAGGCAGGAACTTGTGGTCTGGAGTATCTGTACTGAAGAGGATGACTGAAGCAGCGATTGCCGGGATTGGACAGTCGCTGCTTTTGAATAATTTATATATATGGACAATGCCGGGTGCGCGCGGAACATGGAAGCATCGGATCTACCGCAGCAGCAGCACTGCGACGTCGTTGACGTTTGTCCCGGTGGGGCAGGTGACAATCAGGCCGTCCACCGCCTGAAGCGCGTGGTAGGCGTCGTTGCGGCGCAGCGCCTCATGCACATCGATGCCTGCAGCCCGGAGCCGCGCACAGCTGTCTCCGTCCACGAATCCACCCGCCGCATCCGTCGGCCCGTCCGTGCCGTCGCTGCCGATACTGAACAGCGCCGTGTCGTGAAGTCCGGCGATGCCGACCGCAGCGGACAGCGCCAGCTCCTGATTGCGCCCGCCCTTGCCGTCTCCGGTGACAATCACCGTGGTCTCGCCGCCTGCGATGAATGCGCGCCTGCGATTTCCTCCGGCGTGCGTCTGTGCGATGGCCGCCATGAATGCGCCCGCTTCCTTCGCCTGACAGCACAGGCGGTCGGTGAGAAGCACCGTCTCATACCCCAGCGCCTCGCAGGCCTCCTGTGCTGCGCGACACAGTCCGGAGACGCTGCCCGTCACCACAGTCTCGATGTTTGTAAGCGTTCCTGGCGTTTCCGTTTCCAGAAGCGCCCGGGCGCGCCTGCTGAGGCGCAGACCGTACTTTTCGGCAATTCGCAGCGCATCCGCACAGGTCGAGGCGTCCGGATAGGTCGGCCCGGAGGCGATCATATCCAGCGGATCGCCGAGGACGTCGCTGAGAACCACGGTGTACACCGAGGCGGGCGCACAGAGCTGCGCAAATTTGCCGCCCTTGACCGCAGACAGGCGCTTTCGGATCGTGTTGATCTCCACGATGTCCGCGCCGCAGTTGAGCATCTGCCGGGTCACGTCCTGCAATTCGTCCAGGGGCAGCAGCGGCAGCTCAAACAGGGCGGAGCCGCCGCCGGAGAGCAGGAAGATCAGCTTATCCTCCGCCCTGAGCTGCCGGGCAAGCGCAATCGCCGCCCGCGTTCCCTGAAAGGAGTTCTCGTCGGGGACGGGATGTCCGCCCTCGTAGCAAGTGATGTTGGGAAGCTCGCCCATCACATGCCCGTATTTCGTGCAGACGACGCCCGCTTCCAGCCGGTTCCCCAGCACCTCGCACGCCGTCCTTGCCATCTGCCACGCTGCCTTGCCCGCAGCGACGACATACAGTCGGCCCGTGGGAAAGGCCATGTCCGCAAGGGCCCGGCGCACGGCTTCATCCGGCAATACGCGCCGAATGGCGTGCTCCACGATGGTTTCCATTTCCTGCCGCAGTGTCATGACCTTTCCCCCAATCCTGATTTTCTGTCTTACTTGCCCAGATACCCGCCGTCCACCGGGATGACCGCGCCGGAGATGTAGGCGGCGGCGTCGGAGGCGAGGAATACGCACAGGCCCTGCAAATCCTCGGGATTTCCCCAGCGTCCCATGGGAATCCTTCCGGTGATCTCCGCGTACTGCTGCGGATTGACCTGCTTCATGTTCGCCGTCAGCTCGGTGGCCATGTAGCCGGGTGCGATGGCATTGACGGTGACGCCGCCTGCGGCCCACTCGTTGGACAGGGCCTTGGTGATGCCCGCCACGCCGGACTTGCTCGCCGTGTACGCGGGAATCAGCACGCTGCCGAAGAAGGAGCACATCGAGGCGATGTTGATGATCCTGCCGTAGCCCTGCGCAAGCATCGTGCGGCCCGCCAGCTGCGCCATGTAGAACACGGCGGACAGGTTGATGTCGATGATCTTCTGCCACCTCGCCTGCGGAAACTCCACTGCGGGGGCGCGGAACTGGATGCCCGCACCGTTGAGCAGGATGTCCACGCGCCCGCCCAGCTTTTCAAGGCAGGCATTGTAGACCGCCTCCAGGGTTTCCGGCTTGGACAGATCGCCCTTCACGGCGTGCACCGGCGCTCCGGTCGCACCCATCTTCTTTGCCGATTCCTCGACGATGTCCAGGATGTCCAGCAGAACCACTTCGGCGCCTGCGTCGTGCAGCGCCTGGGCCATGCCGTTGCACAGCCCCTTCGCGCCGCCGGTTACGATGGCCTTCTTTCCGGCCAGACTGAATTTGTTCATGATGTCGCTCATCTTTCATGCTCCCTTCCCGTCTCAAGCGTTTTGCAGAAGCTGAACCAGCTCGTCCGTCGCCCCGGGCGCAGTCCTGACCGCGTCCATGAAGGTTTTGTTTGCGGAAATCATCCTGAGGATGGACGGATCCATGTCCCGCAGGATGTCCGTCATGGAATGATGCGCCCTGCGGGAGATATCCGCCAGCAGCGCCCGGCTTGCGGCCTGGCTCTCCGCGCGGTGCGGGGGATAGCCCGCACCGGAGGGATCCTTGAACAGCTTTTCAAACAGGTATTCCAGATTGACGTCCGCCGCCCAGCCATAGCCCTTGTTCAGCGGCAGGGAGATGCAGTTTCCGCCGTTGATCTGGGAGAACAGCCATGCATCCAGCGGGTCGCTGATCAGCCCGCAGACCACGCCCGGGAACTGCAGCACCGCGTTGAGAAAGCCCTGGCCGGTTCCGCAGCCGCCGACCACGAAGTCGGCCGCACCGGTGTTGAGCAGGATGGCCGCCATGGTCGCGGTGCCGATGTAGGTCAGCTCCGGCTGCTCGTCGGCCCGGTGCATGCCCAGGTTGAGAATTTCCGCGTCCGTCGTCTTTTCCAGCGCCCGCGCGATGTCGCCGTTGCGCGCGCAGGAGCTGACCTCGTTGAGAATTGCAATCTTCATAACAGAAGCCTTCCTTTCATGATGCCTGTGCAGGGTCAGACCGTCTCTTCGGCCAGGCCCTCCTCGTACAGCCTGCGCGCCTCCGCCAGATCCTCCACGGTCTCGGGCACCGGCACGTCCCACCAGCCGTAGGCTTCGCCGCCGGACTGGGGGAATTCGCGATCCACATCGACTTCGATGAAGGCTGGAGTCTTCGCATCCAGCGCGCTGCGAATCGCCTGCGCCACCTCGCCGGGCTGGGAGACCTTCTGGGCGTACACGCCGAAGCTCTCGGCGATCGCCTTGAAGTCCGGGCTGTACAGCTTGCCCTCGCTGTCCACGAAGTCGTTGCCGAAGCGGTGCTCCGCTCCGTAGTTGCCCTCCTGCAGATCGCGGATGGCCATCCAGCAGGCGTTGTTGGCACAGATGACGATGACCGGGATGTTGTACTTCTTCATGGTCGCCAGCTCCTGCATGACCATCATGAAGTCGCCGTCGCCCATCAGCGCAACCACAGGGACGTCGGGCTTCGCCAGCTTTGCGCCCATGGCCGCCGGGAAGGCCCAGCCCATGGTCGAGAAGCCGCCGGTGGTCAGGTGCGTGCCGGGCTTTTTGAACACGTACTCCTGCAGGCACTGGGCCTGGGTGTTGCCGGAGGAGGTGGTGATGATGGTGTCCTCCGGGAGCGTTTCCTCCATGATGCCAAGGAGCTGGGAGATCGTCACCTTCTCATACTTCGCGGCGCGCTTCTCGGCCTTCTTTGCTGCCCAGGCTGCGTTCAGGCGGGCGATTTCCTTCGTGTAGGCCTTCTCGCGGTAGTCCACCACGCCCACCTGATCGGTGTAGGCCTCGATCAGCTGATCGACCACCAGCCGCAAATCGCCCAGCACCGGAACGTCCACGCCGTAGTTCTTGCCGATCTCGCGGGAGTCGGTATCCACCTGAATCAGCTTGGTCTCCGGGAAGTTGTAGGCCGCGCCCTTGCGGTAGGAGCAGGTCGCCTCGTCCGCGAAGCGGGTGCCCAGCGCGAGCACCACGTCGGCCTTGCGGGTCAGCTCCACGCCCACCGGCGTTCCCTTGGAGCCGGAGTGGAAGCCGTACAGCGGATGATTCTCCGGGAAGGCGCTCTTGCCTGCCATGGTGGTCACCACAGCCGCGCCCCACAGCTCCGCCAGCCTGACCAGCTTCTCCGGGTCGGTGCCGTTGCGCAGCGCACCGCCGCCGATCACGATCACCGGGCGCTTGGCCGTCGCCATCAGGGCGACCGCCGCATGGATGGTCTCCGCGCTGGCTGCGGTTGCGTTCACCGCGCGGTGCATGTCCGGCTCCGGCAGCGTCACGTCCGCTGCGTTGGACTGCACGTCCATGGGCATGGACAGCAGCACCGGGCCCCTGCGACCCGTGGTCATCTCGTTGAACGCGCGCTGCAGCAGGCGGGGGAGCTGCTTCGGCGATTCCACGCGCCAGCTGCGCTTGGTCACGGGCTCCAGTGCGCGGATATAATTGGAATCCTGGAAGCGTTCCACCTCCTGCAGCACGCCCACGCCCTTCATGTTCACGTGCGCGTCGCCGCAGATCTGCAGCACCGCGCTGGAATCCACCAGCGCCGTACCGAGGCCGATGGCGGTGTTCAGCGCGCCGGGGCCGACGGAGGTGAACGAGGCCAGCGGCTTGCCGCTGACGCGGAAGTAGCCGTCCGCCATGTGCACCGCGGTCTGCTCGTGCTGCACCTGCAGATACTTGATGTTGCCGGCCTGATCCTCCTCCTTCAGTGCGTCGAAGAAGCCGAGGATGCCGTGTCCGGGAATGCCCAGCACATAGGGAACCTGTTCCTTTTCCAGATACTTGACGATCATCTGTCCGCCTGTGAGCTTCATATGCCTTACTCCTCTCTGTCCATTCAGCGTTGCGCTCTCGATGGCCGGGCACCTTGCCTGACCTGATAGTTTTATTTTACAGGATACTTTTGCGATATTAAACCCGGATTCAGACCATTTCTATCACGATTCGGACGAACCTGCCACGCGCTCGTCTGTCACCTCGCACACCCGCACGGGCCTGCCTTCCTTGGCGGAGCAGATGGCGGCCATGGTGGTCTGCACGGCATAGAGGCCCTTTTCGCCGTCATAGCGGGGCTGTCTGCCGTGAATCAGGCTGTCCACGAAGGAATCGATCTGGTTCTTGTGGGCGCGGCTGTAATAGGAAACCTCGCTGTCCCAGATTTCGTCGCCGCCCTCGTCGAAGCGGTAGGTCTGCACGCTTCCGTCCTTCTTCGTCAGCACGAGGTGGGCGCTCTGCCCGCCGGACTCCAGGCCCTTTCCGCCCTCGCCCAGCAGCTCGATCATGCCGTCGTCGCCCAGCACGCTCAGGCTGAAGCCGGTGTACTTGTCGAACTTGCCGTTCAGGTACTCCCCGCGCATCCATACGCCTGCGCAGGCGGGATCCTCATACGTCCAGGTCATGATCGGGATGTCGCCGGCCCTGTTGGTGCCGTAGAGGTGCATCCTGCTGCCGTCCACCGCATGCTCGTCCCTGCGCGCCTGCATGAAGCCGAGATCCGCCTTCAGCGCAAAGACCTCCTTGACCCTTGCATCGTTCATGAGGTACTCCGCTGCGGAGAAAAAGTGGACGCAGTGGTCGAACATCCAGGGGAAGCCGCTGCCGCCCGCCTTGGAGGAGTCCATGCGCCACTCCCGGTTTGCGCTGACGGGGCGGTTGTCCATCACCGCGTCCCGCTCGATCCACGCGCCGAAGCGCTGGCGCATCTGCGTGGGCTTGCCGATTTCGCCCGCGTCGATCAGCTCCCGCGCCTTCTCAAGCGTGCTCATGAACACGTAGGACTCGCCGACCATCAGCGAAACATCGTTCCTCCGCGCAGCCTCCACCGCCGCGCGTCCCTCCTCCAGCGTCAGGCAGAAGGGCTTCTCGCAGGAGATGTTCTTGCCGGCGTTGGCGGCCTGAATGGTCATGCGGGCGTGCAGGAAGGTGGGGGTCGTAATGTCGATGGTGTTGATCTCGGGGTCCTTCAGCATTTCCGCATAGTCGGTGTAATACTTCCTGATGCCGTACTTCTCGCAGACGGCTCTGCACTGCTGCTCGTTCAGGTCGCAGACCGCCGCGACCTCGGCGTTTTCGTTGGCTGCATAGGCGTCGATGTGGGAGTAGCTGACCATGCCCAGTCCCACGATGCCGACGCGAACCCGATCCAGCTTCTTCATCTGAATATCCTCCTTCGTCGATGGGGTTCAGCACTTGGTGAAGTACATCGAGATGGCCTGACCGCCGCCGATGCACATGGAGATCATGGCGTTCCGCTTGTCCGAGCGCATCAGCTCGTAGAGCACCTTGACGGTCAGGATGCAGCCCGTCGCACCGATGGGATGGCCGATGGAGATGCCGCCGCCATAGATGTTGACCTTCTCGGGGTCGAGCCCCAGATCGCGCCGCACGGCGTAGGCCTGGCTTGCGAAGGCCTCGTTGATCTCAAACATGTCGATCTCCCGCAGGTTCAGGTTCAGCTTCTCCGCCAGCTTCCGGCTGGAGTAGTACGGGGTATAGCCCATCAGCTCCGCGTCGAAGCCCGCAACGGCATAGCCCTCGATCTTCAGCTTCGGAACCACGCCCAGCGCCTCGGCCTTCTCCCGGGACATCAGCACCACCGCCGCCGCACCGTCGTTCAGCGAGGAGGAATTGCCCGCGGTCACGCTGCCGTTCTCGCGCACGAAGCAGGGCTTCAGCTTCGCCAGCTTCTCCAGCGTCTGCCCCTCGCGCGGCCCCTCGTCCGTGTCGAACACCGTGACCCTGCCCTTGCGGTCCTTCAGCTCCACGGGCAGAATCTCATCCCTGAACTTGCCCGCCTGGATCGCAGCGCAGGCGCGCCGGTGGCTCTCCAGGGCGAATACATCCTGCTCCTCCCGGCTCACATGGTACTCCCGGGCGACATTTTCCGCAGTCACGCCGTTGTGATTGCCGTCCAGGGGCCAGGTGAGGATGTCGATCACGCCGTCCTCAAAGCTCTTGTGTCCCATGCGCGCACCCCAGCGCGCGTCCTTGACGTAGTAGGGCAGCTGGGAGATGTTCTCCGCGCCCGCCGCGACCACCACGTCGGCAAAGCCTGTCTGAATCTCCATCATCGCGTCCGCGACGGCCTGCAGCGAGGAGCCGCACTGACGGTTCACGGAGTAGGCGGTGGTCTCCCGGGGGAGGCCGGCCTTCAGGCCGATGGCGCGCGCCACAAAGCCGTTTTCCGCGATCTGTCCCACCTGACCGACGATGACCTCGTCCACCTCCTCCGGGCGGATGCCCGCGCGACGCACGGCCTCCTTCACGACCATCGCGCCCATGTCGATGGCGGAGACGTCCTTCAGACTGCCGCCAAAGGAACCCACCGGCAGGCGAACGCCGGAAACGATTACAACCTCTTTCATCGGATTCATGCTGATAACCTCCCTCTGTGTCCGGGTGCGATGTCAAACGATCATGCCGCCGCCGACGTTGATCACCTCGGAGGTGATGTACGCGGCCTCGTCCGAAGCCAGGAACGCGACCATGTTGCCCACGTCGGAGGGCTTGCCGGCATAGCCCATCGGGATGCGGTTCATCATGCTGTCCCAGGCTGCGCCGCCGTTGACCTCCTTGAGTTTAACTGTCATGTCGGTCTCAATGAAGCCGGGGCAGATGGCGTTGCAGGTGATGCCCTTCTTTGCGTTCTCGCGCGCCGCCGTCTTGGTCAGGCCCACCACGCCGGCCTTGGCCGCCGCGTAGTTCGCCTGGCCGATGTTCCCCAGCCAACTGCCGGAGGAGATGTTGATGATCCTGCCGTAGTTGCGCTCCCGCATCACCCTGAGCGCCTCCTGCGTGCCGTAGAAGGTTCCGGTCAGGTCCACCGCGATGACGGTGTCCCAGTTCTCCTTCGGCATCTTGTGCAGCATGCCGTCGCGGTTGATGCCCGCGTTGTTCACCATGATGTCCAGCGTGCCGTAGGTGTCCACAGCGTACTTCACCAGCGCCTGCACGTCCTCCTGAACGGCCACGTTCGCCACGAATGCGCTCGCGGTACCGCCCGCCGCGCGAATCTCCGCCACGGCCTCGTCTGCGGGGGTTACGTCCGCGACGACAACCTTCGCGCCCTCCGCCGCCAGCTTCATTGCAATGCCCTTGCCCAGTCCCCGGCCTGCGCCGGTCACGATTGCCACCTTGTTTTCAAGCCTCATGATCCGTACCTCCTCTTTGATCGTTCACTTCAGATATGCCTTCAGTCCGAACGGGCCGTTTTCCGCAAACAGCGCCGCATCCATACGCTTTAAATCCCTGCTGATGATCGGCTTCCACTGCATCAGGTCGAGCACCTGCGTCTGAAGATCGATTCCCGGCGCGATCTCCGTGAGCACTGGGCCCTCCTTGCGCAGCTCGAACACCGCGCGCTCCGTGACGTAGTGCATCTTCTGCCCCTTGTCGCGGGCGATTCTGCCGTTGTAGGAGATCTGGCTGACCGCGTCGACCATCTTGATGAGGCTGCCTTCCCGGTCGATGTGCAATTGCCCGCCGCTGAAGCTGCACTTCAGGCCCTTGCCGGTGAAGGTGGAGCAGAACACCACGTGCTTTGCGTTGGTGGTGATGTCGATGAAGCCGCCCGCACCGGTGGGCAGGGCGCCCAGCTTCGTGGCGTTGACGTTGCCCTCGGGGTCGAGCTGGCCCGCGCCCATGAAGGTCACGTCCACACCCGCGCCGTTGTAGTAGTCGAACTGGTCGTCGTGGCGCACCAGCGCGAAGGCGTTCTTCGCGATGCCGAAGTCCACGCCGCCCATGGGGATGCCGCCGTAGACGCCGGATTCCACCGTGATGGTCACGTCCCGGTCGATGCCCTCCTCGGCGAGGATCGGGCCGATCACATCGTTGGGGATGCCCGTGCCCACGTTCAGAATGTCGTTTTGGGAGAGCTCCAGCAGCGCCCTGCGCCCGATCAGCTTGCGCACCGTCATCGGCAGCGCGTCCGCCTGGTCGGCGGGCACGCGGATGTCTCCGCAGTAGGCCGGATCGAAGGCGAAGCTGTGGGTCTGGCGGTGGTCGGTCTCCGGGTCGGGGCACAGCACCACCGCGTCGATGAATACGCCCGGCACGATCACGCGCTTGCAGTGGAGCTGGCCGCGCTGCACCCTGTACTTCGCCTGGGCGATGACCTTGCCGCCGAAGCGCTTGCAGGCCATCACGGCGGAAAAGACCTCCAGCTGCATGGCCTCCTCGTCGGTGGTCAGGTTGCCGTCCTCGTCCACACAGGTTCCCCGGATGATGACGTAATCCAGGGGAATGGGTCGGTAGCACATGTACTCCTCGCCGCGAATGGTGACGACCTCGGAGATGTCCGGGGCGCTGCGGGTGAGATCATTCATCTTGCCGCCCTCGATGCGCGGATCGACGAACGTGCCCAGCCCGACCTTCGTGATCTTGCCGGGTTCGCCGCCCGCCATGGAGCGGTAGAGCTGGGCGAACTGTCCCTGGGGGATGCAGTAGGCCAGAATCTTGTTGCCCGCAATCAGCTCCATCATCCTCGGCTGCAGTCCCCAGTGACCGCCGATGATGCGGCGCAGCATGCCCTCGTGGGCAAAGTGCTGGATGCCGCGATCCCGGTCGCTCTGGCCGCAGGAGTGCACCAGCGTGAGGTCGCGGGGCGTGTTCTCGTTCAAAAAGCGCTCCTCAATGGCCTTGAGCACCGTCTCCGCTGCGGAAACCAGCGTCATGCCGATGGTCGCGACGGTGCTGCCGTCCCGGATCATGGCCGCCGCCTCCTGCGGGGTGATAAATTGTGGCTTCTTCATCAATCTTCGCCTCCTCTGCGTGTTACAGTCCGGGTTCCTTCAGGGCTGTCAATATCTCGCGTATCTTCCGCTTGTCGATCTTCTGGTTGGGGGTCAGCGGCAGATTTTCCGTGAAGGCCATCTGCCGGGGCACCTGGTACTTCGCCAGCGACGTCAGCAGCCGCCTGCGAATCTCCTCCTGGGAGATGGTCCGGCCCTCCTTCAGCACGATCATGGCTGCGGGAACCTCCCCGTAGATTTCATCCGCAATGCCCACCACTGCCGCCTGTGCGATCTCCGGCAGGGCGTACAGCGCGTTTTCCACGTCCAGGCTGCAAATCTTCTCGCCGCCCCGGTTGATCATGTCCTTCTTCCGATCCACGATGGTCAGGTAGCCGTCTGCATCAAAGAAGCCGATGTCCCCGGTGTCCAGCCAGCCGTCCCGCATCATGGGGGAGTCCGTGCGGTAGTACCCGGGCGTGACGCAGGAGCCGCGAATCAGCACGCTGCCCTTCTCGCCCAGCTCCAGCGGCCGGTCGTCCGGGCCGACCACCTTGATCTGCACGCCCGGAACGGGCCTGCCCGAGGAACCCGTGTGCGCGCTCGTGGCCGCGTCCGTTGGGAACACCGTCGCGGGGGAGCTGGTCTCCGTCAGGCCGTACACCGTCCGGAACTCCATCTCCGGCATCCATGCGTGGTACTCCGCGATCTTCTGGGGCGGCATGTTGCTGCTGCCGCAGGCGATGATCCGCAGGGACGGCAGGCTGGGAAATCCGGCTCTCTGCCGCAGCAGCAGAAACAGCACCGTCGGGGATGCGTGGAAGAAGGTGATTTTTTCCTCCGCCATCGTGCGCAGCACCCGCTCCGCCTGAAAGACCCGGTGGAGCCACACCGTTCCGCCCGCGTGCACGAACAGCCCCAGCACCGCGATCAGCCCGGTGACGTGGTAGGCGGGCACGGGCAGCACCGTGCGATCCGATGCATCGATGGAAAAGATTCGCTGGTACACCGCAATCGCGTGCATGACGTTGTAGTTCTTCAGCACCACGCCCTTGCTGCCGGAGGTGGTGCCGGAGGTGAACATCAGGATTGCGTCATCCTCCAGCTGCGCCGCCGCATCCGCCGCGTCCGGGGCATCGGTGAGAAGCGCGTCGGGGATGCGCCCGTTGAGCTTCAGGCGGAGCTTCAGGGGCTGATCCTCAAACACATCCGCGAAGTCCTCGTGGAAGATTGCGCCGTCGAGGTCGGATTTTTCGCACAGCGCGCGCAGCTCCGGCGCTTTGTACTTCGTGGACAGCGGCACCAGCACTGCATGCAGATGGCTGATCGCGTACACCGCCGCGCAGAAGGCTGCGCTGTTGTAGAGCAGCACGGCGATGTGGTCGCCGGGCCTCGCGCCCATCCGGGACAGCTGCCCGGAGAAGCACCGCACCATGTCCTCCAGCTGCGCGTAGCTGTACGCCTCGCCATCGTCGTCCACGATGCAGATTCTGTCCGGGGAGCGGCGCGCACTGTCGCGCAGGGATTCGTACAGGGAGTGCGGCATGCCGTCGAACAGGCGGCAACACCTCCCGCCGAGCTGCACATCCCGCATGTCGCACAGGTCCAGCTCCGGCCACAGCAGGTTTCCGTCAAAGAGCTGCTTCATCCGTCTCCCTCCTTTGGAGCGTGTCATCCGAGATAGCGCGCGTCCGTCACCTCCGCGACCTTCACGGGCAGCTTCTCCCGGGCCGAGCAGATGGCCGCCAGCGTCGTGCGCACATCCCGCAGGCCATCCTCGCCGGAGTAGGGCAGCGGCGCACCGCTCAGCAGGCTGTCCACCAGGCCGTGAATCTCGTTGATGTGCGCGTGGCTGTAGTAGGAGATGTCCGACTGCCAGATTTCGTCGCCGCCCTCGTCAAAGCGCCAGGTCTGCACGCTGCCATCCTTCCGGTGGAGCACCAGGTGCACGTCCTTTCCCTCGGACTGGAGGTCGCTTCCGCCCTCGCCCAGCACCTCGATCATGCCCTTGTCGCCGATGATGATGACGGAGAAGCCCTTCATGTAGTCGTACTTGCCGTTGACCTCCTCCGCGCGCATCCACACGCCCTTGCAGGCCGGGTCCTCGTAGCTCCAGGTGATCATCGTGATGTCGCCCAGATCGTTGCCGTGCAGCGACAGGTTCACCTTGTCGCGGCTCTCCCTGTGCATCCAGGCGTTGTCGGCCATCACCGCGTAGACCTCATTGATGCGGCTCTCGCCCATGAGGTACTCCGCCGCAGTGAAGAAGTGGACGCAGTGGTCGAACATCCAGGGAAAGCCGTTGCCGCCCGCGCGCTCGGAGTTCATGCGCCAGCCGCGATGCAGCTCGGTGGTTTCGCGGTCGTCCAGCACGCCATTCTTTTCCACCCATTCACCGAAGCGCTGGCGCATCTGCGTGGGCTTGCCGATCTCGCCCGCGTCGATCAGCTCCCGCGCCTTCATCATGGAGGTCATAAAGCGATAGGATTCGCCCACCGCCAGCCGAACGCCGTGGGCCTTCGCCGCCGCAATCGCGCGCTCGCCGTCCGCCAGCGTCAGGCAGAACGGCTTCTCGCACTGAATGTTCTTGCCGGCCTCCGCCGCTTGAATCACCATGCGGGTGTGCAGGAAGGTCGGCGTGCAGATATCGATGAGGTTGATCTCGTCGTCCTTCAGCATCTCCGCATAATCGGTGTAGATCTTCCGGACTCCATACTTCGCGGCGACAGCGCCCGCCCGCTGCGCATCCAGATCGCACACCGCGACCATCTCGGCACCGGGGTGCGACAGAAACGCCTTGATGTGGGCCTCCGACACCAGACCCAGTCCAACCAGCCCTACCTTAACGCTCTCCAGCTTCATCCTGATCTCCTCCCTTTTTCGGAACGGTCTGTTCCCGCTTTCGTTACCTCCAGTATAGGGCTTTCCGGGAAGCAAAGAAATCCGGATCATGACCTTTCCTGTCACGATCCGGACTTGTTTTTTTGCAGCGCTCTGGTATAATTATAGGTAGAAACCCGCGCTTTTCCGCTGTGTACGCAGTGGATTCATCAATTTGTGGCATTATTCAGCCAAGAAATTCAAGTATCACGCCGGAGGAAACCATGATTCACCGATCCGAATTTCGTCTGGGCAACAATCAGGTGGAGATTTTGCCGATGGACAAGAATGCCTTTCCCTACATCTGCAACTATGCGGAGATGGATTCCTACATCGGGAAGAACTTTTCCTGGCACTGGCACAGCGCGCTTGAAATTGACTACATTGCCGAGGGCGAAATGGAGTTTCGCACGACGGACCGCAGCATCCTTGCGAGGAAGGGCGATGCGGTGTTCGTCAATTCCAACGTGATGCATGACGTGCGCGCGTCCGGCAACATGGATGGCTGCATCACCTACGCCCACATCTTCGACATGCACTTTCTCTCCGGGATGTACGGCAGCGTCTACGAGCAGAAATACATGCTCCCGATCCTCCGGAGCGACGATCTGCCCATGTTCGTCATCCATCCGGACGGCCTCCAGAGCCTCCGAATGCTGGAGAACCTGCTGAACATGATCGATCTCGCGCGCGACGAGGCCTTCGGCTATGAGTTTGAGCTCCGTTCGGAGCTGTGCCGCTTCTGGTGCAGCTTCTTCCGGGCGACGGCGCATCTGCGCTCCGCGCACACTGCGAAAAAGGACGCCGACGTCGACCGGCTCAAGGCCATGATGGACTACATCCACGCCCATTACATGGACAAGATCGCGGTGGAGGACATCGCTGCCGCGGCCAACATCAGCACCCGCGAGTGCTCGCGCTGCTTCCAGCGCTGCATCCGCCTGTCCCCGGTCAATTATCTGATTTCCTACCGCGTGCGCATGGCGGCGCAGCAGCTC
>JBJEJN010000080.1:0-14107 GCA_051878085.1 Aristaeellaceae bacterium | reverse complement strand
GCGTCCTCGCAGCCGAGGATCGCGCCGTAGACCTTGATCCACTCCAGGCGGCCCTGCTCGGTTTCCTCAAGGGCGGAGCAGTCTGCGACGCAGGGCACGCCCAGCAGGCTCAGGCGCTCGGTCACCTCTGCGGCGACGGTGCGATCCGTTTCGGAGATGCTCTCCGCCTCGGAGAAGGTCTCGGGCAGGATGGCCAGGTCGCAGCCGGACATCAAAAGCGTCGTGTAGTCGGGGGCGGTCCATGTGCCGGCAAAGCTGAGCTGCTCCGCAGCCATGCGGTTCAGGCTGAGGTTTTCGCAGCCGCTGAGCTTCACCGGGTCGGTCTCGGCGGGAATCTCTATGCCGTCGATCAGCGCCATGGCGCTCTCGGAGGCCACGTAGGCGCTCTGCACCGGCAGCTGGATCAGCGTCGCCTCCTCCTCGGTGCCTGCGGGAAGCTCCGCGCCCTCGGGAATCAGCAGGTAGCGGCCGCTGTCCACCACGTCGATCAGGGTGAAGCCGCCCTCGTAGCGGTAGATGGCGAACAGCGCAGCGCTCTCGATTTCGTCGGCGGATGCGAAGCTCAGGCCCGCGATCTCCGGCGCGCCCGCCTCGGCAGCAGCCTGGGCGGCCTCATCCGCAGCCTTGATGTAGACGTAGATGGTGTATTCCACCTCATGATCCACGCTCATGGCGGTGGTCATGCCGATGATGCGGTTGTTGGCGTTGAGCTTCACCGGAATCTCGAAGGTGGAGCTGCTGCCACCGTGGGAGCCGTAGTACTTGCTGCCGTTGGCCTTGACGTAGGAGTAGTTCGGGCTGTCAAAGACCAGCGTGGCCTTGGCCTTGCCGCCGGAGACGGTCACCTTGGGGCAGCTGATCTTCACCTTGCCGGTGCCGCCGGAGAAGGAGAACTTATCCGGGGTGTAGCTGCCGTCGGCCAGGGTGGTGGAGCTGTCCACCTTGCTGGTGGAGCCGCTCAGATCGGACTCGGGGGTCGGGGTGGGTTCGGGGGTGGGCGTTGCGGTGGGTTCCGGGGTTGCCGTGGGCTCCGGCGTGGCGGTGGGCTCGGTTTCCACCTTCTCCATGCCCTCGGACTTGAAGGTGAGGGTGCGGTCGTACCAGGTATCCTTGCTCAGGGAGTGGGCCGCGATGGCGATGGGGGTATCGAGCTTGCTGACCGGGAAGGTGTAGGTGTACTTGCCGTTTTCATCGACGACGAAGGGGATGTACTGGGAGGGATCCGCAGCGGCGGCAGCCTCGGCGGAACCGAGGTAGAGCACATCGTAGCCGGTGCCGGAGAGGGTGATGGTGGCGGTGTACTTGCCGCCCTCTGCCTTCAGCTTGCAGGCCACGACCTTGAACATGGAGGAACTGGAGTCCACGGGGGTGTCGTACTCGCCGTCATCGACGGGCTTCTCCACCTTCTCCATGCCCTCAGACTTGAAGGTGAGGGTGCGGTCGTACCAGGTATCCTTGCTGATGGAGTGGGCCGCGATGGCGATGGGTGTGTCGAGCTTCTCCACCGGGAAGCTGTAGGTGTACTTGCCCTCGGCGTTGGGCACGAAGGGGATGCAACCGTCGGGATCAGCGGCGGCAGCCTCGGCGGAGCCCAGGTAGAGCTTGTCGTAGCCGGTGCCGGAGAGGGTGATGGTGGCGGTGTAAGCGCCGTCCCTGACCGTCAGCCTGCACGCCACGACCTTGAACATGGAGGAACTGGAGTCCACGGGGGCGTCATACTCGCCGTCCTCGATGGGTGCGGGGGATTCCTCGGGAACGGGGGTTTCGGTCACATCGGGAGCCTCGGTCTCGGCGGGATCCTCGGTTACATCGGGAGTCTCGGTTTCAACGGGAGTTTCGGTCTCCACGGGAGTCTCGGTCTCAGTGGGAACCTCGGTCTCAGTGGGAGTCTCGGTCTCGGCGGGAGTTTCGGTCTCTACGGGAGTCTCGGTCTCAGTGGGAACCTCGGTCTCCACGGGGGTCTCGGTTTCAATGGGGAGAGGGCTGGATTCAGCTTCCTCTGTGAAAAGCTCGGTGGCGTAGCAGGTGCCCAGCAGCATTGCCAGCAGCACGAGCAGGGCGATCAGGCGCTTGGTGTGCTTCTTCATCGTAACTTACCTCTTTCTTTGGTCAGGACAGGCTCTTCAGGGTGGCGGAGTCCAGGGTGATGCTGCGGTCGTACCACATCGACTTCTTGGCGGAGTGGGTGGCCACGGAAATTTCGTTGTCCAGCGAGGGGATGGACACCACGTAGGTGTAAGCGCCGCTGGCGTCCGGGGAACCTGCGATCCAGGCGGCCTCGTCGTTGGGCGCGTCCTTGGCAAGGCCCAGGTACAGGTAATCGTAATTGCTGTTGGCGGCGGTGAGCATTGCGGTCATCGCGCCGTTTCGGATGCTGAGCACGCAGCCGGTGATCTTCAGCAGGTTGGAGTCGGTCTTGACCTCCACGGTGTACACGCCGTCGGCGGCGGTCACGCTGTGGTCGCTCAGCTCCGCGCTGTCGATGCGCAGCCAGCATGCGCTCCAGGCATCATTCTGCTCAAGCTCCACGGCGGTGCGCACATCCAGCGACGCGAGCGGGAAGCACAGCCTGCCGTCCGCTGCGGCGTACTCCGCGCCGCCGATGCGCAGCGCCTGCACATCCCCGGCAAGCTCCACGTTCATTTCGCCGTTCCGGGCGGTGAGCACGCAGTCAAGGCCGTCGATCGCGCCGTCGGAGTGCAGCGCGCCGTCGTACACGCCGTCGGGCGCGACGCTCGTGCGGGGGCTCAGCGTGGCGGAATTGAACACCAGCGTGCGGTCGTACCACTTCTGATACTTCATGGAGAAGCCGCAGACGGCCACGTCCGCATCCAGCGCGGGAATTTCGATGGCATAGGTGTACTTGCCGTCCCAGTTGGGCACGTAGGGCGCCCAGTCCTCCTCGGGCGCGGCTTCCGCCTCGGCGGACGTGCCCGCGTACACATAGCCGTAGCCCACGCCGCTGAGGGTGAGCACGGCGGTCATCTTCCCGTCCTCCACGCGCAGCGCGCAGTCCACGACCTTGAACATCTTCGTGCTGGAGGTCACGCCGATGGTGTACAGGCCATCCGCCGGGGCGGATTCCGCGCCTGCGCACAGGCCGCAGACCATGGTCAGGATCACGATCAGGGCCAATGCGGTTGCGAGTTTCTGTTTCATGATACACACTCCTTATTTTGGGAAATGGGGGCTGCGCGCCGCACAGCCCCCGCGATTCACAGGACTCAGCCGATGCTTTCGATGGCTGCGCCCACGTGCTCCACGTAGATGTCGCGGATGGCCTGACTCTGGCCGAGGCCCTCGATCACGCACTCGACCTCGTAGCCGGCCTGGGTGAAGGCGGTCTTCCAGGAATCCTCCTCGTCGCCGGCCATGTCGTTGTTGGCATGGTCGCCGGCAACCACCATCAGGGGCTGGAGGACAACCTTGGTTGCGCCGAACACGGCGACCTGGGAGAGCATGTCATCGAGGCCGGGGAAGCTCTCGACGGTGCCGACGAAGGCGTTCTCATAGCCCTCGGCGCGCATCAGGGCCTGCAGCTGGCTGTAGCATGCGTTGGCGAAGTGCTCGGTGCCGTGGCCCATGTAGACCAGCGCCACGTCCTCGGAGCCGACGTTCTCGTTCTCGGCCAGCAGCGCGTCGATCACGCCCTCGTAGTCCTCGATGGAGGAGAGCAGCGGCTCGCCCACGGCGAAGGAGTCGAACTGGCCGATGTAGGGGGCGATCTCGTCCATCACATCGTCGTACTCGTAGCCGTGCATCAGGTGGGTGGGCTGGAGCACAACCTTCTTCACGCCGTCGGCGACCAGGCGCTCCATGGCCTCGGTCACGTTGTCGGTCTCAATGCCGTCGCGCTCGGCGAGGATGTCGATGATGGTCTGGGCGGTGAAGGCGCGGCGAACCTCCCAATCCGGATAGGCGGCCTGGATGTCGGCCTCAACCGCGCCGATGGAGAGCTCGCGGTTGTCGTTGTAGCTGGTGCCGAAGCTGACCACGAGGATCACCGGCTTGACCTCCTCGGCGGAGGCGAGGGAGATGCATCCCAGCAGCATCATGAGGGTCAGAGCAAGAGCAAGTACCTTTTTCATAGAAAAATCGTTCCTTTCCCTGGGCGTTGCGCCCGATACTTATGCGCCGTGGCCCCGTTCGTCGGCCGGAGCCGCGGCGGCATAGTCAGATCAGGATGGCGGGCCGAATGCATAACAAAAGCGCCCGCCTTTCTTCCGAAAAGCGGGCGCTTCAAATTGAAACTGGGTCAGATGGAACCGGGCAGGCCGCTTTCTTCGGAAGCTATGCGCCGCATCTTTCAGCAGGTTTCCTGACTTGCGGATCGTGGATGCCTGCCGCTCCTTCTCATGCCTGTGGCACAATGGATTCTTGCGGCGGATCTCCCCGCTTACAGTGACCGGATCGCTCAGGATTTGCACCTGATTCCCTTTTACCCCGCGGACAACGTCCGTCGGGCACTGAAAAATGTTTCTATTCAATTGGATCGAGCCTGACGGAATCCCCGCCAGCTCGTGCCTATTATAGCACAGCTTTCCCGGCTTGTAAACCACCATTTGCCGGAACTTGAACCGTTTCGACACAGATTCATCACGAGATTTAATGGAATGTTCACAACAACATCGATTGTGCATGCTATGATAGGAATGCAATGAAAGGCATGCAAAGGCGTGCCGCACGAAAACACAGAGGGAGGCGGGCAGCATGAGGGAAAACCGGGGCACGGCGCTCAATCGCGCGCTGAGCTGCATCCTGCTTGCCGCGCTGCTGCTTTCCATCTGCGGTTCCATTCTCTGCGCCGACCACGTCTGCGACGATCCCTGCTGCGTCATCTGCCGCTTTGCGGAGCTGCGCCGCCAGCTGGCCTGGGCAGTGCTGTCCATGGCCGTCGCCGCCTTCGGTTTCGGTCTCTTCCGCCTGACGGGCATCCGCCGCTCTGCGCCCCGCCAGCGCTTCTTCACGCTCGTCTCCTGCAGCGTACAATTGAACGATTGACCTCCGTAGAATCCATCGCCTGATTCTGCTCCGGAGCCCTGCTCCCGGGGCGTGCTTTTGCGCATCCTTTTTATCTGAATACGGAGGAATTTCACAATGATACAGACCAGTTCGCTCTGCGTGCGGTTCAACGACCGCGCGGCGATTCGCTATGCGGATCTCACATTTGAGGACGGCCAGTCCTACGTGCTGCTGGGCGCGTCGGGCTGCGGCAAATCCACCCTTCTGAACATGATCGCCGGCGTGCTGACCCCCACCGATGGCGCGGTTTCCGTGAACGGCGAGGCCATCAACACCTGGCCCCAGCGCCGCCGCGACGCCTTCCGCATCCGGGAGGTGGGCTACGTCTATCAGGACTTCAAGCTCATCGAGAACATGACCGTGCAGGACAACATCGACATCCTGCGCCTGGAGCACGTGGACACCTCCGGCAAGGACGCGCTGCTGAATCGGCTGGGCATCCTGCCGATGAAGAAGCGGCGCGTGCGCTCGCTGTCCGGCGGCGAGAAGCAGCGCGTGGCCATCGCCCGCGCGCTGATCAAGAACCCCAACATCATCCTCGCCGACGAGCCCACCGGCAACCTGAACTACGAGACGGGCCGCGACGTGATGCAGCAGCTCATCGAGAACATGGGCAAGGGCACGCTGATCGTCGTGACCCACGACGACCGCCTGGCCCCCATGTTCGACCACGTACTGGACATGAACGCCATCGCCCATTTCGAGACCGGAGAGGAGGTGGCGGAGCATGCTTAAGTTCGCCCTTCGCCACATGGCGGTGCGCCGCACCAAGCTCATCATGATCTGCCTGTCCATCATCATCACGGCCTGCGTGGCCCTGCTGGCCTACAACATCTCCACCCAGATCTCCGAGGGCATCATCCAGACCGCAGCCAACTTCGACATCATCATCGGCCCCTCCGGCAGCTCCACCCAGCTGGCGATGAACACCATGTTCTTCACCGACAAGCCGCTGGGCACCATCCCCTACTCGCTGGTAGATGAGATCCAGAACAGCGGCATGGCCAACGCCGTCGTGCCCTTCAGCATGGGCGACAGCTACAACGACGCGCCCATTGTCGGCACCACGCCCGCGCTGCTGGACGGAAAGTCCCTGTCCTCCGGCGAGATGTTCAGCTCTGCCTGCGAGGCTGTCGTGGGCTACGACGTTGCAAAGAAGTACAACCTGCACGTGGGCGACTCCCTGATCACCTCCCACGGCCTCAGCGGCAGCGGCCACGACCATGCCGAATCCCCGCTGACCGTCACCGGCATCCTCTCCCGCACCCACACCTCCTACGACAACGCGGTGTTCACCCCCTGCGAGACCATCTGGGCGCTGCACAACCACGAGGAGGAAGAGGAGCACGAAGAAAGCGAGGAACACGTCGAGGGCGAGGAGGAGCATGAGCATGACGAGGAAAAGACCGTCTGCGCGGTGCTGGTACGCTCCAAGAGCATCGCGGACTACTCCGCGCTGACCGCCGCCTACTCCGAGAACTCGGACTATCTGGTCATCAACCCCAACACCGTGCTGCGCGAGGTGCTGGAGAACGTGGACATGAGCCGCAAGATCGTCTACATCCTCTGCCTGGTGATCCTCATCATGAACGTGTTCGTCATCACCCTGATCGCGCTGCTGAGCGCCTATGATTCCCGGGGCGAGATTTCGCTGATGCGCCTGATCGGCGTGTCCATGGGCAGGATCAACCTGCTGTACCTGATCCAGAACGCGGTGGCGGGCGCGATTGCGCTGATATTGGCGCTGCTGGCGGCCCACGGCTGCCTGCTGGGCATCCGCAGCTTTGTGGCCAGCATGGGCATCGTGCTCAACGCCGCGAAGATCTACCCCGTGGAGTGGGCGATCCTGCTGCTGGTGTTCGTCATCAGCATCCTGCCCACCTCCATCATGACCCTGCGCATGTCCCGCCAGGACAGCATCGACCGATAAGAAAGGAAGAATTGCATGAAGAAGTTCGCAGCTCTGATCGCGCTGCTTGTGTGCATCGCCCTGCTGGCCACCGGCTGCGGCGGCAAGGAGGCATCCTCCACGGAGGCGACGAAGCTCAGCTTCGCGGATTCCGCCAGCCTGGATACCCTCAAGGCCTTGGACGGCAAGCCCGTGACCATCACCGGCTACATGGCCACCCTGTCTCCCCTCAGCGGCGACTACATCTACCTGATGAACATGCCCTACCAGAGCTGCCCCTTCTGCGTGCCCAACACCAACCAGCTCTCCAACACCATGGCGGTGTACGCGGCCAGCGGCAGCAAGTTTGAATTCACCGACCGCCCGGTGCAGATCAGCGGCACCATGCGCGTTGCCGACAAGGTGGACGACTACGGCTACAGCTACAACTACTACATCGACAACGCCAGCTACACCGCCGTGGACCTGAGCAGCGTCTCCCAGGAGTACGCGCTGTACCAGTCCCTGGCCGAGGACGGCGTGATCGCCGACGTGAACGCCATGTTCGACTATCTGATGTTCGTCTGCCAGTGGACGGAGTACACCAGCAGCTACACCGACGAGAGCGGCCAGCAGATCACCTTCTACCTCTATCCCGGCGACGTGACCAGCATTCTGGAGAGCGACGGTCTCAACGGCTACGCGACCCAGGCATCCCCGGACTACTTCCCGGGCCTGATCAGCCGCGTGAACGCAGTCAGCAGCACGGGACTGACCGAGCTGACGGACATCATCTCCAGCGCTCAGGCCGTGGAGCAGTACGCCCGCGCCGAGCTGGAATCCGGCAACTACACCTACGACGAGGCGGCGGACAAGTACACCCTCACCAACAGCGAGGAGCTCTACAACCGCTTCTACGAGGTCTACGCAGCCTTCTCCACCTGGCTGACCCAGTACGAGCTGTAACGCCCCCAAGTGTGAGCCCCATCGTTGAATGGAGGCTCCCTCCATTCGACGCAACAGGCCCTGCATGGAAATCAATCCGTGCAGGGTCTTCTTATATAATATAGCCGTAGGGCAGGGCGACTTCACCAATATAAATGTAGGGCGGGGTGCCCTCACCCCGTCCACCAGCTCAGTGCTCCCGTCCCCAGGCCATCAAAAGTGTCTCCGGCGAGATCTGCAGCCCCAGCCTGCGCTGGAGGTGCATGGAAACGAGGTTCTCCTCCTCCACCTGGCAGTAGGGCAGGCGGCCGGTCTCCATGCAGAAGCGCAGGATGTGATTTTCCAGCGCCGCGCCGTAGCCTCTGCCGCGCTGCTCCGGGAACACCTCCAGCATGCCGAAGCAGCCCTCGGGGTGCAGGCCCACAAAGCCCACCTCCGCGCCCTGTTCATCGACGGCGAAGAACAGCTCGCCCCGGCGCGCCTGTTCGCGGATCGACTCCGGGCCGTTCAGCCGGTACACTTCCAGAATGCGCGCAAGCGACCGCCCTCCGGCAACCTCGATGCGCAGCCGGGGATCGATTGGCGGCAGCTCCCGCTTCAGGTAGGCCGCCTGACGGAACACCATGCGGTCGCGCAGGCCGAAGCGCGCAATCAGCGGCGCGAAGTCCGCGTTGCAGAGCATGATGAAGTCCACGCCCTCCACGCCGTCCAGCAGCTCACGCGCGTCGGTGAGGCTGTCCGCAGCCAGAATGTACATGCCCGCCGCATCCTCCTGCACCAGCGCTCCGCCATCCGTCTCCCGCAGCACGCGCGCCCGGCCCAGCCGCAGCGGCTCCGTGGCACAGCAGTGCAGAACAGGATTGTTCCTTTCCTCAAAATAGGACATGCTTTCCAACCTCCTCACAGCCTGCTCTGGAAGCCCACGGCCTTGCCCAGGATGCGGATGCTGTCGCACTCGTCCAGGGTGAAGATCATCGGGGCGTAGCGCGGGTTCTCCGAGAGCAGCTGCAGGCCGTTCTTGATGTGGTACACCCGCTTGAGCGTGGCCTCGTCGTTGAGCACCACAGCGGCAATCTCCCCGTCGTCCACGTCGTCCTGGCTGCGGATGAACACCAGATCGCCGTCGTGGATGCGCGCGCCGATCATGCTGTCGCCCCGCACCCGCAGCGCAAAGTCGCAGCGCAGGGAATCGTCGCAGAGGATCAGCTCCGTCTCCTCGTCGGCGTAGATGGGCACCCCGGCGGCGATCTCCCCCAGCAGCGGAATCGCCCTGCGGTGGATGCTCAGCACGTCGTCGGCGTTGCGCAGGCTGTGCGCCGCCTGACCCTCGCGCGGGTACAGCAGCTCCACCGGGCAGTTCAGCGCGTCGGCAATCTTCTTCAGCGTGCTGCCGGTGGGATTGCGGGTCTCACCGTTGAGCAGCTTGTTCAGCGTCCCCTTGGGCACGCCGGAGATTTGTGAGAGCTGGTCGGTGGTCAAACCGTTTTCGGTTTTCAACCTTGCCAGAACATCGCGCAGATCCATAAAATCAGCCTCCGTACTTTCTTTCTGAGAACATTATACGGCATTTCTCTCCGCTTTGCAAGCAAAAAATAACCGTAAACGGGAAAAATATCAAAAGAATCTATTGACAATATCCGTAAACGGGAGTATACTGCATACATAACCGAGCACGGTTAATTCGTGTGAATGACAGGAGGTAGAAACATGGAAAGAAGAGCGGGCAGACTTACGGAGCGTCAGCGGCGCTTTGCGGATTTGTATCTGGAGCTGGGAAATGCCTCGGAGGCGGCGGAGCAGGCGGGCTTCAAGCGCAGCTACGCCCAGGGAGCCAAGCGCCAGCCTGCGGTGCAGGCCTACATGCAGCAGCGGCTTCAGGACGCGCGGCAGCGGCACATCGCCTCGGCGGACGAGGTGCTGGAGTTCCTGACCGAGGTGATGCGCGGCGAGATCGACGGCGAGCGCCCGGAGAAGAATTCCTCGCCCCGGATGAAGGCGGCGGAGCTGCTGGGCAGGCGGCTGGGCGTGTTCACCGACGTGAGCAGCGTGCTGCGCGGGGAGCACGAGCTGCCGGAGATTTCGGACGACATTCCGGCTGTGGACGCGATCTCCTGAGCGCACCGGGAATTGCGCGCCGCCCGGGCGAATCCAATATTCAGTGAGGTGGAACGCGAGGAGGAGGGCGAAATGGAGCTGTTTGACTGGAGTCTGCTGGGAACCAACGCGGGCGCGGCGATGGCCGTGGCGGTGCTGACCCAGATCACCAAGGAGATCCCGGGGATCGTGAAGATTCCCACGCAGCTGTGGAGCTACATACTGGCGCTGCTCACGCTGCTGCTGGCGATGCTGTTCGGGCCGGGCTTCAGCGCCTCGGGCGCGGTGCTGGCGCTGTTCAACGCGGCGCTGGTGTCTCTGACAGCCAACGGCGGCTACGCGGCGGTGGAGCGGGTGAAATCGGGACTGAAATCGGGAAAGGAAGAATAAAGCGAGGGGCACGGTGCGATTGCACCGTGCCCCTACAGCTTGCATTTATCAAGCCAGGCTCCCTTGTGTAAAGGGAGCTGTCAGCGAAGCTGACTGAGGGATTGTCTTCTGCATCTTCCAAGAGGCTCCGATGTATTCAGATCGACAATCTTTCCGGCATGGCTGCACCGTGTCCCTCAATGTTTATCATTTGGCCTCAATCCATCTCGGAGATGAAGGCGGCGATGCGCTTGCAGCCCTCCACGATGTTCTGGCGACTGGTGGCGTAGCTCAGGCGGGCGAAGTTGTCGTCGCCGAAGGCCAGCGCGGGAACCACGGCCACGCGCTTCTCGTTGAGCAGCAGCTCGGCGAAGCGGCTGGAGCCGTCGATGACCGTGCCCTTGTAGCTGCGGCCGATCACGTTCTGCAGATTCAGCATGATGTAGAACGCGCCCTTGGGCAGGCGGCAGCTCAGGCCGTCGATCTCGTTGAGCATGCGGTGCATCAGCTTGCGGCGCACGTCGTACTCGGTGATCATGCTCTTGATGTAGGTGTCGCCGCAGGAGAGGGCGGTGGCCGCCGCGTACTGGGCGATGGAGTTTGCGTTGGAGGAGGCGTGGCTCTGGAAGGCGGTCATGGCCTTGATCACGTTCTTCGGACCAGCGGCATAGCCGATGCGCCAGCCGGTCATGGCGTAGGTCTTGGAGACGCCGTTGACGATGATGGACTGGGCCTTCACGTCGTCGCCCAGGGAGGCGAGGCAGACGTGGTTCTCGCCGTCGTAGATCAGCTTCTCGTAGATCTCGTCGGAGATGATGTAGAAACCGGCCTCCACCGCCAGCTTTGCGATCTCCATCAGCTCGCTGCGGGGATAGACGCAGCCGTTGGGGTTGGAGGGGCTGTTGAGGATGATGGCCTTGGTCTTTTCGTTGACGTAGGGGCGCAGCATCTCGGCGGTGACGATGAAGTCGTTCTCCTCGCTGCCGTGCACCATCACCGGCACGCCTCCGGCCATGCGCACCATCTCGGGGTAGCTCAGCCAGCAGGGGGAGGGCAGCAGCACCTCGTCGCCGGGGTTGATCAGCGCGCTCAGGGCGGTGAAGATCACCTGTTTTGCGCCGTTGGAGACGATGATCTCGGAGGGATTGTAGGACACACCGTTGTCGCGGAAGAATTTATCGCAGATCTTTGCGCGCAGATCCATGGTTCCGGCCACAGCCGTGTAGCGCGTGATGCCCGCGTCGATGGCGAACTTGCCCGCGTCGTTGATGTACTCCGGGGTGCAGAAGTCCGGCTCGCCGGCGCCAAAGGGGATCACGTCCATGCCCTCGGCGCGCAGCTTCTTGGCCTGTGCGTCGATTGCCAGGGTGACGGAGGGGGAGATGGCCAGGGTGCGTTCAGACAGAGAAAGCGACATAAGTTTCAGTTCCTTTCGGCAAATCTTGAATACACCCTATTTTATTCGCCAATTGGTGCGGCTGTCCTGCAAATTTTGGTGAATTGTGTGTTAAATCTGAATTTCTTTGCGAATAAAATTGCAAATCTGAAGGAAAAATGGCCAAGATAGAGCAAGAAATGCAGGATTTTGAACGGGAATAAATTTTTGCCCCTGCAAAGTCAATTGCAGATTCGCTTAAAACGTGCTATACTAAAAAATGGCTTATCATAGAGAGGTATTTTCTGGAAAGAATATGGAACGCTGCAAAAACGGTTTCCAGAACCGCAGACCTCGAAGCTCTCGCGCCCAGAGTCAGGCGCGAAGGTACGCAATTTTCCGGAGGTGCATCAGTTACATGGAATTCAAGAGGATGACAGTTGAACAGATTAAGCAGAACCTGGTCGAGAAGCTGAGGAGCAACTTTGGCTGCGAAATCACCGATGCGACGGAGGATCAGCTCTACAAGGCGGTTGCGCTGACCGTGCGCGACGAGATCATGGAGCGCAGAACCGAATCCCGCGGCGTGCGCAAGGGCACCGGCGCAAAGAAGGTCTACTATCTCAGCGCGGAGTTCCTGGTGGGCCGTTCGCTGTTTTCCAACATGGTCAATCTGGTGAACGAGAAGAACTACGCCCAGGCGCTTGAGGAGCTGGGCATCGACAAGACCATGATCTCCGAGCGTGAGCCGGAGCCGGGCCTTGGCAACGGCGGTCTGGGCCGTCTGGCGGCCTGCTTCCTGGACGCGCTGTCCTCGCTGGAGCTGCCTGCCATGGGCTGCACCATCCGCTACGAGTACGGCCTGTTCCGCCAGAAGCTGGTGGACGGCTATCAGGTCGAGGTGCCGGACAACTGGCTGGACGGCGGCAACATCTGGGAGATTCCGCGCCCTGCGGAGACCGTCGAGGTGCACTTCGGCGGCCGCGTGGAGCAGTATGAGGAGAACGGCCGGCTGTGCTTCCGCACGGTGGATTCCGTGGTGGTGCAGGCCGTGCCCTACGACATCCCCACCGTGGGCTACGATTCCAGCATGGTCAACATGCTGCGCGTCTGGTCCGCACGCTCGCCCAAGCGCATCGACATGCCCGCCTTCAACCGCGGCCAGTACGTCAAGGCCATGGAGGAGCGCGAGCTGGCCGAGGTCATCTCCAAGGTGCTCTATCCCAACGATGACTCCTGGCAGGGCAAGGAGCTGCGCCTGAAGCAGCAGTACTTCTTCTCCTCCGCCTCCGTACAGTACATCGTGCGCGACTTCCTGTCCGTCTACGGACCCCAGTGGGCCATCTTCCCGGACAAGGTCGCCATCCACATCAACGACACCCATCCGGCGGTGGCCATCCCCGAGCTGATGCGCATCCTGATGGACGAGCACTATCTGAGCTGGGAGGACGCCGAGGACATCTGCCGCCGCACCTTCGCCTACACCAACCACACCGTGCTGCAGGAGGCGCTGGAGAAGTGGCCGGAGAACCTCTTCGCCCAGACCCTGCCGCGCGTCTACCAGATTCTCTGCGAGATGAACCGCCGCCTGTGCGACCGCCTGTGGGACGCCTATCCCGGACAGTGGGAGCGCATCGGCCACATGGCCATCATCGCCTACAACCAGGTGCACATGGCCAACCTGTGCGTGGCCTGCACCCACTCCGTCAACGGCGTGTCCGGCATCCACACCGACATCCTCAAGAAGCAGACCTTCCACGACTACTACGTCATGGAGCCGGAGAAGTTCGTGTCCATCACCAACGGCATCACCCATCGCCGCTGGCTGATCCAGTCCAACCCGGGCCTGTCCGACCTGATCGACTCCGCCATCGGCGACAAGTGGCGCAAGGACATGAACTACATCGCGGATCTGAAGCCCTTCGCCAACGATCCGGCCTTCCGCCAGAAGTTTGCCGAGGTCAAGTACTACAACAAGCTGCGCTTCTCCGATCGCCTGCGCCGCATGCAGGGCATCGAGGTCAATCCCGAGAGCATGTTCGACGCCCAGGCCAAACGCCTGCACGAGTACAAGCGCCAGCTGATGAACGCGCTGGGCATCCTGATGCTCTACAATAAGATCGACGAGGATCCCTCCTTCGAGATTCCGCCCAAGACCTACATCTTCGGCGCGAAGGCGGCTCCGGGCTATCAGCGCGCGAAGCTGACCATCAAGCTGATCAACTCCATCGCGGACCTGGTGCGCAAGCATCCCCGCGCGTCCAAGATGATCAACGTGGTGTTCCTGGAGAACTACTGCGTGTCCCAGGCGGAGGTGCTCATGCCCGCCGCCGAGGTCTCCGAGCAGATCTCCACCGCTGGCAAGGAGGCCAGCGGCACCGGCAACATGAAGTTCATGATGAACGGCGCGCTGA
>JBJEJN010000079.1:0-2746 GCA_051878085.1 Aristaeellaceae bacterium | reverse complement strand
TTGAAAAGCGTCACGATGAAATTCGTGCGATCCGAGTAAAACTGCGGCTCCAACGCCTCGCGGAAGTTGACCGCCCGGTGGTAATCTGCCTTGATCTTCTTGAAGCCGCTGCCCCGGCGCTCCATGTAGTTCATCCTGCTGAACACGTCCGCAATCACAGGATTGCGGCGCTTGGAGGGAACGGTATCGGTATTCAGCTCCTGCACCAGCGAGCCGTCCATCATGCCGCCGGGAGAGTAAATCTCCATCCGATCATCAAAGATGTCAATATGCACCTCGCTGCCGGTGATCATGTAATCCCTGTGAATCAGGGCGTTGACCAGGCACTCGAGCACAGCGCGTTCCGGATAGTCGGGCATTTCTGCGCGCCCGGTATCCGTCTTCTTCCAGCGCTTCTTTGTGTTGTTGCGCACAAATTCCTCGCCGCCCTGCAGCAGCGCAATCAGGCTGCCGCTGAACTCCTTGTCGTCCAGCGCTTCCATCACGCCGGATGCCTTGTCCAGCCCATTCCAGCGGGTGCAAAACAGCCGGGAGAACCGCATGGGCGATTCATCAGCTAGCAGCGCGCCCGCATGGGTCAGGAAGCCCTTTTCATCCACCAGCCCGAACGAAACAAAGTCCTGTGTGTCCATTTCAAGTCCGGTGCGCTGGCGGTAAACAGAGCGGAGCTTGGTAAAGGCAAAGCTCTCAAACCGATACAGCGTGGGGAGGCTGTCATAGGTGCTGTTGCTTCCGCGAAGAACAAGCCGTTTCAGGTCGGTGGCTGTGGCCTGTACGCTCTCATTGCCCACACGGATATAGGCGATGCGCCCGCCATCTCCAATATAGTAATACGGCGTTTCAGCCCCTGGGGCGACGTGAAGCAGAATGAAGTCCTTCCCTTCCTCCTGCCTGATCTGCAGCTCAATCGACGGGATGGGGTCCATCTTGCTTTTGACAGCCTCGCTGATCCTCTCGCTGGCTGTTTTCACATCAGGAAGCCCTTTCAAAGCGTCATCATCCGCAACGCCGAACAGGAGGACGCCGCCGTTGCCATTGGCAAAGGCGCTGACGCTCTTCAGCCAGCTTTTGGGCCTGCGCTCTTCCAGCGTTTCCTTTTTGTCGTATTCCGTTGCTTCGCCAATATAGGCTCTGATCTTCACAGCAACCACCTCATTGCACTGTTTTCATCAGCCATAACGAAAAGCTCATTTCCTTTATATTATAAGCGGGAAAGCCCTGAATATCAAGCGCCGTGAAGGCGGCCTATCGCACTGCGCCATGAGCGGCGCATTTCAGGCTCACGGAATGGCGCTGTTCGCAGAAGCTGCCGCATGACCCGCGAGATCAGACGGCTTCGTCGTCATGATGCTGTACAGCTTGGTATTCTTCGGGAACCGATCCTGGAACGGCAGAATGACGTTGCCGTAGAACAGCAGGCCCTCGCCTTCGCCGCTCTGGGTGACATAGGACAGCTGATGCGGGGAAATGCCCAGCTTCTTCGCCAGAATCTCACGATCACCCGCCGCCTGGTTGAGCATGTAGATGTAGTCGGAGTTCTCGAAGATGTTCTCGATTTCCTGACTGGCCAGAAGATCTTTCACGTTCTGCGTGATGCCCGTCGGGATGCCGCCCCACTTGCGGAACCTCTTCCAGATTTCCACGGAGTATGCCGCCGTCTGCTCCTCCTTGAGCAGCAAGTGGAACTCGTCCATGTAGTACCGGGTGGATTTGCCCTCGGCGCGGTTGGCGGTGACGCGGCCCCACACCTGATCCTGCACGATGAGCATCCCCAGCTTCTTGAGCTGCTTGCCCAGCTCCTTGATGTCGTAGCAGACCAGCCGGTTGTTCACGTCCACGTTGGTGCGGTGATTGAACACATTCAGGGAGCCGGTCACGTAGATTTCCAGCGCGGTCGCCAGCGTCTGCGCTTCCTTTTCCTCCTGCTCTCTCAGCGCGTTGTACAGATCCTCCAGAATGGGGATGTTCTCCGGCCTTGGGTCACTCAGGTACGGCTGATAGATGATGTGCACCGCACGGTCGATGATGGTCTTCTCAATGGGCTGCAGTCCGTCGCGCCCGCCGACGATCAGCTCGCACAGCGACAGGATGAAGTCGGACTTGAGCGCCAGCGGATTGTCATCATCGCTGTAGTTGAGGTTGATGTCCATCGGGTTGATGTAGCTGTTGCTGGTAGGCGAAATGCGGATCACCTGTCCGCGGAACGTGTTGACCAGCGGGAAATACTCGCCCTCGGGATCGCAGATGATGATGTCATCGTCGGTCAGCAGAATGACGTTGCAGATCTCACGCTTTGCCGCAAACGATTTGCCGGAGCCCGGCGTGCCCAGAATCAGGCCGTTCGGATTCTTCAGCTTCTTGCGATCCACCATGATCAGGTTGTGGGACAGGGCGTTCAGCCCGCAGTACAGCGCCTCGCCGCCGGACTGGAACAGCTCCTGCGAGGTGAAGGGTATGAAAATCGCGGTGGACGAGGTCGTCAGCCCGCGTTGAATGCTGATTTTGTTGAGGCCAAGCGGCAGGCAGGATACCATGCCGTTTTCCTGCTGAAAATCCAGCGGAACCAGCTGGCAGTTGTGCTGCTGGGCAAGGCTCTGCGCCTGTTTGACATTGAGGGTAAGCTGCTTCCTGTTGTCCGCCGTATTCATCACCAGGAAGGTGATGAGGAACATGCGCTCGTTGCGGCTCTGCAAATCTTCCAGCAGCTTCTTTGCTTCGCCGCCGTAGGTGGCCAGATCGGACGGAA
>JBJEJN010000078.1:0-14207 GCA_051878085.1 Aristaeellaceae bacterium | reverse complement strand
AGAATACCGTACTTCTCCGTCCACTCGTAGGGGATGGGGAACACCCGGCGCTCCATGGGGATGGTCTGGTGGAAGGCCGTCTCAAACACGCCCACCTGCCGCACCTCCGGCAGCAGGCGCTGGAACACCGAGATCGCCTCCAGATACGGCCCGTTGTGGGCGGGTGCGACGGTGTAGAAGGCGCGCATGCCCTCCAGCACCTCCTCAGTCAGAAAGTGCACGCCGTAGTGGTCCTTGGAGAGCACGGTCTTGTAGCCCACAGCGGAGATCTCCTCCAGGCTGGCAAGCACGCCCAGTTCACCGCCCGTCAGTGCGTCCAGGAACAGCTGAATTCCGGCGGTGTAGTCCGGCACCGAAAGGTTTTCCCGGTGAATTTTTCCGGCGGGAGAGGAATAGGAGAAGATCGCGTTCTCCGAACCCACGCGCTCAACGCGCCCCTCCGCCAGAACCGCGTATTCCGGCATCTCCCACAGCTTGAACTTCAGGGATGTGCTGCCGGCGTTGCAAATCAGTATCTTCATGGAACCTCCCGAAAAGATTTTTGTTGCACATATGTATCCGCTTTTAACATCTCAATCTTATCGGTTGCGCCCCGATTTGTCAATATCCATTTTGGATTTGACGCAGTTTTGATGTCCGAAGCATATATAATAAGTAGGGATGCTCCTGCACAATTTGGAAAACGTTTTTTTCATAGATCGGCCCGGAATGATTGACAGGAAGGTTGGGCTGTGCTATGATACAGATATGGATACGAATTTGGAACAGGTCACTGGCCTGGTATTTGATATTGAAGAGTTTGCGGTGTTCGACGGCCCGGGAATCCGCTGCGCGGTGTTCGTGAAGGGCTGTCCGCTGCACTGCATGTGGTGTCACAACCCGGAGGGCCTCGCGCCCCATCCCCAGCGGGTGGTGACGCTGTCGCTGTGCGAGCACTGCGGCGCGTGCAAAGAGGTCTGTCCGTCCAAGGAGCGCTGCATCGGCTGCGGCCGCTGCGTCTCCGTGTGCCCGAAGGGCGCGATCCGCATCGCCGGCACGCGCATGACCGCCGGCGAGGTTGCCGCGAAAATTCGCAGGCAGGCGAAGGTGCTGAACATGAACGGCGGAGGTGTGACCTTCTCCGGCGGCGAGGTGCTGATGCAGGCGGACTTCGTGATTGCCGTGCGCAAGCTGGTGCCCGAGGTGCACGCACTGATCGAGACCAGCGGCTTTGCCCAGCCTGAGGTGTTTGCCAAGCTCGCCGGTGCCATGGATATGGTCATCATGGACGTGAAGATTGTCGATCCGGTGCTGCACAAGCGCTACATCGGCGTGGACAACGCGCTGATTTTGCAAAATCTGGAGCAGCTCAAGGGCATGAACAAGCTGTTCCGCATCCGCGTGCCGCTGATCCCCACGGTCAACGACACGATGGAGAACATGGAGGCCACCGCGCGGCTGCTCGAGGGCGCGCAGATGCTGGAGAAGGTGGAGCTGCTGCGCTACAACAAGGCGGCGGGCGCGAAGTACGGCGGCGTCGGCCTGACCTATGCGCCGGACTTCCCGGAACAGCAGGAGCCGAATATTTTCCGCGAACCGTTTGAGCGCCGGGGAATCCGGGTAGATATATTGTAGAAAATGCGTCCGTTTTTGAAGGACGGTATTTTGTATCCATTATGGAAAACGTTATCCAAACCGACTTTGACGCAAAAAACAATGACATAGGGGGAATTCGTATGGGCAACATCAAGGCATTTCGACGAGAACTGAGCAAGGAGCGCTGGGATGCGATCAGCGCGCAGATTCAGGATCCGGCGCTCAGCCTCTCCGCGCGTGCGGCGCTGCGGCTGAAGCTGTTCCTGGAGGAGGAGCAGATCATCCGCAACGAGGGCGAACACATCCCGGCGTGGCGCACGATCATCGCCTTCCCGGACATCTACGCCGAGGGCGAGAAGGAAGCCCGCATGGCGGGCCACTACATTCACGAGCAGGGCCGCGTCTGCAACATCTCCAGCGACTGGGAGGGCGTGCTGAAGGGCGGCCTGCTGGCGCGCCGTGAGGCTGGCAATGCCGACATGCAGACGACCATCGACGCGGTGATCGCCTACGCGGATCGCTACGAGAACGAGGGCCTGTCCCATGCCATCCGCTACGGAGCGGACAGCTATCTGACGGCGATGCAGATGTTCCGCATCCTGCACTTCAGCCTGTGGGCCTCCAACGTCTACCACAACACCGTTGGCCGCTACGACCAGTACATGTATCCCTACTACAAGGCGGATATCGAGGCTGGCAAACTCACCGAGGAGCAGGCGCTTGCGCTGACGGAGGAGTTCTTCCTCTCCTTCAACCGCGACAGCGACCTCTACACCGGCATGCAGCAGGGCGACAACGGCCAGAGCCTGATGCTGGGCGGCTGCAAGGCTGACGGCAGCTGCGCCGTGAACGAGCTGACCTACATCTGCCTGAAGGCCAGCCTGCACAACCGCCGTATCGATCCCAAGATCAACCTGCGCGTGAACAAGGACACGCCCATCGAGCTCTACGAGCTGTGCACCGAGCTGACCAAGCAGGGCCTGGGCTTCCCGCAGTACGCCAACGATGACGTGGTCATCCCCGCGCTGGTGGAGATGGGCTACGACCTTGAGGATGCGCGCAACTACACCGTCGCGGCATGCTGGGAGTTCATCATTCCCGGCGTGGCGATGGACATCCCCAACATCGGCGCGGTCTCCCATGCGGAGCTGGTGCGCAACGTGATTCTAACAAAGCTGCGGGACTGCGACAGCTTTGAGGCGCTGCTGGAGCAGGTGCGCCTGGCGGAGATCGCCGAGGCCGACCGTCAGGAGCCCGGCTACCGGAACCTGTGGATCGAGCCTGCACCCTATCAGTCCGTGCTGATGAGCGATTACAGCCACGACGTCTCCGAGGGCGCTAAGTACAACAACTACGGCATCCACGGCACCGGCTTTGCCACCGCCGTCGATCAACTCTCTGCGGTGCAGGCCTACGTCTACGGCGATCATTCCGTCAGCAAGGACGAGCTGATCTCCGCCATGGAGAACGACTTTGCGGACGCCGTCGCCCTGAAGCACAAGCTGCGGGAGCGCGCGCCCAAGCTGGGCCGAGACGATGTCTGCGCGGAGCTGCTGGACACCATGATCCGCTTCTTCCACGATGCGTGGCAGGGGAGAACCAACGAGCGCGGCGGCATCTTCCGCACCGGCACCGGTTCGGCGATGTACTATCTCTGGCACGCCCGCAACCTGGGTGCGACGGCGGACGGCCGCGCTGCGGGCGAGATGCTGGCGGCGAACTTCTCTCCGTCGCTGATCCTCTCCGACGCGGGCCCGCTGTCCGTGCTGCAGGCCATGGCGCGCCCCACGCTGAAGCTGGTGTGCAACGGCGGCCCCATGACCCTGGAGCTGCACGACACGGTGTTCAAGAACGCCGAGGGCATCAAGAAGGTCGCGCAGCTGGTGCGCACCTACATCCTGCTCGGTGGACATCAGCTACAGCTGAACGCTGTCAGCCGGGAGACCCTGCTGGACGCGCAGCGCCATCCCGAGGAGCATCAGAACCTGATCGTGCGCGTCTGGGGCTGGAGCGGCCACTTCGTCCAGCTCGACAAGGGCTATCAGGATCAGATCATCGAACGCACGTCCTACTCCATCTGAGAAATTACAAGACTTCCATCAATGCGGCGACCGGCACAGCGACCGGTCGCCGCGCTTTTGTCTGATCGCGTTCAACATGCATCAAGGATGTCCTCTCTGCTGACGGGGGAAGGATACCCCGTAAAAAGCCGGAAACCAGCATAATTTATACACAGAGCGGGAGAGAATTATACCAGACTTCGGTCTGCAAAAACGGACGTCGGTATGTTATTTCATATTTATTACAGATATATGTTGTTATGTCTATAAATCGGGCCACAGGAAAGTGAAGAATTGATGTGCATGATGGAAATTCACATTCAGTTGATAATGCTTGGATAAAATGTTCAGCGTAAAAGGGAAGTTCCAACCAAACGGAGGGAAATGCATGTCCAGAGTCATAGGAATCGATTTGGGCACGACCAACTCCTGCGTCTCGGTCATCGAGGGCGGCGAAGCGGTTGTCATCCCCAATTCTGAGGGCGCGCGCACCACGCCATCATTCGTTGCCTTTACAAAGAACGGAGAGCGTCTGGTCGGCCAGGTTGCCAAGCGTCAGGCGGTCACCAACAGCGAGCGAACCATCAGCTCCATCAAGCGCGAGATGGGCACCGACTATCGGGTCAACATCGATGGAAAGAAGTATTCTCCCCAGGAGATCTCGGCGATGATCCTTCAGAAGCTGAAGGCGGACGCAGAGGCCTATCTGGGCGAGACGGTCACGGAGGCCGTGATCACGGTGCCGGCCTACTTCACCGATGCGCAGCGACAGGCCACCAAGGACGCGGGCATGATCGCCGGGCTGAACGTCAAGCGCATCATCAACGAACCCACCGCTGCAGCGCTGGCCTACGGCGTGGACAAGGAGGAGCCGCAGAAGATCATGGTCTACGACCTGGGCGGCGGCACCTTCGACGTATCGATTCTGGACATCAACTCCGACGTCATCGAGGTTCTGGCCACGGCGGGCAACAACCGCTTGGGCGGCGACGACTTCGACAAGTGCATCGTGGACTACCTGGTGGACGAATTCAAGCGGGAGAACAAGATCGACCTGCGCAAGGATCCCACCGCGATGCAGCGCATCAAGGAGGCGGCGGAGAAGGCCAAGATTGAGCTGTCCGGCATCACCATGGCCAGCATCAACCTGCCCTTCCTGACGGCGAACAAGAACGGCCCGCTGCACATGGAGACCATGCTGACCCGGGCGAAGTTTGACGAGCTGACCCACCACTTGGTGGACATGACGATGGGCCCGGTGCAGCAGGCGATGTCCGACTCCGGACTCACGCCGAAGGATCTCTCAAAGGTGCTGCTGGTGGGCGGTTCGAGCCGCATTCCGGCGGTACAGGAGGCCGTAAAGCGCTTCACCGGCAAGGAGCCCTTCAAGGGCATCAACCCGGACGAATGCGTGGCCATGGGCGCTGCGCTTCAGGGCGGCGTGATGACCGGCGAGGTCAAGAGCCTGCTGCTGCTGGACGTGACGCCGCTGTCGCTGGGAATCGAGACCGTGGGCGACGTGTACGCCAAGATCATCGAGCGCAACTCGACGATCCCGATTCAGCGCAGCCAGATCTTCACCACGGCTGCCAGCTTCCAGACGGCGGTGGACGTGCACGTGCTCCAGGGCGAGCGCCCGATCGCGTCCCAGAACAAGGAGCTGGGCCGCTTCCGCCTGGACGGCATCCGCCGGGCCATGCGCGGCGTTCCGCAGATCGAGGTCACCTTCTCCATCGACGCAAACGGCATCGTGAACGTCTCCGCCAAGGATCTGGGCACAGGCCGCCAGCAGAACATCACCATCACCAGCTCCTCCAACATGAGCCGCGAGGAGATCAACCGCGCCATCCGCGACGCGGAGGTCTATGCCGCCGAGGATGCGAAGCGCAAGGCGGAGGCGGAGATGCAGAACCGGGTGGACAACCTGATCTATCAGGCCGAGACGGTGATGAAGAAGCTCAACAGGGACGACAAGCAGCGCATGACGGCCCTGGTGAAGGAGGCCAAGAAGGCGCTCAAGAGCAAGGATCCTGTGGCGGTACGCAACTCCTGCCAGGAGCTGGAGCGCGCGCTGAACGCAGCCGGTCAGGCCGTCTGGGACAGCGACGCCACCGCCAGCAGCGACGACGGCGTGTACGACGCGACCTACGAGCCCACGGATTCCACTGAGGATAGGTGATTTTTTGAAACACAGCCTCGGTTGGAGATTCTTGCAGAACGCCTTTAACATTGCTGGTTTATAATATTGGAAATTTCTGTTGCCGGAAGGGGTGCGCCGCATGTTTGGCTACGTGATTACAAACTGCAAGGCGCTCTCGCCGGAGCAGCAGCAGCGCTTCCGGGCGCTGTACTGCGGAATGTGCCACACACTGCACGTCCGCTACGGAAACCTCGGCCGCTTCACGCTGAGCTACGACATGACCTTTCTGGCCATGGTGCTCTCGGCGCTGTACGAGCCGGAGGAGACGGTCGGGCGCGAGCGCTGCCTGCCGCATCCATCCAAGCCCCACGAATTTGTACTGAACCCCGCCATGGAATACGCCGTGGATCTGAACGTTGCGCTGGCCTATCACAAGTGCGCGGACAACTGGCAGGACGATCACAATCCGGCCTTCGCCGCCGCAAAGGGCCTGCTCGGCAGGGCCTACAGGCGCGCCTGCGGCTACCAGCCGGAGAAGTGCGCCGCCATTCAGGCGTGGATGGATGGCATCCGCGAGATCGAAAAGCGGGATGCGGGGGAGATCGACCCTCCTGTGAACCTGACCGGCCGGATGCTGGGCGAGCTGTTCGCCTGGAGGGAGGATCACTGGTCGGAGGAGCTGCGCCGCATGGGCGACGGGCTCGGGCGCTTCATCTACTTCATGGACGCCTATGACGATCTGGAGAAGGACCTTCGGCACGACAAGTTCAATCCGCTGAAGTCGATCCGTGAGCAGGAGAACTACGAAGCCCTGTGCAAGGATGCGCTGACCATGATGATGGCGGACTGCGCGGACGCGTTTGAATGCCTGCCCATCGTGCGGGACGCGGATCTGATTCGGAACATCCTCTATTCCGGCGTGTGGGCAAAGTACAACTACATTCAATCCAAGAAGGAAAAATCAGCAAAATCCAGTAAGGCTGTCAGCAAAGGAGCACAATAATGCAGGATCCCTATCGGGTGCTGGGCGTTTCGCAGAGCGCTTCAGAGGATGAAATCAAAAAGGCATACAGGAACCTGGCGAAGAAGTACCACCCGGATGTGAACAACGGCTCCGCCGAGGCCGAGGCGCGCATGAAGGAGGTCAACGAGGCCTACTCCCAGATCATGAAGATGCGCAGGGAGGGCACGACCAACGCCAATCAGGGCGGCTACAACAGCTACGGCGGCTATGGCAGCGCAGGCGGCTACGGCTCCTATGGTGGGAGCACTGGCGGTTATGGCAATTACGGCGGCTACGGCAATTACGGTGGCTATGGCGGCTATGGCAACCAGAGCCGCACGACCTCCAGCGATCCGAAGCTGACCGCCGCGCGGAACTACGTGCGTGCCGGACACTATCAGGAGGCCATGCACGTGCTGGAGGAGATCCGTGAACGCAGCGCCGAGTGGTATTTCCTCAGCGGCGAGGCCAATCTGGGCCTGGGCAATCGCGTGGCGGCGCTCAATTACGCCCGCCAGGCGGTGAGCATGGAGCCGGACAACTTCGAGTATCGCCAGCTGCTCTCCCGCATCGAGGGCCGCAGTGCGAACTACCAGAATGCCGGAAACGGCTTCAACGCGCAGCAGGCGGTATGCCACAATCCGTTGGCGCTCTGCTGCCTCACATCGCTGCTGTGCAACTGCTGCTGCGGCGGCTGCGGTGGCGGCGGCTACTACCGCTTCTATTGATTGCACTGAGATCATTGGAAGCGCCTTTGGGAGTGAATGGAAGGAGAACTTTCAATGTGGCAGAAAATTAAAGACGGCTTTCGCAACTTCATGACCGGACGGCACGGCGGCGACCAGCTCTCGCTGGCGCTGCTCATCGGCGGCATCGTGCTCTCGCTGCTCTCGAGCATCACCCGGATCATGATCTTCTATTACCTCGGTCTCGCCGCGTACATATGGGCGCTCTTCCGCATGTTTTCCCGGAACAACGCCAAGCGCACGGCGGAGAACGCGAAGTATCTGGATTTCACCCGGAACTTCAGGACGAATTTCTCCCAGTTCTTCGTCCGCCTGAAGAACATGAAGAAGTACAAGTACTTCCGCTGCCCGGAGTGCAAGGCGCGGTTGCGCCTGCCGCGCAAGGTGGGCGAGGTGACCGTGACCTGCGGCAAGTGCCACCACCAGTTCAAGCAAAAGGCATAATGAAACCGGACGTTCCCACACAGGAGCGCCCGGTTCTCTTTTTACGCCGTTATAGATATACGCAAAAAAGAATCACCCGATCCTGTATCAGGTGATTCTGTGGTGGGGTTAGTAGGGCTCGAACCTATGACCTTCACGATGTCAACGTGACGCTCTAACCAACTGAGCTATAACCCCGCGCGACAGGTGTTATTATACATCACACTGGCGCACTTGTCAATACTTTTTTGAGAATTTCTGATATTTTTTGTCAGGCGATGGAGCTGTGCTTCTCGGGGAGCTGGGCGATCACCGACGCGCTGAGCATCAGCAGGCAGCCGAGCAGTTCGCGCACAGAGAGCACCTCGCCCAGCAGGATCCAGCCGCCTATGGCCGCGAATACGGATTCCAGGCACATCAGCAGGGAGGCCAGGGTGGGATCGGTGTACTTCTGGCCGACCATCTGGAGCGTGTAGCCCATCGCGCCGGAGAACACCGCCGCATAGATGATGCTCGTCCAGCAGGCCATGATGTTGGGCATGGTGGGGGTCTCGGTCAGCAGCATCAGCGGCAGGGCCACGATGGCTCCGGCGGCAAACTGGATGGCGCTGAGCAGGATCGAATCCATGTCTCCGGCGTAGCTGTCGATGACGATGATGTGGAAGGAGAACACGAAGGCGCAGCCCAGGGTGATCAGATCGCCGATGTTGACGGAGAAATCATCTTTGATGCACAGCAGGCACAGGCCCACCAGCGCAACCGCCACGCCGATCCACACCTTTTTGCCCACGCGCTTGCCCATGAACATGGTGATGATGGGGATCAGGATGATGTAGAGCGCGGTGATGAAGCCGGAGTTTGCGGCGGTGGTGTAGGCGATGCCGATCTGCTGGAGCGCGCACGCGCCGAACAGAATCACGCCCAGCACCGCGCCCAGAATCAGGTGGCGCTTCATGTCCGGCTTGTGGCCGGCGCGGCGGGCCTTGCGGCTCAGCAGGGGATAGACCGCGAAGAGCACGATGCTGGTGATCAGCGAGCGCAGAAACACGAAGGTGAAGGGGCCGATGAAGCCCGTGGCGGTGCTCTGCGCGGTAAAGGCCATGCCCCAGATGAAGGAGCAGAGAATCAGAAGCAGACTTCCTTTGGTATTATCTTTCATATGTATCCCTCGAATTTTGATTTTCTGTAACAGTATAGCCAGTTTGAAATCCGAATTCAAGATTCAAAGATTGAGCTTGGATTAAATCCCATGGAATTTCAAAAAATATCCGCCAAACCTCTTGACAAATCCATGAAATGCGCTATAATGGTCAAAGAAAGTCAAAGATGACTTTCGACCATGTTCCCGGAAAGGGGGATACAGTATGAACGCAGAGAAATATACGCAGAAGTCGCTCGAAGCCGTGCGGGATGCACAGGAAATCGCGATTCGCAACCAGAATATGCAGATTGACCAGCAGCACCTGCTTCTTGCGCTGATCAAACAGGAGGGCGGACTGATCGCCCAGATGCTGAAGAAGATGAAGGTGGACGCCAACCGCATGGTGAACGCCTGTGAGCGGGAGATCGCCCGGATCCCGAAGGTGACGGGTCCCGGCCGGGAGGCGGACAAGATCTACATCTCCCAGTCCGTCGACGCGGCGCTGATCGAGGCCGAGCAGCAGGCGCAGGCCATGAAGGACGAATTCGTGTCCGTGGAGCACCTGTTCCTGGCCATCGTCGAGAAGCCCAACGGCCCGGTGAAGTCCATCCTCAGCGAGTTCGGCGTGACCAAGGAGGCCTTCCTGAATGCGCTACAGAAGGTGCGCGGCAACACCCGCGTCACCAGCGAGAATCCGGAGGACACCTACGACGCGCTGCAGAAGTATGGTCAGGATCTGACCGAGCTTGCGCGCCAGCAGAAGCTGGATCCGGTGATCGGCAGGGACACCGAGATCCGCAACGTCATCCGCATCCTGTCCAGAAAATCAAAGAACAACCCCTGCCTGATCGGCGAGCCCGGTGTGGGCAAGACCGCCATCGCAGAGGGCCTGGCCCAGCGCATCGTGCGCGGCGACGTGCCCACCACGCTGAAGGATCGCCAGCTGATTTCGCTGGATATGGGCGCGCTGATCGCCGGCGCGAAGTACCGCGGCGAATTTGAGGAGCGTCTGAAGTCGGTGCTCGAGGAGGTCAAGAAGAGCGACGGCAGGATCATCCTGTTCATCGACGAGCTGCACACCATCGTGGGCGCGGGCAAGACCGAGGGCAGCATGGACGCGGGCAACCTGCTCAAGCCGATGCTGGCCCGGGGCGAGCTGCACTGCGTGGGTGCGACCACGATCAACGAGTACCGCAAGTACATCGAGAAGGACGCCGCGCTGGAGCGCCGCTTCCAGCCCGTGCTGGTGGATGAGCCCAGCGTGGAGGACACCATCTCCATTCTGCGTGGCCTGAAGGAACGCTATGAGGTGTTCCACGGCGTGAAGATCTCCGACCAGGCCATCGTCAGCGCCGCGAAGCTGTCCAACCGCTACATCACCGACCGCTTCCTGCCGGACAAGGCCATCGACCTGATCGACGAGGCCTGCGCCTTGATCCGCACCGAGATCGACTCCATGCCCCAGGAGATGGACGAGATTTCCCGGGAAATCATGCAGAAGGAGATCGAGGAGGCCGCGCTGGCCAAGGAGGATGACGAGTTCTCCCAGCGCCAGCTGGAGCACGTGCAGAGTGAGCTGAAGGAGCTGCGCGACAAGTTCAGCGGCATGAAGGCCCAGTGGGAGAAGGAGAAGAACTCCATCGGCAAGGTGCAGAAGCTGCGCGAGGAGATCGAGCAGGTGAACGCCGACATCGAGCGCGCCCAGCGCGAGTACGACCTGAACAAGGCCGCCGAGCTGCAGTACGGCAGGCTGCCGGAGCTGAAGAAGCAGCTGGCGGAGGAGGAGAAGCTTGCGGAGGAGAGCCGTGGGCAGAACAGCCTGCTGCGCGACCGCGTGACCGAGGAGGAAATCGCCCGAATCGTGTCCCGCTGGACGGGCATTCCGGTCTCCAAACTGGTGGAGGGTGAGCGCGAGAAGCTGCTGCGCCTGGAGAGCATCCTGCACGAGCGCGTCGTGGGTCAGGACGAGGCCGTCACCAAGGTCTCTGAGGCCATTCTGCGCTCCCGCGCGGGCATTCAGGATCCGAACCGGCCCATCGGCTCGTTCCTGTTCCTTGGCCCCACGGGCGTTGGCAAGACGGAGCTTGCCAAGACGCTGGCGCAGGCGCTGTTTGACGACGAGAAGAACATCGTGCGCATTGACATGACCGAGTACATGGAGAAGCACAGCGTGTCCCGACTGGTCGGAGCGCCTCCCGGATACGTGGGCTACGAGGAGGGCGGTCAGCTGACCGAGGCCGTGCGCACCCATCCGTACAGCGTGGTGCTGTTCGACGAGGTGGAGAAGGCCCATCCCGACGTGTTCAACATCCTGCTTCAGGTGCTGGACGACGGCAGAATCACCGATTCCCAGGGCCGCACGGTGGACTTCAAAAACACCATCATCATCCTGACCTCGAATCTGGGCTCCAGCTACATTCAGGAGGGCATCGACGCCGACGGCAACCTGAGCGACGAGGCCCGCAAGCAGGTGGACGCGCTGCTCAAGACCCAGTTCCGTCCCGAATTCCTGAACCGACTGGACGAGATCGTGCTCTACACGCCGCTGACCCGCAGTCAGATCGTGGAGATCATGCACCTGATGATCCAGAATCTGGAGAAGCGGCTTGCGGATCGCAGGCTGAGCGTGAAGCTCACGCCCGCAGCAGAGGACTACGTGATCGAGAACGGCTACGACAGCGCCTACGGCGCACGTCCGCTGAAGCGCTTCCTGCAGAAGAGCGTGGAGACGGCCATCGCCAAGCTGCTGATCGCGCAATACGTGCCGGAGGACAGCCGCCTGATCGTCGACGTGGAGAACGATGAGATCGTTGTGCGCGTCGAGGAGGGCTGCCTGGAGGGCGAAGTCAGCGGCTAAATATCACATCCATCCCGGAGCGGCACAGACTGCCGCTCCATTTTCATACGCTTTGGTGCGCGGGAAGGGAGATTCTCAGCGGAATTAAATCAAAAAATGTTGTATTTTGGCGCACGTTGGGGTATAATCTTTCTGATACAAAAGTGTTGCCGCTTGCGGCGGGCTTTATAAATGGAGGTTATAGAATGAGCACCGTACATGTTGTGGATCATCCCCTCGTTCAGCACAAACTGACTCTGATGCGTCAAACCGAGTGCAGCACCAAGGATTTCCGCCAGCTTCTGGAGGAAATTGCAATGCTGATGGCTTATGAAGTAACCCGCGATCTGCCGCTTCAGGAGATCGAGATCGAAACGCCCGTTGCAAAGTGCAAGTCAAAGATCATCGCCGGCAAGAAGCTGGGCATCGTGCCGATCCTGCGCGCAGGTCTGGGCATGGTGGACGGCGTGCTGTGCATCGTTCCCTCCGCGAAGGTGGGCCACATCGGCCTGTACCGCGACCCGGAGACCCATCTGCCGGTGGAATACTACTGCAAGCTGCCCACCGACGTCAACGAGCGCGACCTGATCGTGGTGGATCCCATGCTGGCCACCGGTGGCTCCGCCATCGCCGCCATCGACTTCATCAAGCGCCGCGGCTGCAAGCGCATCACCCTGATGTGCCTGGTGGGCTGCCCCGAGGGCATCGACGCGCTGCAGAAGGCCCATCCGGACGTGGATCTCTACATCGCCGCCATCGACGATCACCTCAACGAGAACAAGTACATCGTTCCCGGCCTGGGCGACGCCGGCGACCGCCTGTTCGGCACCAAGTAAGCATTCAGATAACATGCATCCGGGAGAATCAGTTTCCTGCTGGTTCTCCCGTTTTTTCAAAGGAGAAATCATGCAGAATCAGGGAATCTCGCCGGGCCTGCGCGCGCGGGTCGCGCTGGAGAAGCACGGCTTTTCGTTTACCCATTCGCTGGGGCAGAACTTCATACTGGACGACGACTTTCTGGAGGAAATCGCGCTGGAATCCGGCGTGGGGGAAGGGGAGGCCGTGCTGGAGATCGGCCCCGGCCCGGGCCTGCTGACCCATCACCTCGCGTCCCATTGCCGAAAGGTGCTGGCGCTGGAGATCGACCGCAAGCTGGAGCCGGTGCTTTCCGAGGTGCTGGAGAGCGTGGACAACGCGGAGGTCGTGTTCACGGACGTGATGAAGTGCGACCTGCCCGCGCTGCTGGAGGAACGCTTCCCGGGCGAGGATGTGCAGGTGGTGGCCAACCTTCCGTACTACATCACCGCCGACGTGATCGAGCGCCTGCTCACCTGCGGCGCGCGCATCGGCAACATCACTGTGATGGTGCAGAAGGAGGCTGCGGAGCGCATCGGCGCATCTGTTGGCAGCAAAAACTACTGCGCGTTGGCGATGCTGACGCAGTACTACTGCGATGTGGAGGAGCTGATGGACGTGCCGCCGGAGCGCTTTACACCGCCGCCCCACGTGATGAGCCGCCTGATTCGCCTGAATCGCCGCACGGACAGCTTGCGGGCGAAGGACGAGAGGCTGCTGCAGCGCCTCATCCGCAGCGCGTTCCGCATGCGCCGCAAGACGCTGATCAACAACCTGACCGGCGACTTCGGCGTCAGCCGCGAACAGGCCGAGGAGCTGCTTTTGTCCCAAAACCTGGATCCGCGCATCCGTGGCGAAGCGCTTTCGGTGGATCAGGTGACGCGCCTGAGCGACGCGCTGGGCGAAATGCTTTCGACACGGGCAAATGGCTGAAAGTGGATTGCATGAAGGCGGCGCGATCCGTCCATATTATTTGAAGGAATTTTCCCGGACATGCCCGTCTGTATGGAAAGTTTTCTATAAATTTATGCAAATAGTGTTGATTTTATGGGTCTACTAGTGTATCATGATATTGCTGATGATATGGATAACCGGGGCTTGCTGATGCAGACGGGAATGCGTAGTCTGCTCAGACGGCAGATTTTCGCGTTGTCTGCACAATCGGCAAGCCAAAAATTTTAAGGAAAGAGGTTGCATGAAAATGTCTGAGATCAATCTGAGCAAGTATGGCATTACCGGTACTACCGAGATCGTGTACAATCCTTCTTATGAAGAGCTGTTCGCAGCTGAAATGGATCCTTCCCTCGAGGGCTTTGAAAAGGGTCAGCTGACCGAGCTGGGCGCTGTGAACGTCATGACCGGCATCTACACCGGCCGCTCCCCGAAGGACAAGTTCATCGTCATGGACGAGAACTCCAAGGACACCGT
>JBJEJN010000077.1:0-14429 GCA_051878085.1 Aristaeellaceae bacterium | reverse complement strand
TAGGGAACCAGCGGATGCATGCCCGCGGTGGTGAACAGCACGGTGGGGTCGTTCTCCGGAATGACCGACGCGCTGGGGATCACGGCGTGTCCCTTGGATTCAAAGAACTTGAGAAACAGGGCTCTCAGATCGTTGTAGGTCTTGATGTTGGCATTCATGATAATCTACCTCCGTATTGCCAAAAATAGATGCATCTTTCGCACTCAAGGACGAAAAGATGCACTTCGCGGTACCACCCTGATTGACAGACCAGCGCACGCTTGCAGCTGATCCGCCCCCTCATGTGCCGCTAACGGGGCAACCGCCGCGCCATTTCCTGCGCGGAGCACGGGTGGAATTCCGCCCCCGGGGATGGCTGTTCCTCGCGCTGGCTGCCGCCTCGCACCCTCCGGCGGCTCTCTGAAAGCGCTGCGAAAAATCTGTTCCCCGTATGCCTTCCTATTTACGTCGACATTATAGCATTCTGGAAAGAAAAAATCAACCCGGCCGCGCGGGGCGGTCGGGTTAAATCCTTTGGGCGGGTACATTGACAAGCCGGAGTCTCCATGGCACAATGGTGGCGGGAATCCGATTTCCGATGCACACACAGGGAGGCGTTTTATGTCGCGCAAAAAGCGTACCGTATCGATCCACCACAATCCGGTCTCCGATGCGGATATCCAGAAATATCGGGAGGATGACAGCCCGGTGAAGATCGTCATCGGCGGCTTTCACGTCAACCATCGGCCCGTGAGCGCACGTGAGTTCAAACGTGCCATCCGACTTCCGCTGATTCTGACCGGCATATGCCTGCTGGGGCTTGTGCTGTATTCTGTCATCGCCGCGTTTCTCGCTGATTGAGGCTTTTTCTTCCGCCCCGTCAAAAAACATCAAATCTTAATCCATCCTCCCTCCGCTGCATGTATAATAGTAGCATCTGATTTTTCACGAGTGGGGATGCGCACGATGCAATACAACGAAACTTACGACGCGGTGGTCATCGGCGCGGGGCATGCGGGCTGCGAGGCCGCGCTGGCCTGCGCGCGCATGGGCCACAGCACGCTGCTGGTCACGCTGAATCTGGATTCGCTGGCGATGATGCCCTGCAATCCGTCCATCGGCGGCACGGCGAAGGGCCATCTGGTGCGGGAGCTGGACGCGCTGGGCGGCGAGATGGGCCGCGCCATCGACGACGTGTTCATCCAGAGCCGCATGCTCAACACCGGCAAGGGGCCTGCGGTGCACTCGCTGCGCGCCCAGGCCGACAAGAAGGAATACCAGAGGCGCATGCGCCGGGCGGTGGACGACTGCGAAAAGCTCGACCTGCGCCAGGCGGAGATCCAGCAGATTTTCGTGGAGAACGGCCGCGTGACCGGCGTGGAGACCACCACGGGATCACTGGTCGGCTGTCGCGCCGCCATCGTGTGCACGGGCGTGTACCTGAAGTCCCGCATCATCATCGGCGAGTGCAGCTGGAACGGCGGGCCCCAGGGCCTGCTGGCGGCAAACGCGCTGACGGAGAACCTGATGGATCTGGGCTTCTCCATCCGCCGCTTCAAGACCGGAACCCCCGCGCGCATCGATGGCCGCACCATCGATTTTTCCAAGATGGAACCTCAGGACGGCGACGATCCCATCGTGCCCTTCTCCTTCCTCACCGATGCGACGGGGCTGAAAAACAAGGCGCGCTGCTACCTGACCTACACCACCCCGGAAACCCACAATGTCATCCTGGACAACCTGCACCGCGCGCCCATGTACTCCGGCACCATCCACGGCACCGGCGCGCGCTACTGCCCCTCCATCGAGGACAAGGTGGTGCGCTTCAAGGACAAGGAGCGCCATCCCATCTTCATGGAACCTGAGGGCCTGAACACCAACGAGTGGTACGCCCAGGGCATGTCCACCTCCATGCCGGAGGAGATTCAGCGCGCGATCTACGCCACCGTTCCGGGGCTGGAGCACGCGAAGATATTGCGCCTGGCCTACGCCATCGAGTACGACTGCATCGATCCCCAGCAGCTGAACCTGAGCTTCCGTGCCCGGGAGATTGAGGGCCTGTACTTCGCCGGACAGATCAACGGCACCTCGGGCTACGAGGAGGCCGCCGCCCAGGGCCTGTACGCCGGCATGAACGCCGCGTTGTGGCTGTCCGGCAGGGAGCCGATGATCCTCACCCGCGCGGACGCGTACATCGGCGTGCTGGTGGACGATCTGGTGACCAAGGGCACCGACGAGCCCTACCGCATGATGACCAGTCGCGCGGAGTACCGCCTGCTGCTGCGGCAGGACAACGCCGACCTGCGCCTGACCCGCCTGGGCTACGAGGCGGGGCTTGCTTCGCAGGAGCGCCTGCGCCGGATGGAGGAAAAGCGCGATCAGACCGCCGCCGCCATCGATGCGCTCAAGAAGCTGCATCTGGTGGAGAAGCTGCGGCGCACGGAGGAGAGCTTCGATTCCCTGCGCGCGCAGAAGCCGGAGCTGAATGACTTCCCGCCGGAGATCAAGCAGCAGGCGGAGATCGAGGTCAAATATGAGGGCTACATCTCCCGCCAGCTGGCGGAGGAGAAGAAGTTCCGCAAGATGGAGAACGTGCCGCTCCCGGCGGACGCGGACTATCTGAGCATGTCCGGGCTGCGCATTGAGGCGCGGCAGAAGCTGGATCGGCAGCGCCCCGCGTCGCTTGGACAGGCCAGCCGCATTCCGGGCGTGTCGCCGGGGGACATCACCGTGCTGATGATCTGGCTGAAGAGCCTGGGCTGCAGGCCCGAGGAGGACGAATGAGCAATTTCACCAAAGCGATGCTGGAGCGCGCACAGGCGGCGGGCATTCCGCTGAATATGGAGCAGGCGGAAAGGTTCGAGACCTACCACCGCATGCTCATCGAGGCCAACGCCCGCTTCAACCTGACCCGCGTGCCGGACGATGAAGCCGAGGCCATCGACCGCAACTATCTGGACTGCATCGCCCCGCTGGCGATCGGACTTCCCGAGGCGCATGCGTCGCTGATCGACGTGGGCAGCGGCGCGGGCTTTCCGGGGATTCCGCTGGCGATCTGCCTGCCGGAGACGAATATTGTATTGATGGATTCGCTGGGCAAGAGGGTGGAGTTCCTCGAAAGCGTGATCGGGGCGCTTCATCTGAACGCCCGTGCGGTGCACCTGCGGGCCGAGGACGGCGCGCGCAAACCTGAGTACCGCGAGGCCTTCGATCTGGCCACTGCCCGTGCCGTCGCGTCGCTGAACCTGCTGTGCGAATACCTGCTGCCCTTCGTGAAGGTCGGCGGGCAGATGCTGGCGCTGAAGGGGCCGGGGCTTGACGAGGAGGTTGCCGCAGCGGAGAACGCGCTTTCCGTCCTGGGCGGACGCTTTCTGCGCAGCGACGCGCTGCCCATCCCCGGCAGGGACTGGGATCACCGCGCGGCCTGGATCGAGAAGGTCGCGCCCACTTCAGATAAATATCCCCGCAGGGCGGGCAAGCCCGAAAAGAAGCCGCTGTGAGTCGGCTCCGAAATTCTGTATCCTCCAAGGCTCCGGGCCGCGAAACGCGTGCTTTCCGGAGTCTTAACATATTCTGTCGATTGTGCGCACGGATGTAACCTTCGCGCGCCGTTTCTGTGCGCACCCCACAAGCGTATCACATTCTTTACCATTTCGGACAGGTTCTGCCAAGGGATATTTTCTCTTTGTTTACGGCTTTGACGGCATAATTCTTCCAATTCCGGCTTATAATATCTCTCACTTGAAGGAAAGGCTTTCAAGGAACAACAATGTTTGGGAGGTACCATCTCATGAAGAAGATTATCGCACTTGCTATGGTTATGATGCTCGCAGTGATCGGTCTGAGCGCCTGCTCCACCAAGACCACCACCACCACCGAGGCCACCGAAGCGCCCGCCGCCACCGTTGAGGCGACCGTCGAGGCCACCGTCGAAGCGACCGCAGAGCCCGTTGTCGAGGACAACACCACGACCACGGACACCACCACCACCGACACCACCACGACCACCCAGGGCTGATTGGCAGGCTCAAAACCAAAGCTATCAAAACACAGATTCGTCGCGGCTCAAAGCGCTGCGGCGAATTTTTCATACCGGGCAGGAACGCATCTGCCGGTATTTTTTGCTTTACTCGCCGGGGAAAATCATGTATAATGGTAGAAGCAGTCGCTCCCCGCAGAGCGGGTTGCGACCAGCCGCCGGGAATCCCTCGGATTCCTCGGCGCGCTGCTGGCCGCTGCAAAGCATTGCAGAGCGGCCAGTGCGTAAAAGCGCAGTTATGCACTGTGAATAACGCATCAAACCATGCGCCCTGCGGCGCAGGAAGGACGGTAACGATATGGCACGAGGTGGATTCCCGAACATGATGGGCGGCGGCAACATGCAGCAGCTGGCCCGCCAGGCACAGAAGCTCCAGCAGCAGATGACCAAGAAGCAGGAGGAGATCGAGGCCCGCGAATTTGAGGCCACCGCAGGCGGCGGCATGGCCACTGCGAAGGTCAACGGCAAGAAGGAGCTGCTCTCCCTGACCATCAAGCCCGAGGCTGTGGATCCCGACGATGTGGAGATGCTTCAGGACCTGGTCGTGGCGGCGGTGAACGAGGCGCTGCGCGCAGCCGGCGACGCCATGGAGCAGGAGCTGGGCAAGATGACCGGCGGCCTGAGCATGCCGGGCCTGTTCTGATCCCTGGAATTTGACGGATTGATGTTTCCGGAGCAAATGCCTCCGGAAACGATTTTTTGCCGCGAGCTGCGGCACAGAGAGGATTTTCAGCATCATGGCGGACGTAGAAGCGATTTCCAGGCTGGTCAACCAGCTCTCCAAGCTGCCGGGCATCGGCAAAAAAACGGCCCAGCGCCTGGCCTATCACATCATCTCCCAGCCGGAGGATCAGGTGAAGGAGCTGGCGGTCGCCATCTACAACGGCAAAAAGCAGGTGCACTTCTGCCCGGTCTGCGGCAACTTCACCGACGTGGATCCCTGCGCCATCTGCTCCGATCCCAATCGCCGCAGGGACGTGATCTGCGTGGTGAAGGATCCCCGGGACGTGAACGCCATGGAGCGCATGCGGGACTACAACGGCCTCTACCACGTGCTGCACGGCGTGATCTCGCCGATGGACGGCGTGGGCCCGGATGACATCCGCATCCGCGAACTGATGGAGCGCCTGTCCTCCGGCGAGGTGAAGGAGGTCGTGCTGGCCACCAACCCCGACGTGGAGGGCGAGGCCACCGCCGCCTACATCTCCCGGCTCATCAAGCCCATGGGCGTGCGCGTGACCCGCATCGCCCACGGCGTGCCGGTGGGCGGCGAGCTGGAGTACACCGACGAGGTCACCCTCCTGCGCGCCTTCCAGGGTCGGCGGGAGCTGTGACGCGTCGGCCATATTCCAGCAGTTTCATGAGCTAATTTTCCGTCAGAGCCGTTTTTCGCCCAAAAAGCTATTGACAAAGATCGACGCATTTGATATAATTCTATATGTCGCTTCGGGCATGGCTCCGGACGGGTATGTGTCGGGGTGTAGCGCAGTTTGGTAGCGCACGTGCTTTGGGAGCATGGGGCCGCAGGTTCGAATCCTGTCACCCCGACCACGATGTGACCTCTTGGTCAAGCGGTTAAGACACCGCCCTTTCACGGCGGTAACACGGGTTCGAGTCCCGTAGAGGTCGCCATTTTTCCCTTTCGATGTGCCGTTAGGCGCTCCGGGCCTTTAGCTCAGTTGGTTAGAGCAGTCGGCTCATAACCGATCGGTCCCGGGTTCAAGTCCCTGAAGGCCCACCATGGTGCGGTAGTTCAGTTGGTTAGAATGCCAGCCTGTCACGCTGGAGGTCGAGGGTTCGAGCCCCTTCCGCATCGCCACCATGCTCCTTCATGTTCTCCCACGTGAAGGAGCTTTCCTTTTGCCCGGAAGCGTTCACGCATTTGAAAGGAGCTGTCTCAGAGCATTCTGTTCGTTCTGTGACAGCTCCACAATTGTTATGCGGCGGGGTGAAGGCACCCCGCCCTACGGTTTTGAGACAGCCTCTTCTGTTTTGGAATCTGCGCGCGTCAGTAGCCGATGGATGCAAGCACCCGATCCACCGTCCGCGCCAGCATGATGCTGAAGTCCGCGCTCACGGCGGGCTGTGCGCCCTCCGCGATGCAGCGGCCCAGCTGCTCGACCTCGAGGCAGTAGTTGTTCGGCACCTCCACCGTGCGCAGGTCATCCAGGCCGTCGAAGGTTTTCACCCGATAAGACAGCGTGCCGGGGCAGTTGAAGCCGAAGTTCTCCGAGGTGATCGAGCCCTTCGTGCCGTGAATCTGGAAGCGGTCCAGCGCCGAATTCTTCTCCGTCGCCAGCACCATGCCGCAGGCGAAGTTCGCCTTTGCGCCGCCGTCGTATTCAAACACGCCGGTGGTGTAGGTATCGATGTGGTTCTCCGCAAAGCTCGCCACCGCGCGCACGTCCCTCGGTTCCCGGCCCAGCATGCGCTGGATGAAGCTCATGGCGTACACGCCCAGGTCGTAGGTGCAGCCGCCCAGCGTCTCCCGGCGCATGCGGATGTTGGTCATGTCGTAGTCGGAGGTGATCAGCGCGGCCTCCACATAGCGCACGTCGCCGATGGTTCCCCGGTCGATCTCGTCCCGCACAGCCTGAATCAGCGGGCTGTGCTGGTAGGCGAAGGCCTCCATCAGGTGCACGCCGTTTTCCTTCGCCACGCGGAACAGCTCCTCCGCCTCCTGCGCGGTGGGCGCAAGCGGCTTCTCACACAGCACATGCTTGCCCTTCCGCAGCGCCCGCAGCGTCCACTCGCAGTGCATGGTGTTGGGCAGGGGAATGTAGACCGCCTCGATCTCGGGATCGTCCAGCAGCGCATCGTAGCTGCCGTAGGCGCGCGCAAAGCCGTACTTCTCCTTAAACGCCAGCGCCTTCTCCAGCGTGCGGCCCGCAATGGCCACCAGTTCACAGTTCTCCGCCAGCGCCATGCCCCGCGCCGTGTCGCGCTCGAAGATGTAGGCGGTGCCGAGCACGCCCCACTTGATCTTTCTCATATGCCTCTCCCTCTTTCCAAACGATGGAATTTGCTTCCCGGATAGCTTTATTCTACCATGATTGTCGGCGTGCTGCCTGCGGGCCCGCCGACCCGGCCAAGCCTGCGGCTTGCCTAATCATTCTACCATATTCGGGATGTACCCGCAATACAAACAGACGCAGAACCTCGCAGGTTCTGCGTCTGCCTGTATGATTGATTCACTTCGCGTACATCTGCTCCAGTATGAAGCGGATGATTGGCCCGGGCAGGATCTTGGAGAGCAGGATGCAGCCCTTGTAGACGATGCCGATGGTGTTGTAGGGCTTCACGCGCTTTTTGAGCGCAAGCTTCGCGATGAAGGCTCCGGCTACGGCGGGATCCATGCCGTTCTGCTCGTCCTTCTCCATGCGCGCCACGGAGCGGGCGATGCGTCCGCCGTAGGCATCGTCCCCGGAGATGCTCTTGCTGCGCGCCGCGGTGAAGCCGGACTTGATGTCGCCGGGCATCACACAGCACACGCTGATTCCGTAGGGGTGCACCTCGTTGGCCATGGACATGGTCAGGGCGTTGACCGCCGCCTTGGAGATGGAGTACCAGGCCTGAAAGGGGATGGGCAGCGGGCCCGCCACCGAGCTCAGGTTCACGATGCGGCCCGATCCGGCCTTTCGCATGTGGGGCAGCACCGCGCGAATGGTGTTGTTCATGCCGAAGAGGTTCACATCCATCAGGCGGCGCGCGTCGGCCTCCTCGGTGAATTCAAACGCGCCGGAGATGCCGAAGCCCGCGTTGTTGACCAGCACGTCGATCCGGCCCTCTTTGGCGCAGACCTCGTCCACGGCCCGGCGCACCTGCTCCGCGTCCGCAACGTCCACGCGCATGTGCTGCATGAAGTCGAACGCCGCGTCCCGGCGGCTGAACTCGTACACCCTGCAGCCCTGCGCCGCCAGGCACTTGGCCGTCGCCAGGCCGATGCCGCTGGTTCCGCCGGTGAGAATGACGACCTTCATGGATTACGCCTCCCCCAGAACGCCGGCGATCACATCCGCCGCCTCGTCGATCAGGGCCTCGGTCAAGCTGGCCATGTAGCTGGTGCGCAGCAGACAGCCGTCCGCCGGAGCTGCCGGGGGCAGCACGGGGTTGACGTACACGCCCGACTCGTAGAGCTGCTTCGCCACGACCAGCGTGCGCTCGGCCTCGTAGGTATAAATGGGAATGATGGGCGTGGTGGCCTCGATGATCTTCACGCCACGGGCCTTGTAGGCCGCGCGGGCGTAGTTGCTGAGCTGGCAAAGGCGCGCGACGATCTCCGGGTGGGCCTCGATGTAGCGCAGGGAAGCCAGCGCCACCGCGCACTGCGCCGGGGGAATGCTCGCCGCAAAGATGAACGGGCGGGAGTTGTGGCGGGCGAAGTCCACCACCTCCGCGCTTGCGGCCATGTAGCCGCCCAGGCTGGCGAGGGACTTGGAGAAGGTGCCCATGTAGATGTCCACTTCATCCTCCAGGCCGAAGTGGCTGGCCGTGCCGCGACCGCCGTCGCCCAGCACGCCCAGGCCGTGCGCGTCATCCACCATGACCCGCGCGCCGTACTTCTTCGCAAGGCGGCAGATCTCCGGCAGGTTCGCGATGTCGCCCTGCATGCTGAACACGCCGTCGGTCACGATCAGGCGACCCGCGCTGTCCGGGATCTTCTGGAGCTGAATCTCCAGCTCCTCCATGTTCTGATGTCCATAGGTCAGCATGCGGCCGTAGCTCAGGCGGCAGCCGTCGTAGATGGAAGCGTGGTTCTCCCGGTCGCAGATCACGTAGTCGCCGTGGCCCACGATGGCCGAGATGATGCCGAGGTTGCTCTGGAAGCCGGTGGGGAAGGTCATCACGGCCTCCTTATGTAAGAAGCGCGCCAGCTCGTCCTCCAGCTCCAGGTGCATCTTCAGCGTGCCGTTCAGGAAGCGGGAGCCGGAGCAGCCCGTGCCATACGCCTTCAGCGCGTCCAGACCCGCCTGGATGATCTCCGGGTTCTCCGTAAGTCCCAGATAGTTGTTCGAGCCCAGCATGATGCGGCGCTTGCCCTCCATCTGCACCTCGGGCGCCTGACGGGACTCCAGCGCGTGGAAGTAGGGGTAGATGCCCTTCGCACGGAATTCGTTGGCGAGGGTGTACTTTTCACATTTTCCGAAGATGTCCGCGTATTTTCTCTCTTCCATCCTTGCAAACTCCTTTCAATTGCAGCAGGCCACCACAGTGAAGTGGTAAATCACGCTTATTATACACTTCTTATACGCTTCTCGTCAAGCGGATGCGAAATTTCTAATCTGAGGTTAAGAATTTTCACCTTCCGGGCATAAAAACGGGCGAACCCGCCTCGCGTTTGCAAGACAGGTTCGTAAGATAACAACATCGGCAAAAGGATAGCCTCTTTCACGGTGCAGGGGATTCGGCCCCTCGTTCGGAGCGCCATAGCGTAAAAAGCACATGCAGGAGTGCGCCCTATGGAGGTACACCTTTAAAGCTGTCCGAGAAACTGGAAGTTACTTACTTAAATTCAGTATCAAGGACTTCTACTTCAAAGAGTAAATAATGTTCGGATTTTGCCGACGAAAAATGTTTTGAAAGAATTGGGCATTCATCTAACATCTTCTGCTTCATTTTAATATCATCACATTCGGTGGCTTTGCCAGTTATTCTTAACCACTCTCTATTTTCCTCTTTCTTAGCCACTATTTGAACATTACCATTATTCCTTAACTGTATATGTGCTTTATTTCCATCATTTGTAGAAATATATAACTTTCCGTTACACTCCATTACAGCACCAAATGGCCTGCCAGCAGGAAAATCACCATTTATTGTCAATACATAAAAATAACCACATTCTTTTAGAAAATCGTATGCCTTACTCATAATATCTCCTTCCTTACAAATTCGATTTGCAGATTTGTTCGGTGCCATATTATCACATCACAGGATAAAATACAAGGACAGTCACAGCAGAGCAAACTACTGTGACTGTCCTATGAACGCCGCCCATTTGCAAGACGGGTTCTGCGCTTGTCGATTACAGAATCTTCGCCAGGAACTCCTGGGTGCGCTGGTTGCGGGGGTGATTGAAGATGGTGTAGGGGGTGCCCTCCTCGAGAATCTGACCGCCGTCCATGAAGATCACGCGGTCGCCCACCTCGCGGGCGAAGCCCATCTCGTGGGTGACGACCACCATGGTCATGCCCTCGTTGGCCAGGGCCTTCATGACCTCCAGCACCTCGCCGACCATCTCGGGGTCGAGGGCGGAGGTGGGCTCGTCGAAGAGCATCACCTCTGGCTCCATGCACAGCGCGCGCACGATGGCGATGCGCTGCTTCTGTCCGCCGGAGAGCTGGCTGGGATAGGCGTTGGCGCGGTCGGCAAGGCCCACGCGCTTGAGCAGCTCCATGGCCTTTGCCTCGGCCTCTGCCTTGGACTTCTTGAGCAGCTCCATGGGCGCGACGGTCATGTTGCGCAGCACGGTCATGTTGGGGAAGAGGTTGAAGTGCTGGAACACCATGCCCATCTTCTGGCGGTGGAGGTTGATGTTGACCTTGGGGTCGGTGATGTCCACGCCCTCGAAGGTAACGGTGCCGGAGGTGGGAATCTCCAGCAGGTTCAGGCAGCGCAGGAAGGTGGACTTGCCGGAGCCGGACGGCCCGATGACCACGACCACCTCGCCGCGGTGGATGTCGGTGGAGACGCCCGCCAGGGCGTGAATCTTGTTGCCGGTATCAAAGACCTTCTTCAGGTCGCGAACCTGGATGATGGTTTCAGTGGTCACTGTTGCGCAGCCTCCTTTCCAGTATGCCCACCAGCTTGGTGAAGAACATGACCAGCGCCAGATAGATCAGCGCGATGGCGATCAGCGGCATGAACGGGGAGTAGGTGCGGCTGCGGATGATGTCCGCGCCCTTGGTCAGGTCCGCCACCGCCACGTAGCCCGCGACGGAGGTCTCCTTCAGCAGGGCGATGAACTCGTTGGCCAGCGAGGGCAGCACATTCTTGATGACCTGGGGGATGACGATGAAGCGCATCGTCTGCACATAGTTGAAGCCCAGGCTGCGGCCGGCCTCGAACTGGCCGTTGTCGATGGCCATGATGCCGCCGCGCACGATCTCGGCCACGTATGCGCCGGAGTTCAGGCCGAAGGCCAGCGCCGCCACCAGCGTGCCGTTGTCGGAGGAGGCGAAGATGACGAAGTAGATGATCATCAGCTGCACCACCACGGGCGTGCCGCGCAGCACGGTCAGGTACACGCGGCAGAAGCCGTTCGCAATGCCGAACAGCCTGCGGCCCAGCGTCTTGCGCGCGCCCTCGGCAGTCTTGTCGTAGGTGGAGCGCACCATGGCGATGACCACGCCGATGGCGATGCCCAGCAGACACGCAAGCAGCGTGATCAGCAGCGTCGTGCCCAGACCATTTACCAGATACCTCCAGCGGTTGCCCTGCACAAAGTTCAGGATGAAATCCGCCTTCAGCTTTTCAAACCACGCTTGCACGGTTTCTTGTCCTCCTTCATCCGTTTGTTTCCCATACAGCAGGAATAGGAAACGCCTGCGCGCTTCCTATTCCCCATCGCTTCAAATGCCCAACGCCGCATGGCGTTCGCAGGCTTTATCGACGTCTGAAATCAGGCGACGATGTACTTGTCGATGATGGCCTGCACGGTGCCGTCCGCGATCAGCTCCTCCAGAGCGGCGTTGATCTTCTCGGTCAGCTCACTGTTCTTGGCCAGCGCGATGGCGTAATCCTCGACGGCGTACTCAGTGTCCAGAATCTTCAGGCCCTCGTTGGCGGCGATGTAGTTCTTCGCGGGCTCGTTGTCGATGACCACGCAGTCCACCTTGCCGGAGGTCAGCGCCAGCACGGCGTCGGTGCCGTTCTTGTAGCGCTCAACGCTGCCCAGGCCCTCGTCCTCGATGTCCCAGCTGCAGTACAGGTCGCCGGTGGTTCCCTGCTGCACGCCGATCTTGTGGCTGGCGCCCTCGGCGAAGAGATCGTCAACGCTTACGATTTCGCTGTCTTCCTTGACGATGACAACCTGGATGCCGGTGGCGTAGGAGGTGGTGAAGTCCACGCTCTGCATGCGCTCCTCGGTGACGGTCATGCCGGCCATGCCGAAGTCGATCTTGCCGGTGGTGACGGCGGGGATGATGGCGTCAAAGTCCATGTCCACGATCTCCAGCTCGTAGCCCAGCTTCGCGCAGATGGCGGCGGCAACCTCGGCGTCGATGCCCACGATCTCGCCGGTCTCATCGTCGTAGAACTCGTAGGGCGGGAAGGATGCGTTGGTGCCCATCTTCAGGGTCTCGGCCATGGCCATGCCGGTCAGGGTCAGCATGCAAATCAGCGCAATTGCCAGAATCTTCTTCATGATGTTTGCCTCCAAAATTTGTTTGCCGGATCTTTCGCACTCCGGATGATGGGTGTATTATACAACCCATTCACGAATAATGCAATAGTTTCCCGGAATATTTAACCGAATATGCACAATATGCGAATATTCATGCATATATGCAGACTTTCCCGGCATTTCAGGGGCAATTCGGGGCAGTTTTTCCGGTGTGAATCGGTGCGGAGGGGGTGCGCGGCGGCGATCGGGGCGCATCATTCTGAATATTTATTCGGAATGAAAATGCATAAAAGGCCGCGTATGCATAAAACGTCCGGCGCAACGTACGTCGCGCCGGATGGCGTCAGTCTCCATAGATGAAGCTGTGCAGCAGATCGGTGTTCTTCTCAAAGTTGGGCTTGATGCACCACACGCCGTTGAAGGTGCCGGAATCGAAGGTACCGTCGACGGGCACGCGGTACTGCTCCACGCTGTTCATGTCCAGCTTCATGCCCACGCTGGCGATGGTCATGATCTCCGTCAGGCTCAGGTTGGTGTCCACGTAGCCCATCAGCGTGGTGACGATGGTTAGCAGCGTTCCGGCGCTGGCGCCGTTCTTGATCTTGTCGGCGATGGCAAGGAGCACGGTGCGCTGGCGCTCGGTGCGCACGTAGTCGCTGTCGATCTTGCGGATGCGCGCAAAGGCTGTGGCCTGGTTGCCGTTGAGGTGCACGCCCTCGCCGCTCTGCTCCAGCTGCTCCATGCCGGAGAGGGGCGAGAGATCGAACAGGCCCTTGTTCAGCGCCTTGCGCTCCTCCTCGGTCACGTCCAGATCCAGACCGCCGATCAGATCGATGATCTCGGCCATGCCCTCCATGCTGATGAGGGCGTAGTCGCTGATGTTCATGTCGAAGCTCTCGTTGATGGCGCGGATGGTCAGCTCCGGGCCGCCCACGGCGCACAGCTCGGTGAGCTTGCGGTGGCCGCTGGAGCCGGGCACGGGGATCCAGGTGTCGCGCATCAGCGAGGTGAGCTTCACCTGGCCCTTCGCGGCGTTGATGGACACGATGATCATGGAGTCCGTGCGCTGGTAATCGTTCTTGGTGTAGGAATCGCAGCCCAGCAGCAGCACGTTCCACCACTCGTCGGACAGGCCCTCCGTCTCGGAAAAGCTCTCAGCGTCGGCGGCGACGGCGGCGTTCCACTCGTCCTGGCTGACGGCGCTGGCACAGCCGGTCGCCGCAGTCAACAGCAGCACCGCGCTCAGCAGCAGCGCAGCGCATCTGCGCAGAGTATCTCGCATGGTTTCTTCCTCCGTATTGCCCGTAGAGGGGCATATTACTCTATTTTTATGCCCTCATTATAGACAGCTGCGCGTCCATTTGCAAGCATCGCACAGAAATAATCCCTGCGCGTCATTTTCTTGTACGAATCGCCAGAGAGCACCTGTACTTAGACGTGGCAATGCGCACAAAGTTCCCTTTTCATAAGGGGGAATTCGTGGTGCACAGGAAGGGAGCCGCCATTGTATTCTGCCTCCCCTGTGCGGATGATGTGAGAGGACAATCCCTCAGTCAGCTTTACGCACTGGCCGCTATGCAATGCTTTGCGGCGGCCAGCAGCGCCGCCTTGGAATCCGAAGGATTCAGGCGGGCTGGTCGCAACCCGCTTCGCGGGGTGCGACTGCTATCGCTGACAGCTCCCTTTACACAAGGGAGCCTGGGGCGACGCGGCGGGATGAGGCATCACGCCCTACGGGGATGCGGGGCTTGGAAGGCACGGAAAAGCTCCCTCCGACCATCCGGTCGGAGGGAGCTTGATTTTGCGTTCTGCGCGTCAGGCGGCGAGATCGGCGTAGCGGTACATGGGCTCGCCCTTCTCGTTGATGCTGACGTTGGTCAGGCGCGGATTCCACAGGCAGATGTACACCTGGGTGGTGACGGGGATCACGAAGAAGTTGTCGCCCACCAGAATCTGCTCGGCCTGATGCAGCAGGTCGTTGCGCTCCGTCTGATCGCTGGTCTCGTTGGAGGCCTCGATCAGCGCGTCGTACTCGGGGCTGTTCACGCCGTTGTAGTTGCCGCCGGA
>JBJEJN010000076.1:0-14562 GCA_051878085.1 Aristaeellaceae bacterium | reverse complement strand
CGGCAGGTACGTCTCCGACGAGATCGACGTGCCGCCGGAGCTGGATTTGCAATAATAGAAACGACCTTTTGACAAAGCAGCGCTTTCCAGACGCTGAGAAAGCCTGCAAGACAAGGAAGCAAGGCTGCAAATAAGGGAGCTTACTTAGACGTAAGTGACCGCAATTTGCAGCCGAAGCTGACGCAGTAAGCAAAAAAGCCAACCGATTTCATTATTTCGGTAGGCTTTTTTGCGTTTGTGGGCTTTATCAGTCGTCTGGGGTGGATTGTAATTCCCACATCACCAGCAGCCTGCCCTCTTTCACGGAGATTTCCGCGAAGTCGGCGGCGAAATCGTTGCCCATGCCCAGCGGGAAATTCGGGGTCAGGGTGGCATTCTCCACATTGTACTTCGCGCCGGAGATGCACACGCCGCTGCAGGTTCCCCCGAAGGCGAAGACCGAAAGCTTGCCCTGTGTGCGGGGAATGCGCAGACTGCCGCTCTCCAGCATGACCAGGTGGATGTTGCCGTCGCACAGCTCCGCGTGCGCGCCCTGTTCGGTGAGGTAGGCCAGGGTCTGGAGGTTAGCCAGCGTGTGATCCAGCCGCCCGCCCACGCCGCCGACGATCAGGAAGTCGCGCACGCCCTCCTCCAGAGCGAAGCGCGCGCAGAGGATGGTGTCGGTGTCGTCCTTGATCACCGGGTAGACGAGGACATTGCCCGCATCGGGGCGCTCGGCGGAGTCGAAGTCGCCGATGATCCAGTCCGGCTCCACGCCCGCGCGCCTTGCCAGCGCGTAGCCCGCGTCGGCGCAGAGGATCAGATCGCTCTCCCGGCGGTCGACATAGGCCGCATCCACGTCACCCTCGCAGTAGGCGGTGAAGATCACGCAGCGCCGCTCGGGCAGCAGCTCGGTGAAGTCGCCGATCATGCGGTGGGCGATGGGCTGAATCTCGGGATGGGCGTGGCGGGAGGACTCGTCCAGCACGCAGCACGCACCCATTCCGGCGCAGCGCGCGCCCCGCACGCCCTCCAGCACGTCCTCAAACACCACGCAGCGCTCGGGAGCCACATTCAGACGCTCCGCCGCCAGCAGGAACACCTCGCCCCGGGACTTGCCCCGGCCCCCGGTGTCGTCGGTGGAGCACAGCGCATCGAACCAGTCGAGGATGCCCAGATGTTCAAGGCAGGGCCGGTACAGGTACTCCGGCAGCGCCGTCGCCACGGCCAGCTTCACGCCGCTGCGGCGCAGCAGGGTCAGATACGCCCGCGCGCCCGGCTTCAGGCCCACATTTTCGGCGTACTCATGGTGGGCCAGCTCCGTCCAGCCGCGCACGATCTCCTCCCAGCTGTCCGTAAGTCCGAAGCGCTCGATGGTGTACTCCGCGCTCTCCCGGTAGCTCTTGCCCGCAAGCGCTGGGCCGTAGTCCGCAGGACACTCCATGCCCATGTTTTCAAAGAAGATCTCGTCCACGCGCTTCCACACGTACATGCTGTCCAGCAGCGTGCCGTCCAGATCGAAGATGGCCGCGTCAAAGGGAAATTTCGGCTTCATATGTCCTCCTCATGGCGCTTTCGTATGGCGTGGGCGCAGCGCAGGCCGTCCACCGCCGCGGACAGGATGCCGCCCGCGTAGCCGCAGCCCTCGCCGCAGGGGTAGAGTCCGTCAATCTGCACTGCGCACAGGTTCTCGCCTCGCAGCACCCGCACCGGGGACGAGGATCGGGTCTCCACACCGGTGAGCACCGCGTCGGGATCGGCAAAGCCGCGCAGCTTGCGATCGAACAGGCCGATGGCCGCGCGCATGTCCGCGATCACGTAGTCGGGAAGGCATTTCTCCAGCGTCGTCCAGTTCACGCCGGGGCGGTAGCTGGGCCGCACCGCGCCGCCCTCCGTGGAAGCGCGCCCCGCGAGGAAGTCGCCCACGCGCTGGGCCGGAGCGCGGTAGTCGCCGCCGCCCGCCTCGAAGGCCGCCTGTTCCCATTTACGCTGGAAGCGCACGCCCGCCAGCGGATCGTCCCCGCCGTAGTCGCCAGGGCCCACCGACACCAAGAGCGCGCTGTTGGCGTTCTCGCCGTCACGGGCGAAGAGGCTCATGCCGTTGACCGCCACGCCGCCCGCCTCGCTGGCCGCAGCCACCACCTGACCGCCGGGACACATGCAGAAGGTGTAGGCCGCGCGCCCGTCCGGCAGGTGACAGCTGAGCTTGTAGTCCGCCGCGCCGAGGGAGGGGTGCTCCGCCGCAGCGCCGTACTGGGCGCGGTTCACCAGCTTCTGTTTGTGCTCGATGCGCGCGCCGATGGAGAAGGGCTTCTGCTCCATGGTCACGCCCGCCGCGTTCAGCATCTCGAAGGTGTCCCGGGCGCTGTGGCCGATGGCCAGCACCAGCTCGTTAGTAGGCTCGACTGCGCCGTCGATCTCCGCGCCGGTGAGCCGTCCATCTTCAAAGCGCAGGCCGGTGAGCTTCGTCTCGAAGCGCACCTCGCCGCCCAGCCGCAAAATCTCCAGCCGAAGGTTCTTCACCACCGCGCGCAGGTGATCCGTGCCGATGTGGGGCTTGGCCTGATAGAGGATCTCCTCCGGCGCACCCATGCGCACGAAGGTCTCCAGCACCTCCCGGCAGCGGGGATCCTTGATGCCGGAGTTGAGCTTGCCGTCCGAAAACGTGCCTGCGCCGCCCTCGCCGAACTGCACGTTGCTGGCCGGATCGAAGGCCCCGCCCGACCAGAAGCGCTCCACGTCCCTCGCCCGCGCGTCCACGTCCCGTCCGCGCTCGATCACCAGCGGCTTCAGCCCCGCCTGGGCCAGGTGCAGCGCCGCGAACAGCCCCGCCGGGCCCATGCCCACCACGATCGGGCGATGCAGACCGGGTTTGAGCTTCGGCAGGGATTGCGCAGGCTCCGCTTCAGGCAGGAGCTGGGCGTTCCTCGGCAGGTGGGCGGGCACGCGCTTCACCTCCACGTCCAGCGTGAAGGAGAAGTGCACGTCCCGCTTGTCCCGTGCGTCCACCGACTTTTTGAAGATGCGTGCGGAGACGATCTCCTCCGGGCGCAGCTTCAGCGCCCGCGCGGCGAGCTCCACCGGCGGACGCTGGGCATCATTCAGATTAACGCGAAGCTGAGACAGGCGTATCATCATATACGGTTCTCCTTAGTTTTCCGCCCGGCGGATGAGCTCCCGGGCAACCAGCGCCGCCGAGGCCCAGGCCCAGTGCAGGTTGAAGCCGCCGCAGTCGCCGTCCACGTCCAGCACCTCTCCGGCGGCGAACAGACCGCTTTCGTGGCGGGATTCCAGGGTCTCCGGCTCGAAGCCCTTCAGCTCCGCGCCGCCGCAGGTCACCTGGGCCGCATCGAAGCCCAGCGTGGATTTCACCGGGAGCGTCCAGCCCGTAAGGCAGCGCTGGATGGCGCTGCGTTCGCATGCGTCCAGCTCCCCGGCCAGCCCCGACAGCGGCCCGACCCCTGCGGCCTTGACGAGCACCTGACCCAGCCGCTTGGGCACGATTCCGCTGAGGAAGTCGTCCAGCGGACGCTGGGGCAACAAATCGGCGCGGCGGTCGATGGCGTTCTCGGGTGCATCCGGCCAGAAGTTCAGCTTCAGCGTGCAGGGCTTCCCCTTTTGCAGGTTGACGGAGCGCGCCAGCTGCATGGCCGCGATGCCGGACACGCTGCCCTCGCCGAAGAGGATCTCTCCAACTTCACGCCGCAGCAGCCGTTCGCCGCAGTAGAGCTCCAGCTCCCCGTGCATGCGGATGCCCTTCAGCGCCCGCACGGCCTCGGGGTCGGTCTTGAGCGCCGCGATGGCGGGCAGGCGCGGGGTGATCCTGTGGCCGAAGCTCTCCAGAATGTGATAGCCGTCGGCGCAGCCGCCCAGCTTGGGCGCAGCCATGCCGCCGCAGGCCACCAGCACGCAGTCCGCCTGCACCTTGCTTCCGTCCTTCGCGGTGATCTCAAAATCTCTCCGCTTCCGCACGGACGCGACCTCAAAGTCAGTTACGATCTCGCAGCCCTGCTCCGCCGCGTACAGCCGCAGGCCGTCCAGCACCCCCGCCGCGGCGTTGCTCAGGGGATAGACCCGGCCCGCTTCGTCCGGTGCGCACTCCACGCCGATGGAGGCAAAGAAGTCCATCGCATCCCGGGGGGTGAAGGCGGTGAGCGCGGCCTTCACGTAGCGCGGGTCGCCGTGGTAGTCCCTTTCGCTTGCGTTCAGGTTGGTCAGATTGCAGCGGCCGTTTCCGGTGGAGAGCAGCTTCCGACCCACCCGGCTCTGCTTCTCCAACAGCGTGGGCCGCAGCCCCCGCCGGGCCAGCAGGCACGCGGCCATCAGCCCCGCAGCGCCGCCGCCGATGATTGCAATGCGCATGTTCCTCATAGCTGAATGTTCAGCTCCTTGATCAGCTTGCCGCCGCCCAGCAGCGCCACGGAGTGCAGCGCGCGGGAGCAAGCGGTGTAGAGCCTACGGCGCTCGCCGTCAGTAAGCTCCACGTCGGGCCAGACCACGATCACCGCATCGAACTCCATGCCCTTGACCATGTGGTAGCAGCCCACCACATTGTCCGTGCTCTCATAGTTCAGGTCGGCCTCGCCGCCGTCCAGGCGGTAGACGTTTTCGAGCTTCGCCGACAGCGAATCCGCCTGACTCTGGCTGCGGGTAATCACGGCGATGGAGGCATAGCCCGCGTCCCGCATGCGCTTCAGCGTATCCTTCAGCAATTGTTCGCTGTACTGGGCCACCAGCGGCGTCTCGCCCTCCCGGGCGAAGGGGTTCAGACGATCCTCGCTGCCCGGCAGCAGCGCATTGCACAGCCGGGTGATGGGCAGGGTGGAGCGATAGCAGCGGGTCAGCTTGAACAGTGGCGCGTCCTTCGCGTCGAAGCACTCGCCCCAGTTCTCCGGCACGCACGCGCCCATGCCCGGGCAGGTGCGCTGCATGGGATCGCCCAGCAGGGTCACGCGGGCGTTGGGGAAGTAGGCGTGCAGCAGCGCAAGCTCCGTCTCGGAGTAGTCCTGCGCCTCGTCCACCAGCAGGTGATACACCGTCTTGTCCGGCTGCACGAAGCCCAGCTTCACCAGCAGATAGGCCTGGGCGGCCGCGTCCTCCCACCAGAGCAGGTTCGCGTCCCGGTTCTCGAAGAACAGGGTGCGCAGCTCCCTCGGCGCGTCGCGCAGGGCCTCCTGCAGCAGGTTCCAGCCGGTGACGTTGGTGTAGGTACGCAGTTGGGCGCGCACGCTCTGCAAGCGCTGTGCCGCCGCCATCTTGGAGACGAAGGTCAATTCCTTGCCGCTGTACTTGCCGGAGAAGCTCTGCTCGTACTGGCGGATCAGCTTCTCCTCCCAGCTGGACAGCCGGGTCTCCAGCGTGGCCTTCATGCGCTCAATGCGCTGGGCCGGGGTCAAGAGCGAAAATTCATTTTTATACATGCGCCGCAGCTCCTCGCGGCGGATGAGTATCTGATCGTCCATGCGCACGCTTCCGAAGTTCGGGCCGAAGGTGGCGAAGCTCTCGGCGGTGGCCTTCAGCTTGCGCAGGAATTCCACGCCCGTCTTGTAGACGACGGACTTGTTGCGCGTCTCCAGGTTCTCCGGCAGGCAGTTCTCCATCTGGCGCACCAGCGGCTCCACCTTGCGATCCAGCACCTTTTCCACGATCTCCCGCATGGTGCGCGCGCGGATGTTCTCCTCGCCCAGCTCCGGAAGCACGTTGGACACGTACTCCGAAAAGGCGGTGCTGGGGGAGATGATCTGAATCTTGCTGGCGTCCAGCAGATCCCGGCGGCGGTACATCAGAAAGGCCGCGCGGTGCATGGCCACGCTGGTCTTGCCGCTGCCGGCTCCACCCACCACGCACACCACCGGCGCATCGTCGTGGCGGATGGCGGCGTTCTGCTCCGCCTGGATGGTGGCCACGATCTGGCGCATGTGGTGGCTGCTGGCCCCGGAGAGGATGTCCAGCAGCATATCGTCGTCGATGGACAGCTGGGTGTCCACGTAATACTTGAGCTGACCGTTCTCCATGCGGTACTGGCGCTTGAGCGTCATCCGGCCCAGGATCTTGCCGCCGGGGCTGTCGTAGGACACCTCGCCGGGCATGGAATCGTAGTACAGGCTGCACACCGGCGCGCGCCAGTCGTGCACCAGCAGGTTGCCCTTCTCGTCCTCCAGGCTGTACAGGCCGATGACGATCTTCTCAATCTCCGTCTCCCCCTGCTCCACGAAGTCCACCCGGGCGAAGAAGGGGTTCATCAGCATCCTGCGGTAGCGCTCTGCCAGGCCCTTGGTGAACTCCCGGCGGGCGGCGAAGCGGTCCACCTCCACGGACAGCTGCTCCAGATCCTGCACCGAGAGCTGGGTCGGGCGCACGCGCAGCTCCTCCCACGCGTCGGCGATGATCGCCTGGATGGACTCCAGGTGACTGCCCGACATCCTGTCCGCCTGCTCGATGAGCGCCAGCATCAGCTGCTGCACCCGCGCAGTGTACTCCTGTTCCTGGCGGAAATCCTTCAGCTCTTCCATATCTTACCTCCTGACCGGCGCAGCAAAGCCCTGTTTTGCGCCCAGCGGTATTCCATTATACCACGTGGCGAAAAAAAAAGAAAGATGCCGCGCGGGGAACCTGCGGGCGCGGCGCTGCGTCAAAATATGGAAATCCCCTCGTTCAACCACAGGTTGATTTACTTTTGGCGGCGCTTCCCGCATAATGGAAGCAGAAGAATCAAGCAGGAGGGCATTGTAAATGAACGCAATCTTATCCATTCTCGTGTGCATCGCCATGCTGTTCAGCGGCGGCGCGGCGCTCCCGGAGCAGCCGGAGGCCGCCACCGTGCGGACGCTGCGCAACCTGAGCGTCACCACCGACGCGGGCAGCGTGACGCTGGCCCCGGAGCTGCGCCTGACCACCGCCATCGGCAGCGAACAGGCAATCGCCCAATTCGAGGTCGTGAACGACGGCGAGGTGCTCTTGCCCATGGCGGGCGAGCTGACCAACGACGGCGTGCGCTTCCGCCTGTGCAACGGCGGCAGCGTGTACAGCCTGACCAACGACGCGCTGCTGGAGCTGATGGGATCGGACGCGCCGTCCGACACGCTGATGGTCGACTACCTGAACAGCTACAGCGCCCTGCTGAGCCGCACGATGAACGACGCTTCCTTCCAGCAGGAGTTCAGCCGGACGATGATCGAGCTGCTCGTGTCCGCCTGCGGCGGCGAAGCGGAGCAGGTCACGCTGGAGATCGACGGCGCGGAGGTTCCCGCCCAGCGCGCGCAGCTGGAGCTCACCCCCGAGGCGGCGCTGAATCTGCTGGACGGACTCGCCAGCTGCGGCGTGACGGAGGTCGAGGACATGCTGAACAGCTACATGCTGCTGCTTGCCGCCGCAATGGGCGAGGATTACGCCAGCCTGAGCGACCTCACCGCCGAGCTGCGCGCACAGCTGGCGGAGGAGGACGTGGCGGACGAGTTCTCCTTCCCCGTGGAGCTGACCTGGACGACGAAGGGCCCGGCACACGCCGAAATCGCGATGGACTTCGACGTGGACGAACCCACCGCCATGCAGCTGTCCGTCACCGGCACCTCCACCGACGAAAAGACCGACCTGGACATGACCCTGAGCTTCGCCATGGACGACGGCATGGGCAGCATCAACAGAATCGAATTCTGCATGACCGAGCAGGTGGACGGCCCGCTCAACGCGCCGGAGAACGTGGAGCTGCACCTCGTCGCCTCCTCGCAGAACGGCTGGGAGGGCGTAGATGACGAACCCGACGTGGAGGGAATCGTGCACAGCTATGCGTCCAGCATGGTCACAAAGCTTGCGCTGGACGTGAACGCCGCAGTCGTGGACGGCCTGGAGCATGCAACCATCGACCTCACCGACTCCCAGATTTTCACCTACGACTACGACGGGGATGTGGACACCGATGAAGCTCTCTCGAGCGCGCATATCACTGCCGACGAGCGCAGCGAGGCCGACGGCAGCGTGACCACCGCCGTGGCGATGGACATTGCTGTCGACGGCGAAACTGTACAGCTTTCCTGGGAGCTGAACCGCGCGGAGGGCATGCCTGTTCCCAGCTTCGATGAAAGCAAGACCGTCGATCTGGCGGAGATTCTCCGCGAGGACGAGGACAGCGCCGCTTCCATCGCGCTGATGTCCGACGTGCTCAAGCTGAGCGCGGATGCGACCAGCCTGTGCGCGGACGAGAGCGTGCTTGCGATGCTGGAGCTGCTGGGCATCGACCCGGAGGCGATGCTGGATGATACCGTGTACGAGGAGGACGACTACGAGGACGACGATTCCGCCACCGTGTACAGCATGGACGAGGCTGCGGAAATCTACGCGGGCGTGCTGCCCGCATTCACCGTGCCCGATGGTCTGGAGCTGGATTACATCGACGTGTCCGAAGCCTACCTGGACGCATACTTCCGCTCCGACGACGGCGAGCGCAGAATCGACCTGAACTGCTTCAATGATTACTACTACTCTGCAAGCAAAAAATTCTACGCCTATCAGGATGGGAAGCTGGTTCCCGCAGACGCAAGCGTGCAGCTCCTCGTTGAGGAATCGCAGGACGCTGTGTTCAGCGCAAACGTGTACCTCCCGGACAGCACGAGTTTCTTCTGCTTTGACGGCTTTTCACAGGAGGAGGTCGAGGCCTTCCTCACCACCCTGCAATTCTGACGCGGCTGTACAGCGAAAATTCGGATCAACAAACAAATGGGCTGTCTCAAACATTTTCCCTGTTTTGAGACAGCCCTGCAATTGTCATGCGGCGGGGTGAGGGCACCCCGCCCTACGTTTTTGGTTTGAAACAGCAGCTTCATTCTGTGTTTCAAAACCCTTGTTCAGTCCAGCTCGGCCTCCGCAGCGCCGATGCGCGCAGCCAGATCCTCGCAGAAGGGCTCCAGCTCCCGGGCGCGCTCCTCGGGAGGCAGGGCCAGGAAGTCCTTGATGGGCGCGATCAGCTCCGCCGCCGCGCTGCCCGGCTTCTCCCCCGCCTCCGCAGACCTTCGCTGGCGCAGGTACTTGGTGATCACGTCGCAGGCCCGGGCAAGCTCCGCATCGCCGCTGCGCTGGGCCTCGTCCACCAGCTGCGCGCAGGACGCGTTCAGGTCGCTGCGGCTGCGGTGGTTCACCTGGGGCGCGTCGCACATCACGCCCTCGCCGTTGAGCTTCTCCACCAGCGCGCGCACGTAGTCCGGGCGGCTCTTGATGACGGCGCGGTACTTGTTCTGGTAGCGCAGCATCAGGCTGTGGTCGCCGCCGGAGAGCTTTTGCAGGCAGCTGCGCACGCTCTGTCCCGCCGCGCGGGCGGTGAGCACCTGCTCCATCAGCCAGTCCACCTCCTCCTGGGTGAAGGGCACAAAGCGGGCGGCGTGGGGGTGGCCGTCCTCCCGGTTGCGCACCTGGGCGTAATAGTAGTTGCGAATGCTGTTGGGCCGACGGCCCGTGGCCTGTGCGATCTGCTCAAATACGGCCTTCAAAGGCAGGCCCTGCTGCTGTGCTTCGTCGGCGGTCTCCCACAGGAGCTGGTTTTCGCGCTCGCTCCACCCCGTCCTTCTTCCCGTTTTGGAAATTGCCTGCTCCATTTTCGCATCCTCCAAAAGCGTCGTTGATTAAGAGTATGCACTTCATGTTCCATAAATATACCCCGCGCGCATATTTCAAAAGTTTTTCACAACTTGCCCGCACATACAGCTTCCGCAAAAATTATTCCTGCCGCGCTTGACTTCCATGCAGCCTTACATATAATTTAATATGAATACATATCTGCAACCGGGAGGCAAACCATGGAAAAGATCACCAGCTTCACCATCGACCATCTCCGCCTGCAAACCGGACTCTACGTCTCCCGGGTGGACTGCGCCGGACAGGAGAAGATCACCACCTTCGACATCCGCATGACCCGTCCCAACGCCGAGCCGGTGATGGACACCGCCGCCGTGCACGCCATCGAGCACCTGGGCGCGACCTACCTGCGCAACGATCCTCAGTGGAAGGATCGCGTGCTGTACTTCGGCCCCATGGGCTGCCGCACGGGCTTCTATCTGCTGCTGGCGGGTTTGTACGAGAGCCGCGACATCCTGCCGCTGGTGGACGGCATGTTCCGCTTCATCGCAGGCTACGAGGGCGAGATCCCCGGCGCATCCGCGAAGGACTGCGGCAACTACCTGGACATGAACCTGCCCATGGCGCGCTACCACGCCGAAAAGTACATCCGCGAGGTGCTCGACCATCCTGCGCAGGATCGCCTGATCTATCCCGACTGAAATCAAGGAGGCTTTGCCATGTTCTACAATTCCGAGGAAATGGAGCGGCGCGCCGTGCTGGACGCAGCCGCCCGTGTGTGCGCTGCTGCGCGCACCGCGCCCAAGGCCCGGGGAATCGACAACATCCACACCGCCGTGCTCACTGACGCGGACAAGGACGCCGTGGCCGAGACCATGGAGCGCATGGGCAACGCGCTGGGCGCGGACTTCTTCCTGCGCGATGCGGGCAACGTGCGCACCGCACAGGCGCTGGTGCTGATCGGCATCGAGGAGGGCCAGCGCGGCTTGGGCGAAATCTGCGGCTACTGCCACTTCAAGGACTGCGCCGCATGCCGGGAAAATAAGGGTGTGTGCGCCTACGATCCCATCGACGTGGGCATCGCGCTGGGCAGCGCCGCCGCCACCGCAGCCGATCTGCGCATGGACAGCCGCATCCTGTTCTCCGCCGGACGCGCTGCGAAGGAGATGGGCCTGCTGGGCGAGAACGTGGGCCAGGTGTTCGGCCTGCCGCTGTCCGTGACCGGAAAATCCCCCTTCTTTGACCGCAAGCGCAAGGCCTGACGCTTCCAACCCATTTCACGGCGGCGGGCAAACGCGCGCTGCTCTTGTTGCGCCTTACGACAGAAAGGACAGAACATCATGAACAAACCTACGCTGGTCATCATGGCTGCTGGACTGGGCAGCCGGTTCGGCGGCTGCAAGCAGATCACTCCGGTGGATGACCGCGGCCACGTCATCATCGATTATTCCATCTACGACGCGCTGCGCGCGGGCTTCGGCCGCATCGTGTGCGTCATCAAGCCGGAGATGGAGGCCGACTTCCGCGCCGCCATCGGCGACCGCATCGCGCAGCATGCCGACATCGTGTACGCCTACCAGACGCTGGACCGCCTGCCGGAGGGCTTTGCCGTGCCGGAGGGCCGCGTGAAGCCCTGGGGCACCGCCCACGCCGTGCTCTGCGCCGCCGACGCCATCGAGGGCGACTTCGCCGCCATCAACGCCGATGACTACTACGGCCCCGGCGCGTTCCGGCTGGCCTGCGACTTCCTCACCTCCCCCCACGACAGCGGCGACCACGCCATGGTGGGCTACCGCATCGAGAACACGCTGACCGAGAACGGCTACGTGTCCCGGGGCGTTTGCAGCGTGGACGAAAGCGGCATGCTGCGCTCCATCGACGAGCGCCTGCGCATCGAGCCCCGGGAGGGCGGCGCGGCCTTCACCGAGGACGGCGAGAGCTACAGCTTTATCCCCGCGGGCACGCGGGTTTCCATGAACCTGTGGGCCTTCAACCACGGCATCCTGGACGAGATGAAGCAGCGCTTCGTGCAGTTTTTGCGCACCAATGCGGTGGAGAACCCGCTGAAGGCGGAGTTCTACCTGCCCAGCGTGCCCGACGCGCTGATCCGCGAGGGCAAGGCCCGCGTGCGCGTGCTGGAGACCGGCGAGCGCTGGTACGGCGTGACCTACCGCGAGGATCTGGAGAAGGTGCAAACCGCCATGGCCGAAATGCGGCAAAATAACGTCTACCCCGAAAAGCTCTGGTAAGATTTGGCAGAAATCGGAACTTTTTTCCGGCGTCTGCGTCCAAGCTGCGTATCCTGACAGATAGAAACGGAGAGAATAATATGAAGAAGATTCTTGCATCCATCCTCGCCGCGGCGCTCGTACTCTGCGGCGCGGCCGTGGCTGAAGCTGAAATGGAACCCCTCGCCCAGAACATCAGCGCAGGCGGAATCGCAGCCGTCGGCGCGGAGGGCGAATTGTACTTCTCCCTGAACGGCCTGCAGCGCATGAATGCCGAGGGCGGCGTGGAAACCCTGTTCGAGGGTGAAGTCAGCTGCCTGCAGTATGTGGACGGCGCGCTGTACTTCGTGGGCAGCGAGGCTGTGGACGAATACGGCGACGCGGCCCTGGAGACCCCCTACCGCCTGGACGCGGACGGCAGCATCACCGCCATCGGCGCGCCGCTGCGCAGGGGCTACGACTCCGACTACGGCGACGCCTGCCTGCTTGCCTGCGACACCTACACCGGCTATCAGGAGATGACGGTGTACAAGGGCCACATCTACTACATCGGCAACAGCGATGTGGGCGGCGAATACCAGACCCTCGCCGAGGGCTGGGGCGGCAATGATGGCGAAACCGCCTACACCACCCGCTACGAGCACGGCCAGAGCGTGTACCGCATGGATCTGGACGGCAGCAACGTGACCGAGCTGATCTCCGGCCTGGGCAATTCCTACGCCCACATGGCCATCTCGGGCGACCGCATCGCCGTCAATTCCTGCTTCCGCAACTCCGTCTACGCCTACGACTTCTCCAACTTCATGCTCTACGACCTGGACGGCAAGCTGCTCAAGACTGTGGCGAATCCCACCGGCAATGCGCTCAGCCTGCGCATGGAGGGTCAGGCCTTCACGGTGATCGTCGATTCCATCCGCACCGACGGCGAGAACATCTACGCCTCCCTGTGCGACAGCGAGGGCGATTTCGCCAGCTCCCGCCTGGTGAACGTGGAGAACATCAACGAGGAAATCCTCATCGAGGCCTGGTACGCGCCCGCGCTGTGGTACGGCGACGAGCTGATCTACGTCGGCTCCGACGCGGAAACCACCTTCTGGGACGAGTGCATGGAGACCACCACCCGCCTGATCCGCCGCGACGCTGCGGGGAACGAGACGGTGCTGGCCTACCTGCCCGCTGCCTATCAGAATTACCGCATGACCCCGGCGCTGCTGGGCGACATGGTCTACCTGCGCACCGGCGAGCACCTGCTGCGCGTGAACCTGGCAAACGGCGACGTGGACGAGTTCAACGGCACGGAGTTTGCCGTGTGCGCCGCCTGCGATCCCGCCTACGCCTCCATGCCCCAGCTGGTGCTGACCACCCCCGAGCCGGAGGAGGAGGTCGTTGAGGAGAGCGAATACCTGCTGCCCGACAGCGACACCCGCCTGTACAGCAAGGAGGAGCTGAAGCAGTACGACAAGGATACTCTGGCGCTGATGCGCAACGAGATCCTCGCCCGCCACGGCTATCCCTTCAAGAAGGAGCAGTATCAGACCTACTTCGGCAGCAAGAGCTGGTACACCGCCGACCCGAACTTCGATTACAACTGCCTGAACAGCATCGAGATGGCCAACGTGGAGACCATCAAGGGGCTGGAATAAATTCCAATGATGCAAAAAAAGAGCCCGGTCGGGCTCTTTTTTTGTGCAAAAGCGCGATAAATCGCGCATCAGATCGCGCAGAGGATTGCCAGCACTGCCGCCATCGCGATGGGTACGCTGACGGTGTCGTTGCCGTTGTGGGAATACAGCTCCGCCGCTGCGGAGACGGGCGCAGCCAGCAGGGCATACAGCAGGCAGCGCGGCCAAGAGAGCGGACTGATCATCAGTAGCACCGCCGTGCACACCGCAAAGGAGGACAGCGCCATAGCCGCCGAACCCTCCCAGGTCTTGTGGGGATCGGCGTGGGGGAGATGGATGTGCCGCCGCCCGAAGCGCTTGCCCACCAGCGCGGCGGCGGTATCCGCCACACCCCAGGCGAGGATGGATGCATCGGCGATCCAGGGCCGCTTCAGCAGTCCACAGCAGACCACCGCTAGCAGAATGTGCGTGCCAAAGAGCAGAAACAGGCTCTTTTTGACCTCACCGGGCCGGCGCTCGATAAACAGCTCCCCATAGCCCTTCCAGCGCTCCATCGCGCACAGAACGGGATAGACCGCGAGGCAGAACACCGCCGCGCAGATCAACGTGGCCTGCCAGCTTTCGGCGACGTGCAGCATGAAGATCACCGAGGTCATCGCCGGAAACTGCAACAGCTTCCGCGACATCTCCCGGGACATGCCCGGGCACAGCCGCAGCAGCAGAATCGCGACGACGACGCCCACCAGAAACAGCAGGTAGCGCCCCATGCAGGCGAGCACCTGCATCACAAGCGCGCAGGAGGCGAACTGCGCCCGGTACTGAATGCCCAGCATCGCGAGGCCCAACACGGTCAGTATGGCTCCGGTGACCAGACCCACGGTTCGGCTGTCCACCCGGTTGGCAAACTGCGCCGAGGCGATGGACGCAGCCGTCTCCGTGGCGATGCACAGCATCAGCACCGGCCAATCCTGAAACAGAATCGCCGGCTCGATCAGCAGGTGGCTGATGAATGCGATCAGCGCGGTAAAGGCCATAATAAAGGTGCTGATTCCCACTGCAGATTTGCGGCTCATGCCGAGGAAGGCCGTGAACACCACCAGCATCATCATTCCGCCGCCGGAGCCCACAAAGCCCGTGCCGAAGCCGATGGTCAGGCCGAAAAACAGCGA
>JBJEJN010000075.1:0-58725 GCA_051878085.1 Aristaeellaceae bacterium | reverse complement strand
TTTTGGCCCTCTGCGGAGGAAAATATGCGAAAAGGGAGGGGCAATCAGCCCCTCCAAGCTGGTGGGCGGGGGAGTAAACTCCCCCGCCGCAATAAATCCTGCAAACGTCGCGCGAAGCCTTACTTCAGCAGCGTCTCGCTGGCGGTCAGCGCCTCCAGCTGCTCGTCCAGCAGCTTCTGGAAGTTGTTGCGGTAGGCGTCCACAACGGCGTGCAGGCGCTCCTGCTCGGCCTTCAGATCGCTCACGGCCTTCTCGGCGCGGGCGGTTGCGGCTTCTGCCTGCTCCGTCGCGTCGGCGATGGTCTTCTCGGCCTTGGCGTTCGCATCCGCAACGGTCTGCTGGGCCTTCTTCTTGGCCTCGGTGATGGTCTCGTCCGCGATGCGCTGCGCGCCGATCAGGGATTCGCGCATGGCGCTCTCCAGGTTGCGGAAGTAGCCGTTCTCGTTGTAGTCCGGCAGCTTCTTCTCCATGGCGGCCTTTTCCGCCTTCGCGGCGGCCAGCTCGCTCTCCAGCTGCTTGACCTGGTTGCTCAGCGCCAGGCTCTCGCGAACCATGGAGCCCAGCTGCTCCGCCAGCTCGTCGAGGAAATCGTCCACCTGCTCCACGTTGTAGCCGTCCGCTGCCTGCGTGGAAAACTCCTTCTCCTGAATATCCTTCACACTGATTGCCATAGCGCATTCTCCTTTTCATTGAAGTTGATGGTTTCCATGGAAGATCGAGCGGCCCGTACAGCAACCGCTCAGGCGGTATATCTGAAGATGCGCACCGCCAGGCGACCCTTGCGCGTGCGTCCCTCAAATTCGAGGATCTTCATGCGGCCGTAGCCGCGAACGGAGAGCAGATCGCCCTCCTCCAGGTGCACATCCCCGCGCAGCTCCGGAGCGTGGTTGCGCTTGACGAGGCCGGATTCGATCAGCCGCTGGGCCTCGTCCCGGGACAGCTTCAGTCCCGCAGCCACCACGGCGTCCAGGCGCTCGCTGGACACGGTGGCGCGCAACTGCGTGCCCTCCGGCTCCCGCAGCACCGGCGGCGCGTCCATGGACTCCACCTTCAGCGCGGCGCGCCCGGCGGATTCCAGATTTGCGCGGATGTAGTCCGCCACGTCCCGGTGGACGAACAGATAGGCGCGACCCTCCTCCGCGCCGGGGGCGATGTCCCCTGTGGCATCGCGCGAAAGGCCCAGGCCCATCACCGCGCCCAGCAGGTCGCGATGCCCCGGGCTTGCGTACTTGGGGTTCCACTTGAGCTCCAGGCAGGCGATGGGGAAGTCGGCTTCGGCGGGCATTTCGTTTGCATAGAACGCGGCGATGCGGCGCTCCGCATCGGGGTATCCGCCCCAGAAGCAGGCGCGCACCCCGGCGGCGTTGGCCGCAGACAGCGCCTCGCGCTCCATCGGCGGCTCCAGAAAGCGGGTGCAGGCGATCTCGCCCGAATAGCAGGCCCGCAGCGCCAGCTCCCGCAGACGCCTGACCTCCAAATCCTGGGATGCGCTCATGTGATCATGCGCAGCAGGTAGTACAGCCGCCACCAGACCCAGTTGATGATCTGTAATCCGATGACCGCAAACCAGCAGGAGAAGTCCAGCGGAATGCGGGTGCGGACCATGATCCACTCGCTCAGGCGGCGGAAGGGCCGGATGAAGGGCGCGACGAAGTTGGAGAGCCAGTAGAAGAAGCGGAAGCTCGGGCGGAACCAGGACAGCACCACGTAGACCAGGATCGCGGTGTCCACGATGTGCAGGAAGTAGGAGCCGGCCTGAAAGACCCGGTACAGCGTCAGCATGTGAAAAGCCTCCCTTCAGATGGGTTGCGGATGCGGCCGCCTGATCGATCAGAAGAAGCGGTCGTCCGTGTCGTAGGTCTCGTTGACCTCCACGGTCATCGGGGCGATCAGGTAGGTGCGCTCCGAGGCCTTGCGGATGGTGGCGTGCAGGGCGAACACCGCTCCGGAGAGGGTGTCCACGGCGCGCTGCATCAGCCGATCGTCGAGGTTGTCCATGGTCAGCACCACGGTGTTGTTCATGATGAGGTTGTCGATCACGTCGCAGCAGTCCTCCAGATTGTGCAGCGCGAACATCACCGTCTTCTGGCGGGACGTGCCGGTGTTGCGGCTGCTGCGCGGCTGGGCCTGGGGAGCCTCGTCGGCAAAGCCCTGGGAGGCGTCATCGAAGCGGGAGGCGGGACGGGGCGAGTAATCGTAGCGTCCGGCGCTGCTGCTCGTGGAGCTGCTGCGGCGCTGGGTGGAGCTCTGGCTGCTCCGGGAATCGAAGCGGCTGGAGGTAGAGGCTGCGCTGCGGTTCATGCGCGGCGTGCGCGTGGGTTCATAGGACGAGGAATAGCGCCGGGACACTTCCTGCCGGGGCTGCTCCTGTGCGCGCTGCGTGCGCTGGGGCGCGTAGGCCTGCGGCCGTCCATAGTTGCCGGATTCGTATTCGTCATCGTAAGTCTCGCGCGGATCCTCGTCATCGACAAGTCCGATAAACTCCAGAACCTTGCCGAAGCCGCCGCTCTTTTTGCGCGCCATATGCGTAACCCCCTGTGTGATTTGTGGTAATGATTTTGTGCCTTAAGCCCGTGCGCCGAACAGCGCGCGGCCCAGGCGCACCATCGTGGCCCCTTCCTGGGCCGCGACGATGCAGTCGCCGGACATGCCCATGGACAGGATGTCCATGGAGATGTTGTCCATGTCTTGCTCCCGCAGCCGGTCGAACCATGCGCGCATGCGCCTGAAATACGGCCGGACCTCCTCGGGATCGTCCGTAAGCGGCATGATGGCCATCAGCCCCCGGACGTGTATGCCCGGAAGATTTGCGCATCTCTTCAGGAAGGCGGGAAGCTCCTCCTCGGATATGCCGCCCTTCTGAGGTTCCCGGGCGATGTTGACCTGCACCAGCACGTCCATCACCCGATGAATCGCCTCCGCGCGGCGGGAGAGCTCCTCGGCCAGCGCGTCGCGATCCAGCGACTGCACCATGTCCACCCGGTCGATGATGTACTTGACCTTGTTGGTCTGCAAACTGCCGATCAGATGCAGCTGAAAGTTCGGGTTCAGACCGTCGATCTTGCCCATCAGCTCCTGCACGCGGTTTTCGCCGATCGTGCGGATGCCTGCGTCCCAGGCCAGATTGATGGTGTCCGCATCCCGGGTCTTGGTGACGGCGCAGATCTGCGCGCCGCCCCACTTCTGCGAGGCCTCGTCGATGCGGGACTGCCACAGCTGAACATTCTGAAGGATTTCTTCGCGATTCATGCAGCAACCTCCGCTTCCGAAGATTTGTTTTTACTTGATGCGCACCTTCTGGCCTGTGCCCAGTGCGCCGTCCACCAGCGGCTGAATCAGGGCGTCGCGCCCGTCGCTGGAGAGCACCTCCACCGGGACGAAGGTCTCGCCGCCCAGGTCGATCAGCCACACGCCCAGCTGGCCGTTCTCCTCGCTGATGGCCTTGGAGGACACGGACAGGCCGGAGATGGTGGCCGTGAGCCGCGCGCGGCCGGTGCGCTGGTAGATCAGCGAGCCGATGGGGTCGTTGATCTGGAACACGGCCAGGATCATGCCGCTCTCCTTCTGCACACTGGTGACGAAGGCGGTGAAGGAGAGGTCGTCGAAGCCCTCCATCTGCAGGGTGTAGGGCTGGCCCACCACCGGATTCCAGGTCTTTGCGTCGGTGACGAGGGCCACGTACCACTGGTTCTGGTTCACAATGCGGTAGACCGCAGTTTCCTTCGCGCTCAGGGTGCTGCCCAGGCTGCCGCCGGCGAGCACGGTGTTTACGTCCGCAGCGGTGATGGAGGGCAAGGTTTCGGAGGACAGCGCGCCCTCGTAGCCGTCCATGTAGAAGGAGATCACGCCGCTCTGAGATGCCTTCTCCTCCTTGCGCCAAGACTGAATGCTGTTCAGGCGGGTGGTTTCCTCGTCGTAGAGCTTGCTGAGCTTCACGTCCTCACGCTTGTTCTGGCGCAGATACTCCTGGCGGTTGACCATGGCGGTCTCCAGCTGCCGCGCCGCAGTCAGCAGGCTTCCGTAGCTGTCGTGGTTCACCAGAGACTTGAACTGACTGGCCATCATGTTCACGATGGTGTCGTAGCGCGCCAGGTTGTCGTCCTTGATGTTGTTCAGGATCACCGTCTTGTGGTAGTCCTGAATCTTCGAGCGGGTATCCTCCAGCTTCTGCAGCAGGCTCTCGGAGTAGCCCGCGGAGTAGACGTAGGCGACGGTATCGCCGGCGTTCACCAGCGTGCCCTCGGTGGCGACGTACTCGATGTGGGCCGTGGATTCTGACGCGACCACCGTCTCATCCCGGATGAGCACGCAGTCCATGTTCTGCGTGAACTCGGACTGGGCCGGCATGATGATGGCCTCCCGGCTTCCAAAGTTCAGATGCGGGCGCACGATCAGAAAGGCGATGACCAGAAGAATCAATAGGAAGATGTAAAATCTTCCGGTGACCCGTTTTTTCCTGCGCATAAGCCTCGCTCCGAACGTTCAGAATGTCTTTTGTGGCAGCTTTTGCCGCGAATAGGCATAGATCCACCAATGAAAAGCCTATTGTGTATTATAACCCATAATTGAAGCGGGTGCAATGATGATGTATTGACATTTTCGTGCCAAAATGATTATAATGGGTAAAGATTGCGGAGGCATGGTATGTTTGAATTGACTCGGAGCACGCTGACCATCTTCGGCTTCACGATTCACTGGTACGGCGTGCTGATCGCCCTGGGCGTGCTGGGCGCGGTGCTGCTGGCCTGGCTCCGGGAGGAGAGGCTGGGCCTGAAAAGGGAAACCACGCTGGATCTGGCGCTGATCTGCGTGCCGGTGGGCATCCTCTGCGCGCGGATCTACTACGTGCTCTTCTCCTGGGACTACTACGCGGCCCATCCGGCGGAGATACTGGACATTCGCGGCGGTGGGCTGGCCATCTACGGCGGCGTGATCGGCGGCGTGCTGGCGGGCTGGATCTATTCGAGGGTGAAGAAAATCCCCTTCGGGACGCTTGCGGATCTGGTCGCGCCGGGACTGGCCTTCGGGCAGGCCGTGGGGCGCTGGGGCAACTTCCTCAACCAGGAGGCCTACGGCGCGGCGGTGACGAACCCGAATCTGCAGTTCTTCCCGCTGAGCGTATATATAGAAGGAAGCGGCTGGCACTATGCCACCTTCTTCTATGAATCGCTGTGGTGCGCGCTGATCTGCATATTCCTGCTGACGGCGGAGAAGCGGGGCTTCTTTAAAAGGAAGGGGGATACCTTCCTGTGGTACCTCTTTCTCTACGCGCTGGAGAGGTGCCTTGTGGAGGGCCTGCGCACCGACAGCCTGTACATCGGGCCGCTGCGGGTGAGTCAGGTTCTGAGCCTGACCGTGCTGCTGGCGCTGCAGCTCGGGCTGTGCCTGCGGCTGCGAGGAAGGCAGAGCCCTGTCATGTCGCTCTATCAGCTGGCCTGCGTTGTGCTGCTGGGCGCGTTTGTGGGGGCGGAAAGGCCCGTCTCCGCGCTGATCTGGGCGCTGATCGTACTCTTGAACGCCGCAACGGGCTACGGCGTGTTATACAATCCGAACAAGACCGACAAGGAAGATACATGAGGTGGAACCAATGAGAAATCTGACGATGATGACGGATCTCTACCAGCTGACGATGATGTACGGCTACTTCAAGACCGGCATGCGGGACAACCTTGCGACCTTTGACATGTTCTATCGCAGCAAGGACGCCACCACCCACTACGCGATCATGGCGGGCCTGGAGCAGCTGATCGAGTATCTGGAGAACCTGCGCTTCGACGAGGAATCCCTGCGCTATCTGGGAAGCCTGGGCATCTTCGACGAGGACTTCCTGGACGAGCTGCGCAACTTTGAATTCCACGGCGACGTGTACGCCGTGCCGGAGGGCACCATCGTGTTCCCGGGCGAGCCGCTGATCCGCGTAACCGCGCCCATCTTCGAGGCGCAGCTGGTGGAGACGGCGCTCTTGAACATCATCAACCACCAGACGCTGATCGCCACCAAGGCCAGCCGCGTGGTGCAGGCGGCCGAGGGCGGTACGGTGATGGAGTTCGGCCTGCGCCGCGCCCAGGGCCCCGACGCGGGCATCTACGGTGCGCGCGCGGCCATCATCGGCGGCTGCAAGAGCACCAGCAACGTGCTCACCGGCCAGATGTACAACATTCCCATCGCGGGCACCCACGCCCACAGCTGGGTGATGTCCTTCCCGGACGAGATCACCGCCTTCCGCAAGTACGCCGAGATGTTCCCCACCAGCTGCCTGCTGCTGGTGGACACCTACGACACGCTCAAGTCCGGCGTGCCCAACGCCATTCAGGTCTTTGACGAGCTGCGTGCCCAGGGCCACGAGCCGGTGGGCATCCGCCTGGACAGCGGCGACCTGGCCTACCTCTCCCGCGAGGCCCGCAAGATGCTGGACGCGGCGGGCTATCCCAACACCATCATCTGCGCCTCGGGCGACCTGGACGAAAACCTGATCCGCGACCTGAAGCTCCAGGGCGCGTGCATCGACACCTGGGGCGTGGGCACCAAGCTCATCACCAGCGAGGATTGCCCGTCGCTGGGCGGCGTGTACAAGATGAGCGCCGAGACCGTGGACGGGCGGGTGATCCCCAAGATCAAGATCTCCGAAAACCCGGTGAAGATCACCAACCCGGGCGTGAAGAAGCTCTGGCGCATCTACGACAACAAGACCGGCAAGGCCACCGCCGACCTGATCGCGCTGGATTACGAGACCTTTGACACCACCCGACCCCTGACCATCTACGATCCGGTGAACACCTGGAAGAGCATGACCCTCACCGATTACACGATGAAGGAGCTGCAGGTCAAGGTGTTCGAGGGCGGCAAGCGGGTGTACGATTCGCCCAGCCTTCAGCAGATCCAGCAGCACTGTCAGGAGGATCTGGACACCTTCTGGGATCAGTACAAGCGCCTGCTGAACCCCCATCGCTACAAGGTGGACCTCTCCGACAGCCTGTGGATGCTGAAGAACTCCATGTTGCAGAATTACAGAAGGGGATAAGAAATCAAGGTGGACGTGGGAGTATCTCCCCCGTCCACAAGAAGATGCGGGGCGGACAACATTGTCCGCCCCGCGTTCAATCAATAGGGATTTATCGCCCGCGTTCAGGCTCAGATATCCGGCTGAAGCAGGCCATAGCTGCCGTCGTGACGGCGATAGAGCACGTTCATGGTCTCGCTCTCCTCGTTCTGGAAGAGGAAGAAGTCGTGGCCCAGCAGCTCCATCTGGGTGATGGCGTCCTCCACGGACATGGGCTTGACGGCGAACTTCTTGGTGCGCACGATGTCGTAGCTCTGCTCCTCGTAGGCAGGGGTCTCGATCACCGGCTCCAGCTCGGCGGTGCGGATGCGCTTCTCCAGCTTGGTGCGGTGGCGGCGAATCTGGCTCTCCAGCTTGTCCACGGCGTGGTCGATGGAGAGGTACATATCATTGGAGGATTCCTCCGCGCGCAGGATCACGCCTGCGGCGTTGACGGTGATTTCCACGATGTTGCGGGCGCCCTTCTGAACCTTGAAGCGGATGGTCGCTTCGGGCTCCTCGCGGAAGTAGCGCTCCAGCTTGCTGAGCTTCTTTTCAACCCGGGATTTCAGGCTGTCCGAGACCGCCATGTCCTTGCTTGCATAGACAAACTTCATGATTCGATCGCTCCTTTATTTCGGAATCGGCAGGCGACCAGGGTTCCGACGGCGCAGCCGCTGTCGGATTTTGCTGCCGTATTACAAATATTCGCCATTTCTTAACGTATTCCTGCAAGCCCTGCGGGCTTTTTTCAATTTATTCAAACTTTTTTTGCGCGGGGAGCCGATTTCCGGCCGGTCTTTCGCGGAGCCGCCGCCTTTCGGGCCTTCGGCTTGAACTCGTTTTCAAACTGAACGGCGGGGCTGGCGCTGCGGGCGGCGTCCACCAGAAAGATCGAAAACTTGTTGATGCCGTCCAGAAAGCGCGCGGACTTGGCCTGACGCAGCTCCACATCGTCGAAGCCCGCCATGGCCGAGAGCGCCTTCTCCCACTTGCCGGTGGTCACGGCGGAGGAAATCTGCTCCGGCACCACCGAAATCAGCTTCCGCCCCTTCTCGGTGGAGATCAGATTCTTGCCGCTGCGCCGCGCGTAGCCCACCTGAATCAGGCGCTCGATGATGGCGGCGCGGGTGGCGGGCGTGCCCAGGCCCGAGTCCTTCATCTGCTCCCGCAGGGTCTCGTCCTCGATGTCGCGGCCCGCATTCTCCATCATCTTCAGGATGGACGCGTCGTTGTGGGGCTGCGGCGGCTTGGTCTTGCAGGCCTTGCTGCTGATCTTCTCCACCTTGCGCTCCTCGCCGGGGCGGAGCTTCGGCAGCAGCACCTCGCCCTTCTCGGCCTTCTCCCCCCGATACAGCGCCCGCCAGCCCTCCTTCACCGGCGCGGAGCCGGTGGACTTGAACGTGTGCGCGCCCACCTTCGTCAGGATCCTTGCGGCCTCGTATTCATAGTTCGGATAGTGGGCCGCTATGAGCCGCCGCGCCACCATGTCGTAGATGTTCCTCTCGTCCGCGCTCAGGCTCTCCAGCCGGGGAAGCTTCTCCGTGGGCACGATGGCGTGATGGTCGCTGATCTTTGTGTTGTCGTAGAAGCGCTTGGTGTGCATGGAGAGGTTCATCTCCGGCGCGGATATGTAGGCGGCGTAGGGCTCCGGCAGCTTTTGCAGCGTGGCGCGCACCTTGGGCGCCATGTCGTCGGAGAGGTAGCGGCTGTCGGTGCGGGGGTAGGTGAGCAGCTTGTGTTTTTCGTACAGCGCCTGGGCCAGCTTCAGCGTCTTGTCTGCCGAGTAGCCGAATTTGCGGTTGGCCTCCCGCTGGAGGGTGGTCAGGTCGAACAGCTGGGGCGGCGGCATGCGCTTGATCTCGGCTTCGCTCTCGGCGACGACGGCGGGCGTGCCCTTCTTGCACTCCGCCTTCACCCGATCGGCCAGCTCCGCACTGGGCGCGCGGGTCTCCTTCGTCTCCGGATTGACCCACAGCCCCTCGTAATCGCCGAAGTTCGCACGAATCTCCCAGTAGTCCTGGGGCACGAAGTTTTCGATCTCCAGGTCGCGCTTGACGATCAGGTTCAGTGTGGGGGTCTGCACCCGTCCGATGGACAGGTGGGCGTTGTAGCGCAGCGAGTAGGCCCGGGAGGCGTTCATGCCCACCAGCCAGTCCGCCACGCTGCGGCAGCGGGCGGATTCGTACAGCGCGTCGTAGCAGGACGCGGGCTTCAGCTCCGCAAAGCCCTTGCGGATGGCCGCGTCGGTCATGGAGGAGATCCACAGCCGCTCCACGGGCTTTGTGCAGCCGCAGAGCTGGTAGATGTAGCGGAAGATCAGCTCGCCCTCCCGGGCGCTGTCCGTGGCGCAGATCACGGAATCGATTTTCGGGGAGGTGAGCAGCTTCGCGACGGTCTTGTACTGATCCATGGTTGCCGGAAGGGCCTTCAGCGGGATCGTTTCCGGCAGCATGGGCAGGTCGTTCATGTTCCACTTCTGCCACTGGGGGTTCACCTCGCCCGGCTCGCACAGCGACACCAGGTGGCCCAGCGCCCAGGTCACCACGTAGTCCTCGCCGTAGAGGTAGCCCTCGCCTTTATTCTTCACGCCCAGCACCCGGGCGATGTCCTTGCCCACGGAGGGCTTCTCCGCCACAATCAGCTTCTTCATTTTCATTCACTCTCCGGTATGTTATGATAGCAGCTTGAAGCCAAACATGCAAGCGGGTTTCGGTGAAGGCGGAATTGCATTCGGAATGGGAAAATTCGGTGAATCACAGCTCTGTGCTTGTAAAAACCATGCAAGCATGCTACAATAACAGCTGGTATTGTAGCAAGAAAACGTTTGCCTATCCCGACAGACGAGCTTGGTTGACATGGACGAATGGAGGATTACAAATGGATACGAGAATTATTGTTCGCAAGGCTCTGGAGAACGGTCTGGTGATTCCTGCATTCAACATCCCGCACCCGCCGATGCTGAAGGCGATCGTGCAGGCAGTTGTGGATGAGAACAGCGTGGCCATGATTCAGGTGGCGCGCCTGGAGTGGGAGAAGTTCGAGGCGGGCAGCCTGGAGAACATCGCGGATGAGTACGCCAAGTACGCCGTGGAGGGCCACACCCTGCTGCACCTGGACCACGTTCCGGTGATCGACGAGGACCACAAGGAGGTCGACTACCTGCCGATCATCCAGCGCGCCATCAATGCGGGCTACGGCTCGGTGATGGTGGACGCGTCCCGCCTGGATCTGGAGGGCAACATCAACGCGACCCGCGCGGTTGCGGAGCTTGCCCATGCCGCCGGCATCCCGGTGGAGGCCGAGCTGGGCGCGGTGATGGGCCACGAGACCAGCCAGCAGGCGATCCCCTACGAGGAGATCTTCGCCAAGAAGATGGGCTTTACCAAGGTGGACGAGGCCGTGAAGTTCGTGCGCGAGTCCGAGTGCGACTGGCTGAGCGTCGCCGTGGGCAGCGTGCACGGCGCGATTGCCGACAACCTGCTGGACAAGAAGAAGCCCGCCGCGAAGCTGGACGTTGAGCACATCGAGACCCTGCGCAACGCGCTGAACATCCCGCTGGTGCTGCACGGCGGCTCCGGCATCGAGAACGACTACATCACCCGGGGCATCAAGGCCGGCATCGCCAAGATCAACGTCGGCACCGAGCTGCGCCAGCCCTATGAGCGCGCCATGCGCGAGAAGAACGACGTGGAGTACGCCCGCGAGTGCGTCTACACCCGCTGCCGCGAGCTGATCCGCGACTTCCTGCACACCGCAGACGACGCGAAGATCCTCTACTGATCGAAAAACAGGCGCTCCCCGATATTCAAAGAGGGTATCGGGGAGTTTTTTCGGGGCGGAATCCCTGAAAATCCTGCCATTGTCGAAAGAAGGATTGGCAAAATCTTGAAAAACGGATGTTTTGTTGAACAAATTGGACGGCTGATTTGTCAGAAAAATGGGGGGAGACCAGCTGTGATGCGCATCGGCTGGGCTTCTGACGCCCGTCTGCTGCGCCGCACCGGCGGGCAGCCGTTCTGACGCTGCAACGATTCCCGCAAGGAACAAAGGAAAGAAGGTTGAACGCTTGAAACGATTCTTGAGCGCCCTGCTGATCGCGGCGCTGATGCTCAGCTCCACCGCAGCCCTGGCCACGACGCTGACCGGCGCGGAGGCCCTGGGCCTGGTGGATTCGGAGGAGAACTCGGGCCTGTCCGGCAACTATCCCACGCTGCACCTGGGCTCCCGGGACGGCGACGACGCGGCGGCCTATGTGGTCATGCTGCAGAACCGCCTGCAGGAGCTGGGCTACCTCTCCAGCGCCGCCGACGGCCAGTACGGCCAGCTGACGGAGTCCGCCGTGCTCGCCTTTCAGGAGGAGAACGGCCTGACCCCCACCGGCGTTGCGGACGATTCCACCCAGAGCATCCTCTATTCCAGCGCGGCCAAGACCGCACCGGTGAAGGAGGGCATGCAGGATTCTGACGTGCTCTTGCTCCAGCAGAAGCTGATCCTCTGGGGCTTCATGTCGGGCAATGCGGACGGCGTTGTGGGCGACACCACACGGACGGCCATCTCCGAGTTCAAGGAGTACATATACACCACCAACGCCGCAGCCTATGCGGCCTATGCCACGCCCGAGCCCACGCCGGAGCCCACCATGTCGCCGGACGCGCAGCCCGTGGCCGTGGACACGCCCATCGAAGCGGAAACCCAGATCGCCTCGGCCAGCGGCTATGACGGCGAGATCACCGACGAGGTGCTGAAGTTCGCTCGGGGCGAATACCCCTTCCAGATCTACCAGCGCCTGGCGCAGACCGGCGACAAGAACGCAGAGGTCTGGCGCGTGCAGCGCAGACTGCGTTCTCTGGGCTACCTGTACAAGCCCGACGGCAGCTACGGTGCGCTCACCGAGAACGCGCTGAAGTACTTCCAGAAGAAGAACGGTCTGAAGGAGAGCGGCGTGGCGGATCAGGCCACCCAGGAGATTCTGTTCTCCACCGACGCGATCAAGTCGGAGGAGTACGTGTTCCCCTACAAGCTCGGCATCAGCCTGGACGAGCAGCGGGTGTACGTCTTCCAGTGGGACGGCTCCGGCTACAACGACCAGATCAAGAAGTTCAAGTGCTCCACCGGCATGGACGGCTACGCCACGCCCTCGGGCACCTATCAGGCCGGCGGCAGGATCACCGTGGACGAGTGGTACTACTTCAAGGACTACAACTGCTATGCGAAGTACGCCTACCGCATCGTCGGCGGCATCCTGTTCCACTCGGTGCTGTACAACGCAAACAAGCAGGGCCCCACGAATTCGTCCGTGCGCGCCCTGGGCAAGAAGGCCTCCCACGGCTGCGTGCGCCTGGCGGAGGACGACGCAAAGTGGATCTATGACAACTGCCCCGAGGGAACCACGGTTGTAATCCGCTGAGGACAGGGATAGAGCAAACCCGGAGAGAACGTTCGTTTTCTCCGGGTTTGTGCGTTTATTCTGCGTCGGAGTGCAACATATCCGCATTCTGCGTTGTATTATGGGTGAAGGGAGGTGGCGCGCATGATGGAACGGTCGCAGCGTACGGGCGACGCGGTTCGGGAAATCATGGATGCATATTCGGGGATGGTCTACCGGCTGGCATACGCCCGCACGGGAAACCGGGCGGACGCGGACGATGTGTATCAGGAGGTGTTCTTCAAGCTGTTCCGCACCAATCCACGGCTGGAGAGCGAGGCGCATCTCAAGGCCTGGCTGATCCGCACCACGATCCATACCTCGGTCAATCTGCTGCGGAGCGCCTGGCGGCGCCATGTCCGGCCGCTGCCGGACGGCTATGATACGCCCGATTTGTCATTTTCGGATGACGGTCGCCCGTCTGAGCTGCGCAAGGCGCTGATGCGCCTGCCGGAAAAGCAGCGCCTCGTCATTCACCTGTACTACTATGAACAGCTCTCCACGGAGGAAATCGCAGAACTCCTCGGTGAGAAGGGCGCGACCGTCCGCTCGCGCATGAAGCGCGGGCGGGAACGATTGAGGTCTCTGCTTACGGAGACGGAGGTGGAATGATGTTGAAGGATGATTACAGAAAGCTCTTCGATTCCATTTCTCCCGACGCAGCTCTCGAGCAGCGGACGCGAAGGGAGATCATGGACATGTTGCATCCGAAGGGAAAACACAGAAACAGGCTCCGCCGCGCGGCATGCATTGCAGCCGCCGCGCTGCTGCTCATCGGCACAGCCCTCGCCGTTGTGCGCGCCTCCGGAATCCTTGACCGGCTCTTCCGGGGCGAAGCGCCCAGCCGGCAGGCGCAGGAGGCCGTCGTTCGGGATTCCATGCAGGTATCCAGGAATGGCGTGACTCTGAAGCTGGACGAATACCTCTTCGATCGGAACACCCTGCACCTCGGCTGGACGGTGTCCTCCGAGCGCGAAGGCGACGTGTTCTACACCTCCTCGTACAGCTACTGCTACACCAGTCCCGGGGATGAAATCCTCTCGGAGGAGAGCATCGGCGGCGCGTATGGTGCGTACAGCTCCAGCGATGTGGGGGACGGCGCTCTCGTCCAGCTGAACGGCGCGCAGCCCAGCCACAGCAGCTACGCGGGCTACGGCTACAAGGTCATGCCGGAGGGAAGCGTCAAGACCCGCGTGGTCATCCACGCCTACGAGACGGACTTTGCGCGCACGGATGTGGAGGACGCACTCGAGCTGATCTACGCCGATCCGGGCGAACCGGCCAGTCTTGCCCTTGAGAACGCCCGCCAGATCGGCGTTTCCCCCGACCATCTGACGGCGGTCAACGGCTACAATGCCTACAACGAGGCCCTGCAGAGGCTGCTGGACGGCGGCATGGAGTGGGATGCGGCCCATGAGGCGGCGCTCACGGAATCCGGTATTTTCCGGGAGCTTGCCGTGCTGGAGCTGAATGTCGACATCGATCCTGGCAGGGCGGCGGAGCCTCGCTTCAGCCTCGACGGCGCGCGCAGCTACGTTCTGGCGGACGCGACCGTCATCCTGAAGACCCTGACCATCGATACGGCATCGACCATCGTGGAATACGATGTGATTCCCGACGATGCCAGCGACGTGACCGGGCTGAACGCGCTGGAGCTGTCCTATCTGCTCTTCGATCAGGACGGCAAGCCGCTGGATGCCGCGTACATGATGGGGGCCTACGGCAGGAAGACCGATCCCATCGACGGCAAGCGGGCGTTTGCGTTCACCCATGACGGAAATCCGCTGTCCGAAGCGGTGACGGCCATCACCTTCGTGCCCCGGGGACAGACGGTGCACAGGGAAGGTGAATCCTCCGACGACTATGCCCTTCGCGTGAAGGCGGTTGCCGATGCGGAGCAGTGCTTCACGGTGGAAATCCGATAATTCAAGGGGAGATATCCCCAGAGCAGATGGGATATCCCGCGAGTGACTGTTCCGACAAAAGACCCGGAGAGAACGAACGTTTTCTCCGGGTCTCTTATGTATGGGGAGGGGGATCAGTCCTCGAATTCGCGCTTGAGGGCCTCCATCATGATCTCGCGGGGGGCCTTCACGCCGGTCCAGATCTCGAAGTTCAGCGCGGCCTGGTTGACCAGCATGCCCAGGCCCGTCAGCACCTTCGCGCCCTGGGCCTCGGCCTTCTGCAGGAACACGGGCATGGCGGGGTTGAACACCACGTCGCACACCGGCATGCCGGGGCGAATCTGATCGTAGCGCACGTCCGGGAACTTGTCCACGTCGGGGTGCAGGCCCACGCAGGTGGCGTTGATGAGGATGTCCGTGTCCGCGGGGATCTCCGCCGTGCCCTGCCAGGGGTGGAACTCGGCCTCCGCGGAGGTGTGCTTGCGGATGGTCTCCACCAGCTCCTCGCCGCGTGCGACGTTGCGGTTGATGATGTGCAGCTTCTTCGCACCCTCCAGCGCGCACTCCACGCCGATGGCCTTGGCTGCGCCGCCCGCGCCCAGGATCGCGACCACCTTGCCCGCAAGCGGGATGTCCGCGTCCTTCAGTGAGCGCACGAAGCCCTTGCCGTCGGTGTTTTCGCCGATCAGCTTGCCGTCCCGCACGGCCACGGTGTTCACCGCGCCGATGATGCGCGCGGCCTCGCTCAGCTCGTCCAGGTACGAAAGCACCGCAACCTTGTGGGGCATGGTCAGGTTGATGCCCTTCATGTCCATGGCGCGCATGCCCTTCATCGCGTCCTCCAGCTTCTCCACCGGCACGCGGCAGGTGAGATAGCGCCAGTTCAGTCCGGCGGCGGCGAAGCCCGCCTCCTCAACAACGCCCGTGGGGTTTCCGTCCACGGGATCTCCGAATACGCCGACCAGCTCGGCGCGATAGTTCTTCTCAGCCATGCGGATTCAACTCCCTTTCCTTCGGCACAGCGGCCAAATCTCTGTGTAGATTATAGCAATGACGCGGGGATTCGTCAAGGACGGGCGCAAAAAAGCGCCGTACCGGAGCACGGCTTCGGTACGGCTGAAGGGATGGGAGATGAGGGAACGATTTGAAGCTCGTCAGGCGCTGAGCACCCTGCGGCCCCAGCTGAACACGCGGTTGTAGTAGCCGCTGGAGAGGTTGCTGACGATGACCTTGCCCGCGCCGGAGGAGGCGTGGATGAACATGTTGCTGCCCAGGTAGATGCCGGTGTGGTCGCACAGGTCGCCGTCGGACACGGTGTTGAAGAACACCAGGTCGCCGCGGCGCAGGCCGGACACGCCGGAGATCTTCGGGCGCTCGTCGTTGTAGCCCTCGGCATAGGCGGTACGCTTCAGGGTCACGCCGATCTGCTTGAAGCAGTACTGGGTCAGGCCCGAGCAATCGAAGGTGGCGGTGCCGGTGGCACCGAACACGTACTTCTTGCCCAGCTGGTTCTGAGCCACGTAGATCACGTGCTCCAGCTTCTGCGCGTTGGACATGCTGCTGTTGTAGCTGCTGGTGGTGGATTCCAGGCCGGCGGGCATGCCGCTGACGGTGCTGGAGCCGTTGTAGGAGTTCTCCTTGTAGTCCGCAGCCTTGCTGCCGCTGGGGAGCTTGGGCGCGGAGGCGGAGTAGAGCGCGCGGATGGTTGCGCTGTCGGCCACGCCGGTGGCGCTGCCGCCCGCCGCGGTCTGGAACAGCTTGATGGCCGAGGCCGTGGTGGAGCCGTAGCTGCCGTCCACGCTGGAGTTCTGGCACAGGTAGCCCAGGGCCAGCAGGCGGTTCTGCAGGCGGGTCACGTTCTCGCCGGAGCTGCCGCTGGTCAGGCTGGCGCTCAGCAGGGGAGAGGCCGGGGCGTTGCCGGAGTAGAGCACGCGCTGGGTGGCCACGTCGGCGATGCCGGTCTGCTCCATGCCGCAGGCGGCCTGCATGCGCTTGAGGGCGGTGACGGTGTTGGCGGAGAAGTTGCTGGAGGGCACGCTGTCCAGATAGCCCAGGGCCAGCAGGGCGTTCTCCAGAGTCTTGACCGCGTCGCCGCTGTCCTCATTCTTCAGCTCGGCGTAGCTGGCGGGGCTCAGATCGGAGCGCAGCATGTAGCCGGTCTTGCCATTGATCTTCACCTGCACCCACTTGGAATCGTAGCCGTAGAAATCGAGGGTGTCGCCCATGGACAGGGTGATGCTGGCGGCGGAGGTGGATTTCTTGGCGTAGGCCTTCGCGCTGGCGCTGATGACGGTGCAGCTGCCCATGGCGCTGCTGTCCGTCGGGTTGCTGTCCAGCTCACTGTTCTTTGTGAGCGCGCTGGCGGCGCAGTAGCCGTAGTTGCCGTTGAGCTCGATGTAGGCCCAGCTGCCGGAGACCTTCAGCAGCTTGACCTCCGCGCCCTTCTTCAGGGTGCCCAGCTTCTTTGCGGAGCTGCTGGCGCTCTGGTACACGGTCACGCTGGAGGCGGTGACGGTGGCGGGAACTGCCGTGCCGGGATCGAAGGGATTCTCGGGGGTCTCCTCCGTTGCACCGCCGGACTTCTTCTGAAGTCCCTTCAGCGCGCAGAAGCCGTACTTGCCGCTCAGGCTGATGTAGGCCCAGTCGGCGGTGTAGGCGTGCACGGTGACGGCCTGTCCGGCCTTCAGCGTGCCCAGCTTCTTTGCGGAGGTGCTGGCGCTGGCGTACACGGGCAGCGTAGCGCTTTTGACCACGGCCTCGACGGTCTCGATGGTCACGGAGCCGTTGCCGCTCGCGCCGGAACCGGAACCGGCCAGATCGCCGGTGTTGTTGGAGGTCTCACCGTCGGGCAGGAAGGGATCGGATTCGGTTTCGGAGCTGCCGGAACCGGTGCTCTGCAGGCAGGACAGGAAGGTGTAGCCCACGTTGCCGTCCTTCTCGATCATCGCCCAGTCGCCGGAGGTGGCCAGTATGTAAACCGAAGTGCCCTGCTTCAGCGCAAGGCTCTGGCTGGAGGTGTCCGGGCTCTGGTACACGCGGCCCGCTGTCTGCACGGTGGCGGCGGTGGCAAAGTCCTTCACGGCCACCAGCGCGCTGAGCTTCGTGTACATGGTGTAGCCGCCGTAGCGGATCCGCGCGACCTCGCCCTTGATTCCGGTGACGGTGACCACGTCGTAGCGCTCCAGATCGCCCACCTTGCGGGTGAGGGATGCGTCGGCGTAGGCGGCCACGCTGTCCGTCACGGCTGCGGAGTAGCTCTCCGCCAGCGCGGGCGCGCCGGGAAGCAGCATCAGCAGCATCAGCAGAAGCGCCGTGATCCTCTTGAATTTGCAGCATTTGTTGTTCATCTGGTTTCCCTCGCATTGTGCTCAATTCCTGCGCCCCGGGGGCGCGATGCAGCGGGAGGACAGAATCCTCCCCGGATATGGGAATAAATATTCGCTGCAAAGCACAAAAAACCTGCAAAATGAAATGTAAAAGTAGTTTGGTTGAATTATGACCGTAATATGTCTGTAATAATATGCAACATCTTTGGCGCAAAAACGGGCTGCGACGCGGCGGAAATCGCGCATCGCAGCCCCATGTACGGCGAAATATTAAGGAATTATGCGACCGGGTGGTCGATGGTCACCACGGCGAAGTAGTCGCCCTCGAGGGCGCGCACCAGCTTGGAGATCTCCTCCCGCACCTGCTCGTCGCTCTGCGGGAATTCGTAGGGAACCACCGCATCGAAGATCACGTTGGTGTGGGTGGGGCCGGGAACCATGCGGAAGTCGTGGATGGAGACGTCCGGGCTGATGGCCTCGTGGATGCGCTCCTTCAGCAGCTCGCGGGTGGAGGTGATGAGCGCATCGTCGGTGGAAATGGGATCCATGTGGATCACGGCGCTGCAATTCAGCTCGTCCTGAAGGTCGCGCTCGATGGTGTCGATCACGTCGTGCAGGGCCATGATGTCGCCGCTGGAGGGAACCTCGGCGTGCAGGGAGATCATCACGCGGCCCGCGCCGTAGTCGTGCACGGCCAGATCGTGGATGCCCACCACCTCGGGGTAGCGGTTCACGATGTCGGCGATGCGCTGCACGAACTCGGGGTCGGGGGCCTGGCCCAGCAGGGGATCGATGGTGTCCTTGGCGGCGTTGTAGCCCGCCCAGAGGATGACCAGAGACACGATCGCGCCGGCCCAGCCGTCGATGTTCACGCCGGTGAAGCGGGCGATGAGGGTGGCGGCGAGAACCATGGTGGTGGCGCAGACGTCGGAGATGCTGTCGGTGGCGGTGGCCAGCACGGCGGCGGAGTTGATGCGCTTGCCCACCGCGCGGTTGTACAGCGACATGTACAGCTTCACCAGGATCGAGCCGATCAGGATGCAGATGGACAGGATGCTGAAGTCCACGGCCTCGGGGTGGAAGATCTTGGTGACGGAGCTCTTGGCCAGATCGAAGCCCATCATCAGGATCACGAAGGACACCACCAGGCCCGCGATGCACTCGAAGCGGCCGTGGCCGTAGGGATGGTCGCGGTCGGGCTTCTTCGCGGCCAGCTTGAAGCCCAGCAGGGTGATGATGGACGAGCCCGCGTCGGAGAGGTTGTTGAAGGCGTCGGCGACGATGGCGATGGAGCCGGTGAGCGTGCCCGCCAGGTACTTTGCGGCGAAGAGCAGCACGTTCAGGAAGATGCCCACCGCGCCGCAGAGCACGCCGTAGGCGCGGCGCACGCCGGGGTCGGAGGTGTCCGCGTGGTTCTTGATGAAGATGCGGGAGAGGATGGAAATCATGGAAATGCAAACCTTCCTTCATTCGGCGGAGAGCCGGGATAGTTCATGAAATGCGTTGGCGCTCAGCTGCGTGCCCTTCGGCGGAGCTGAAAATGCCAGCACAGCGGGATCAGGTACAGGAAGCAGGCGAAGGGCAGCGAGCGAACGTCCAGCCCCAGCATGCCCATCGGCACGCTGCACGCGATGCACCAGGGAACCAGGCCGGAGAGCGTGACCACGGAGTTCTCGATGTCCAGCATCAGCTCGATGCGGCCCTGCTCGGTGTCGGGGTAGTTGCCGCCCATGCACTGGCGGCACATGATGATGCCGATGGTCTGGTTGCAGAACACGCAGGCCGTGGCGATGCTGGTGAGCACCATGGCGGGGAAGCGCCCGATGCGTCCGCAGAGCCTGCGCAGCGCGCCCTCGACGCTGGAGAGCATCTGCGTGCCCTCGAAGATGCCGGAGCAGCCGCTGGACAGGAGCAGGATGCACACGATCTCCAGCATGGACTTCACGCCGCCGCCGGAGAGGATGGCGGTGAGCTCCGGATCCCTCGGGACGTAGCCCAGCAGCATCATGCGCAGCGCGTCCATGAAGGAGGTTTTCTGCAAAACCAGCGTGAGGATCAGCGAGACGAGCACGTCGATGGCCATCACGCACTTGATCTTCATGCCCGCGAAGGCCAGCGCCAGCAGCAGCACCGTGGGCAGCAGGCACCACAGCGAGAGCGCAAATTCCCCCTCGAAGCGGGAAAGCAGGGCGCTGTCCACCGCGCCGGGACGGTTCCACAGCGAGAGCGCGGCGTAGATGAGCACGCACAGCCCCAGCGGCAGCAGGGCCGAGGGCATCATGCGCCTGAAGTTCCGGCTCGCATCGGTGCCGGTCTCGTTGGCAACCAGGCTCGCGCTGGATGCGGCGGGGGAGCCGCGGTCGCCGAAGTACACGCCGGAGAGGATTGCGCCGCCGGCGATCACCGTGGATACGCCGCTGGCACGGGCGATGGTCATCAGGATCACGCCGATGGTTGCCGTCACGCCGAAGCTGGTGCCCAGCGCGTAGGACATCAGCGCGGAGAGCAGAAACGCCGCCAGAATGAAGGCCTGGGCCGGGATCAGCCGCACGCCGTAGTAGGTGAAGTAGGCGATGGTGCCACTCTGCCGCCACAGCGAGGTCAGGCAGCCGATCAGCAGCATGATGACCACCACCATGCGCGACGACCACATGCCGTGGCCCACCATGCCCAGGATCGCGCGCAGCGAAAAGCCCCGGCGCAGCGCCAGCGTGCCGAAGGCGATCAGGCCCACGATCAGCGGCAGGATCATCGTCACCCCGCAGGACAGGCTGAGCGCCATCGCGGCCACAAACAGGGCAAAGCAGAGCAGCAGTTCCATCTTATGCCTCCAAAATGCGTTTAACGTCCATTATAGGTCTGTACCCCGCAGAATGCAAGCTGTCCAGTGTTATCTTTTTCCAGCGCCGGAGCCGGGCAAGGTGCTGTTTTACATGGGAAAGCGCCCCCAATGCACATTGGAGGCGCTTCACGGACAGAGCGCGGGGCTGGACGGGGCGGTTCAGCGCGCGCCGTCGGGATTGAGCAGGTAGCTGATGACGGCGCGGCGGGTGACGATGCCGATGAACACGCCGCGGTCGTCCACGATGGGCACGAAGTTCTGATCCGTCGTGCTTTTGAGCAGGCGCTCCACCGGCACGGAGATGTGGCAGGGCGGATTGCGATCCTGATCCCGCAGAATGTCGCCGAGCTTCCGGCCATCGGCGGCGCGCGCGTCGGTCAGGCGCAGGTGCTCGCCGTCGGTGTGGGCAAGGTAATTCAGAAAATCGCCCTCGCGTACGGTGCGCACATATTTGCCGTCCCGGTCGATCACCGGCACGGCGCTGTAGCCGTGGCGCTGCATGAACTGGAGCGCCTGGGGCAGGGGCGTGTCGCTGTAGAGAAAGCGAACCTCGGATTTGGGCTTCAGAAAGAATGCTACGTTCATTTGGTTTCCTCCGTGGTCAATCAAGGGTGCGCAAAGACCGCCGCGTTTACGTCAAATGCGGCGGCCTGAAACACTCGGGATCAATCGTAGATGAAGGTGTAGAGCTCGCGCTGGTTGGTAGTCCAGTCCACGTCGTAGAACATGGCCTCCTCGTTGCGCACCTCCAGAGTGTAGGTGTCGTTCACCGGCACGCGGAAGGTACCGATGGACTTCAGGTCGCCCTCCAGCACCTTCACGGCGATGCTCATGATGGTGTCGAAGTCCATGTTGGTGGAGACCTGGTTGATCATGCTGGCACCCAGGGCCATCAGCTCGGGCAGGCTCTTCTCCTTGAGCTTGCCGGCCAGCTGGGAGAGCACCTTGCGCTGGCGCTCGGCGCGAGAGAAGTCGCTGTCGATGGAGCGCACGCGGGCGTAGGCCAGGGTCTGGTGGCCGTTGAGGTGGGTGCCCGGGCCGTAGGTGGTCATCAGGTCGTTCTCGACGGTGGGCGCAGCCTCGCCGATCTTCTTGGCGATCTTGTACTGCTCGTAGAGCTTGTTGTTGATCTCGTTCATCTCGGCCTCGGAGATGTCCACGTCGATGCCGCCCAGGGCCTCGGCGATCTTCTGGAAGCCGAAGAAGTTGACCATGGCATAGTACTGGATGTTCATGCCGAAGCACTCGTTGACGGTCTTCATGGCGAACTCCGGGCCGCCGAAGTAGTTGGCGGCGTTGATGCGGTAGGTGCCGTTGTGTTCGCCCAGATCGTCGTACTTCACGGCGGTGTCGCGCATGATGGAGGTCAGCTTGACCTCGCGGGTGCTCTGGTTGATGGAGCAGATGATCATGGTATCGGTGCGGGAGCTCTCGCTGAGGCTGCGCTCGTCCGAGCCCATCAGCAGGATGTTCAGCCACTCCTCCGGAAGGCTGGTGTTGATGGACAGGTCGTCCACCTTCACGCGCTGCTCCTCCGGCAGCGGCTCGAGCTCGGCGTCCTCGTCGCCCAGCCACTGGGACAGCGTACTGTACTGACCGCCGCTTGCGGAGGCAACATCGATGCCTGCCGACTGCGTGGCTTCCGCCTGCGTCGCATCGGGATCGGCGGAGGAGATGGTGGCGTTGGTCAGCGCGCCGGTCTGGGGCGCGGGGGTAGGCGTGGCGACGGGCTGGGCTCCGCCCTCACTGCCGCCGCGGCCCGTGAGAAGCACCACCAGCAGGATCACGATCGCCAGCAGGATTGCGGCAAATACGAACAGGCGCGGCGTGGCGCGGCGTTTGCGGCGCTTCACGGGCCGCCGATTCTGCGGCGGACGGCCATTGGCAGGTCTGCGCGGCGGCTCGTGGCGGATTCCTTCCTCATAAGAATAGTCCCTGCGGGAAGAACGATTGTCAGGCAAGATTAAAACTCCCTTTCATCCTGGGTATGACAGCATTCCATATTGTAGAATACTTTCCGCCCGACGGACGGAAAAATTGATAACTGTCTCATTATTATATCCTGTTTTCCCGGGCGTTTCAACCGCACAGCAGGGACATGTGCCGTGGAAAACCGACAATCTTGTAAATCTTTTTTGGAAAAACGAATGCTTTTTAGTCTACTGGAACCTGCGCTCCAGCTCCTCGAACTTTTCGTGGGTGATCAGCGCGTCGGCCTGGGTGCCCCGCAGCCGCACGATGTGCGTCCAGCGCCCGTAGGGCATGATGGAGTCGATTTGCTCCAGGTTGATGATGTAGCTGCGGTGCGCCCGGAAGAAGATTTCCGGCGGCAGGCGCTGCTCGATCTCCCCCAGGGGATCGGCGGTCAGCAGCTTGCTGCCGTCCCGCAGCAGGATGGCCGTGGCGCGCTCCTCGCGCTGCACCATCAGGATGTCCTCGGGGTCCACCAGCCGCACGCCCTCCTTGTGCTTGATCATCATGCGGCGCACCGCGTCCGAGCGCGCCGGAAGCGCGGCGCTCACCGCCCGGCGCTGCTCGCTCAGGCGCTCCCGGGCCAGCCGCAGCGTGTTCAGCGCCCGCTCCAGCGTGAAGGGCTTCACCAGGTAGTCGAAGGCGTAGAGCTCGAAGGCGCTCTTCATGTACTCCTCGTGTGCGGTGGCGAAGATGATGATGGTCTTGGGCTTGCGATCCTGAATCGCCTTGCCGCACTCGATGCCGTTCATGCCCGGCATCTCCACGTCCATCAGCACCACGTCCGGGTGGGTCTGGTCGAAGAGGGCGATGATCTCCTTGCCGTCCGCAGCCTCGCCCACCAGCTCGTAGCCCTCGGCGTGCTCCGCCAGCTTGCGCATTACCAGGCGCATGCCGGGGTCGTCGTCGCCGATCAGTATGCGTATGTTTTCCATATATAGGTACCTCCAGATCAGGAAAGTGCGCTGTCTCAAAATGGCAGACAATCCCTCCGGCACGGCTGTGCCGCGCCACCTCCCTTTGCACAAGGGAGGCCATGAGGAGCTTGATTAAACTGGCAGAGAACAACGCAGGGGCTGTCTCAAAGCGGTTTCGTTTTGAGACAGCCCTCGTATAGCCGTAGGGCGGGGTGCCTTCACCCCGCCGCATGGCAATGGTTGTTCAGTAGTAGCGCCTGCGCGGACGCAGGGATACGGGCTTGTCGAGAATCTCCTTCATCACCACGGCGCTGCGCAGGGTTTGCAGGTTGACCTCGGCAAGTGCCTGCTCCGCGGCGCGCTCTGCGCCGATGCGCATATCCTCCTGCGCGGCCCGCAGGCGGTGCGCGGCGTGCTCGGCCTCGGTCTCGCCCTCCACGCTCTGCCTGGGATCCAGCGCGATGGAGCCGGTGGACATGGCGGCAGGAGCGGGCGCGGCGACGTTCATCTGCGGGGCGCTCGCCTTGCGCTTCTGCGGCGCGGGCTTGGGCGCTGCGGGCTTTGCCGCCGCCTTCTTCGCGGGCGCGGGCTTTGCAGCAGCCTCGCCTTCAGCGTCCGCAAGGAACTGCTCCCACTCCTCGCGGGTGTAGGGAATCTTCGTTGCGCCCGCCTTCGGCTGCGCAGGGGAGGGCTCTTCAGCCCTCTTTTGCGCAGCGGCGGCCTTCTTCTTTTTGCTGGATTTGCTGATGCTCGTCACCACGCCGATGATGATCAGCAGCACAATCAATCCATCCAAGTGCATCGCCTCCCTTCAATCGAAGTCGCGCATGTCTTACTTCTTCTGGGGATCGGCGGGCTTGGCCACGTCGCCCTTGCCGGCGATGGCTTCGCGCATGTTGGTGTCGGAGATCACGTTCTGCATCTGGTAGTAGTCCATCACGCCCAGCTTGCCGTTGCGCAGGGCCTCCGCCATGGCCTTCGGTACCTCGGCCTCAGCCTCGACCACCTTCGCGCGCATCTCCTGCACGGCGGCGATCATTTCCTGCTCGTGGGCGACGGCCATCGCGCGGCGCTCCTCGGCCTTGGCCTGGGCGATGCGGCGGTCGGCCTCCGCCTGATCCATCTGCAGCTGTGCGCCCACGTTGCGGCCCACGTCCACGTCGGCGATGTCGATGGACAGGATCTCAAACGCGGTGCCCGCATCCAGGCCCTTCTGCAGCACGGTGCGGCTGATCATGTCCGGGTTCTCCAGCACGGCCTTGTGGGTCTGAGAGGAACCGACGGTGGTGACGATGCCCTCGCCGACGCGGGCGATGATGGTCTCCTCGCCGGAGCCGCCCACCAGGCGGGCGATGTTGGCGCGCACGGTCACGCGGGCCTTGGCGCGCAGCTCGATGCCGTCCTTGGCGATGGCGGCGACCACGGGGGTCTCGATGACCTTCGGGTTGACGGACATCTTCACGGCCTCCAGCACGTTGCGTCCGGCCAGGTCGATGGCGCGGCTCTGCTCAAACTCCAGCGGAATCTGGGCGCTCTGGGCGGCGATCAGCGCGTCCACCACGCGGTCCACGCTGCCGCCGGCCAGCAGATGGGCCTCCAGCTCGTTCATGTTCACCTTCAGACCGGCCTTCGTGGCCTTGATCATCGGCAGAACCACCTTGCTGGGGTTGATGCGGCGGAAGCGCATGCCCACCATGGAAAAGATCGAGATGTGCACACCCGATGCGGCCGCGGAGATCCACAGGCCGATGGGGAAGAAGCGGAAGAACACGATCAGGAGTATGATGACGACGATTGCGATGACCGGAATGAGAACCATTTCCATCATGATGATACCATCCTTTCCAATATTACCTCAGTGAGCCTCGGCTCACACAGTTCCATTTTTCAGCTGGGAGACCACGATGCGCTTGCCCTCCACGCGATCCACGCGCACGGGGGCGCCCTGCTCGATGAAGTCCCCCTCGGAGACCACGTTCAGCCGCACGCCGTCGAAGTCCGCGATTCCGGCGGGGCGCAGCGGGGAGCGTGCGGAGCCGGTGCGGCCGATGAAGTAGCTCAGGTCGTTGGTCTCCGGCGCATCCGCGTGGGTAGCCACATCGTTGAGCACCAGGCGGGACTTCGAGAGCCGTCCCTTCGATACGGAGTGCATGCAGATCGCCAGCGCCACGCACAAGAGCGCCACATAGATCACCACGATGATCAGCGCCTGCAGCGCGGTGGGCTGCAAGACCACCAGGCCGAGGATCGCCAGCACCGTGCCCGCGATGCCCGGAACGCCGAAGCCGGGGATGCACATCTCCACCACCAGCAGCACGTAGCCCGCGATCATGGCGATCAGTCCCAGCGGATGATTGAGAATCAGACTGCCCATGCCGATTCCTCCTTTCTACTGTACACAGTATAGCACGACGGCGGGCGTTATGAAAAGGGGTTTTGGACGAAAGCATCGTTTTCCGGTTTGAATTGTCAGCGTTTCTTCGATCATCAAACGGGGTAAATATATTCACAAAGCGCCGCGTTGCTGTAATCAAAACTCAACACAACGCGCTTGCAGCGCTCACACAGAAAATGTATAGTACAATTGGAATCAAATTCTGAGGGGAGGCCTGTGCATGGCGGACGCGCTGTTGCGGGTGGAGGGACTGAAAAAGTCCTTCGATGGGACGCAGGTTCTGCGCGATCTCAGCTTCGAGGTGGGGCGCGGGGAGTTCGTCACGCTGCTGGGGCCGTCGGGCTGCGGCAAGACCACCACGCTGCGCATCGTCGCGGGCCTGCTTGCGCCGGACGCGGGGCGCGTGATCCTCTCCGGCAGCGACATCACCGACGCGCCGCCGGAGAAGCGGCCTCTGAACACCGTCTTTCAGAATTACGCCCTGTTCCCCCACATGAATGTGGAAAAGAATATCTCCTACGGCCTGCGCATGCGGGGCATGAAGAGGGCCGAGTGGAAGCCGAAGGTTGAGGAAATGCTGCGGCTTGTGCAGCTGGAGGGGTGCGAGAAGCGCATGCCCGGCCAGCTCTCCGGCGGACAGTGCCAGCGCGTGGCCATCGCCCGCACGCTGATCCTCCAGCCGGAGCTGCTGCTGCTGGACGAGCCGCTGGGTGCGCTGGATCTGAAGCTGCGCCGCCAGATGCAGGTGGAGCTCAAGGATATCCAGAAGCGGCTGGGCGTCGCCTTCGTCTACATCACCCACGATCAGGAGGAGGCCCTGAACATGTCCGACCGCATCGCCGTGATGCGAAACGGGCGCTTCGAGCAGATGGGCACCCCCGAGCAGATCTACGATCATCCCGCCACCCGCTTCGCAGCGGAGTTCATCGGTCAGACGAACCTGCTGGAGTGCAGCGTGGAGGCGGTGCATGGGGACGGCATGGTTCTTTCGTACGCCGGGGAGCGCATCCCCGCGCGAAAAGCGGAGTTTGACGCAAAGGCCGGTGAGCGGGTCTGCCTGAGCCTGCGCACCGAGCGTCTGGGCTTCGGCCCGGAGCGGAGCGGCGACTGCTGCCTGGAGGGCGTGCTCACCGACCGCCGCTACGCAGGCGGCAGCATGCGCGCCACCATCCGCCTGAAGGACGGCCACGAGATACTGGCCATGTGCACCTCGGCGGAGCGCGCCCGGGGCGAGGTGGGGCAGAAGGTCTATTTGTGCTGGAATCCGGCAGAGGCGCCGGTGGTGCGCGCGGAGGAGGCGGAGCCGTGATGCGGGAGGCTGCGAAGCGCAGGAACCGCGCGGGCTGGATGGCCATGCCGATGCTGATCTGGTCGGCGATCTTCGTGGGCGCGGCGATCCTCTACATCATCGTGCTGAGCTTTCTGAAGCGCAATCCGGAGGGCAGCGGCGCGGTATTTGCGTTCACGCTGGAGAACTACGCAAAGCTCATGCAGCCGGGCTACGCGAGGGTGTTCGGGAATACGCTGAAGCTTGCGGCGGAGACCACGGCGCTGTGCGTGCTGATCGGCTATCCCTTCGGCCTGCTGCTGGCGAAGGTGGAGGGGCGAATGCGCACCTTCCTATTGTTATTGGTGATCGTGCCCTTCTGGACGAACGCGCTGGTGCGCATCTACGGCTGGAAGATCCTCTTGATGGGCACGGGCGTGGTGAACAAGCTGCTTGCGGCGCTGGGGTTCATCGACAAGCCGCTGAAGCTGATCAACACCCACGGCGCGGTGGTGCTGGGCATGGTGTACGGACTGATCCCGTTCATGATCCTTTCCACCTACTCCAGTGCGGAGAAGCTGGATCGGCGGCTGACCGATGCAGGGCGCGACCTGGGCGCGAAGCCGTGGAGGGTGTTCTTCACGGTGGAGCTGCCGCTGACGCTGCCGGGTCTGCTGTCGGGCTGCGTGCTGGTGTTCGTGCCGAGCCTTGCGCTGTTCTTCATCAGCGACCTGCTGGGGGGAACCAGCGACGTGTACGTGGGCAACCTGGTCAACGACCAGCTGCTCATCAGCCGGGACTGGCCCTTTGCGGCGGCACTGTCCGTGGTGCTGCTGCTGGTCACGGCCCTCGTGATGCTGATCTACCGCAGGGCCGGGGGCAGGGCCTCCGACATGACGCTGCTGTGAGGGGGCGCGCGCATGAAGAAAAAGAACCTGGGCGCAAAGCTCTACCTCGCGCTGGTGCTGGTGCTGATGTACCTGCCGGTGCTCGTGGTCATCGTCTACTCCTTCAACTCCAACGCCAGCCGCCAGCCGATCCCCTTCACGGGCTTCTCGCTGCGCAACTATGCGGCGCTGTTTCAGGACACGCGGGGCCTGGTGGAATCCCTCAAGACCAGCCTGCTCCTTGCGCTGATGAGCGTGAGCGCGTCGGTGGTGATCGGCACGCTGGGCGCGGTGGGCATGGTGCGCAGGAAGTTCCGGCTGGGGGGCCTGATGGAGACGGTCACGGTGCTTCCGGTGATGATCCCGGAGATCATCCTGGCGGTGGCGTTCATGGCGCTGTTCTCGGCGGCGGGGCTGCGCTTCGGCATGGGCACGCTGGTGCTGGCTCACGTCACCTTCTGCACGCCCTACATCTACCTGCTGGTGAAGGGCAGGCTTGCGGGCATGGATCTGAACCTCGAGGCCGCCGCACGGGATCTGGGCGCGGGGCCGACGAAGGCGTTTCTGACTGTCACGCTGCCGCTGATCCTGCCGGGGGTGCTCTCCGGCGCGATGCTGGCCTTCGCCATGAGTCTGGACGATTTCGTCATCAGCTTCTTCGTCACCGGCTCGAACGTCACGCCGCTGCCGCTGCGCATCTATTCGTCGGTGAAGGCCGGCGTGTCGCTGCAGGTGAACGCACTGTGCACGCTGATGCTGCTGTTTGTGTTTGTGGTCGCCGGAGTCGCGCTTCTGCGCCCCGGCAGAAAGAATAAGGAGGTACCCAAATGAAGAAACTGTCTGTGCTGCTCGCATTGGTGCTGAGCCTTGTCATGGTGCTGCCCTGCGCCGTCGCCGAGGAGGAGAAGGTGCTCAACATCTTCACCTGGGAGGGCTACTTTGACGAGGAATCCCTCGCCCAGTTCCAGCAGGAGACCGGCATCAAGGTCAACTACTCCGTGTTTGCCAGCAATGAGGAGATGCTGCTCAAGCTGCGCAGCGGCAACGCCGGCGACTACGATCTGATCCTCGCCAGCGACTACGCCATCAGCGACCTGCGCAAGGCGGGCGACCTGCTGCCGCTGGACAAGTCCGTGCTCACCAACTGGGACAACCTGAACCCCGTCTATCTGGATCAGTACTTCGATCCGGAGAATGTCTACTCCGTGCCCTACACCGCCGGAAGCCCGGTGATCGTCTACGACCCCGATCAGGTGGAGGGCGAGATCACGAGCTTTGCAGACCTCTGGGACGAGCAGTTCGCCGACGGCCTGTGGATCGTGGACGACGCCCGCGTGATGATCGGCGAGACGCTGAAGATGCTGGGCTACTCCTACAACACCACCGACGAGGCCCAGCTGAATGAGGCCTACGAGAAGCTCTGCGCCCTGAAGCAGAACGTGCGCGTGCTGAACTACGACTTCGACTACTATCTCGCCACCGGCGAGGTGAAGGCCGCCTACGTGTTCACCTGCTACGCGGTGCTGAACTGCCTGGAGAACCCGAATCTTGTGTGCGTGTTCCCCAGCGAGGGCATCGGCTTCGGCATCGACAGCATCGCCATCCCTGCGGACGCGCAGCACCCGCAGAACGCCCACGAATTCATCAACTTCTACCTGCGCGACGATATCGCCGCCCACGTGGCCATGTGGCAGGGCTATCTCAATCCCAACGCCGCCGCCGACGCGCTGATCGATCCCGACTTCGCCGCCATGGACTGCTTCCAGATTCCCGAGGAGCTGCTGGCCACGAAGGAGTACGTGGAGGATCTGGGCGAGGGCGAGAGCGCGTTCCAGGACGTGTGGACGAACTTCAAGCTGTACTGATCGCATGGAGGGGAGCCTTCGGGCTCCTCTTTTGTTGAAATTCCCGGGCGGATGTGCTATACTGATGCACAAACGGCGGCCGCATGGCCGCAGGCGGGAGGCAATGCGATGCAAGCGAGGGATTTTCGAAGGACTGCGCGGGAGGCCGTGCGGGGCAAGTGGAAGCTTGCGCTGCCGCTGTTCCTGCTGGCGGCGCTGCTGCTGCAAAGGCTCGGCGTGACCCAGCTGCGTGCGGCGCTTGTGCCCCATGTGACGCTGGATCCCCAGATGGATGTGCAGCAAGTATTGCTCCTGCCCGCATGGGTGAACGCGGTGCTGCTGGCCCTGGAGCTGGCGCTGGGCGTGGCGGCGGGCTGGATTCGGCTTGGAATGTACGGCGTCTCCTGCGAACTGCTGGAGGGCCGCACGCCGACGCTGCGGACACTGTTTCCGGGGAAGCGTCTGGGCGCAGGCCTGCTGATGGGCGTGCTGCTGACGGCGGTGAACCGGGGAACGGCGCTGCTGGCGCAGCTGACGCGGCGCATGGAGGGGAACCCCGGCCTGATCCTGCTGCTCATCGCAGCGCTGGCGGCGGCCGGCCTCGCTGTCTGGCTTCTGATCCGTCTGGATATGACGTACTACCTGCTGACGCGCCATCCCGGGATGCAGCTGTTCGCCGCACTGGGCGAGAGCTTCCGCAGGATGCGGGGCAACGTTGCGCGCGCAATCCGGCTGACGCTCTCCCTGATGGGCTGGGGCCTGCTCAGCGTGGTGGCGCAGAATCTGCTGCTGCGGGCTGCGGCGCTGCTGCCAGGAATCGCGCAGGCCGCCGCGCAGCTGGTGATTGCGGTCGCGCTGAATGCGCCGCTGCAGCTGTACATTTTCACGTCCTTTGCCGCCCTCTACCGCTGGGTGGAGGCCGACGGCGGAGAGGACTGAAGGGGGCGCCTCCGGGCGCTCCCACAAGCAGAATGGAGGGAAACCATGTTTGCAAAGGATTTTCGTGCGATGGCGCGTCAGGCGCTGCGTGGAAGGTGGACGCGGATGGCGCTGATGCTGCTGCTGGCGACGCTGCTGGGCGCGGGCGGCGGGATCAGCATCAGCAGCATCCTCGACGTCGGCTCAAATCTGAATCTGGACGGCGCGGCAAACGCGCAGCTGCGCAGCATGCTGGTCGTCCTGTCCGGCATCACCGTGTTCAGCAGCCTGTGGGCGCTGTTCATGGGCTCCTGGGTGAATGTGGGACTCTACGGCCTGGGCTGCCGCGTGCTGGACGGTGAAACGCCCCGCGCGGGCATGCTGTTCCCGAAGGGGATCTACTGGAAGTGCGTGGGCATGAGCATCCTGCGCTCGCTGATCGTGTTCGCCTGGTCGCTACTGCTGGTGGTTCCCGGCATCATTGCCGCCTACCGCTACGCCATGGCGGACTACATCCTGGCGCAGCATCCCGAAATGGGCGTGATGGAGGCGCTGAATGCGAGCAAGCAGTGCATGCAGGGCCGCAAGGGCAGGCTGTTCTGCCTGCAATTCAGCTTCATCGGCTGGATGCTGCTGACGGAGGTTCCGATCTATGCGGTGCTGCTGCTCAACGCGCCGCTTCTGTCGGTGCTGGGCCGCGACGCCGCGCTGGTTGCCGTGATCGTGCTCATGGCGCTGTGCGTGCTGGCGATGATGGTCGCAAGCCTCTTCCTGAGCGCCTACATGCACATGGCCAGCGTGGCCTTCTTCCGCAACGCGGAGCGCCCGCAGGAGTGGCAGCAGCAGGCCCGGCAGGGCTGGGAGGAAAATTACGCCGACAGCGATCCTGAAGCTGAGGCCGCCTATGATGAAGCGCCCGCCGGGGATCCCGATCGCCGCGTGACCAGCCTCACCGCCGACGAGACCGTAGCCAGGGACGTGTTCATGCAGCACGGCTGCAGCCGCAAGCGCATGCGCGACGAGGGCGTGCTGGAGGAGTACGAGGCGCTGCATGTGGATTCCTCCTTCGAGCTGCGCTGGCTGCGGGAGTACGCCAACGCGCTGATGCTGCGCTTCAGCCGGCAGCCGGAGGCGCTGGACGAGATACTGGAGCTGGCGGCGGAGTACGCCATGGACGACCTGCTCACCCGCGCGCTGGAGCGCATCGACCGCCACATTCGCCAGCAGAGCCTGCCGGACGTGGAGATTCTGAACATGGCGGGGCGGGTGCTGGCGCTGGTGGTGTCCGGCACCTTCGACGAGCATCCCGACTACGTGCGGCGCAGGCGGGAGCAGGTGTCGGACATGGCCGACCGCCTGGAGGTGCGCCTGCGGGAGACGAATCCCGACGGCGACTGGCAGCGGACGCTTCAACTGGTGCGCCAGATGTGCGGTTAAGGCTCATTTACGCTTCACGACAGCATGAAAACAGCCCGCAAATCACGGATGAAGGTGATTTGCGGGCTGAATTTGTGCGGCGGAACGCCGTGCGACCCCTATTCCCCGATTTCCATGGCTTCAACCATTGCAAGGGTTTGGCCGCTCTGATTCTTCCATGCAGTGCGGCCGTTCGAGTTAGCACCACGGACAATTGATGCTGCTGTTGAGGGGCTGCCAAATAGATAATCGCACGTGAAGCAGAGATTCTCATCAATCACATTGTTTTCCATCAGGCGATCCCGGATCTTCTGGAGTGTGGATGGGAAACTGGGCGTGACAGTAGCAGCAACCTTCGATCCTTTCAGCACTGTAAAGCCATCTGCGACACTGATGCCACGCGCGTCAGCGCCTCTGCTGCCCGTTATGGTATATCCCATGACTTCGTGAGGCTTGTCGGGCAATGAAGACGGCACAGAGATCCCTTCAAAAGCCTTATAACCCAGCGTATTGACCAGCAACTTTGTATGGTCAATGAATTCTGACAGCATTGCCTGATCAAACTCGGATACTGAACTGCACGTTGGTATCGTAGGGTTGATTACCACATACCGATGTGCATGGACTGCCAGCTGGTAGAAATCATTCTCCAGATGCTTTACGTGCGCTTTGTTCAGATGATTGTCTTTGCTGATGACTGCGACACAGTCGTTCCATTCCTCGCTGTCATTGATGTGTTGCTTCAGACGTTTGAACAGCTGCTCGGCTTCGCCCACATAGATCGTATCGTCCATGTCCTGATTGCGACCGAACAGGAAGTATACGCCAGTGTGCTGACAATCTGGTCGACGGGCAAAGCTGGGCAATGCGCTTCTTGAAATCTTATAGACGCGACCATTCCAGTTTGACAATTCGCCCATGATAAGTCCGTTTGGGTTCCCATCGTAGATCAAAAAATTCATTGTCTTATCATAACGCATACGCTCACCTCTGTATGTGCCTTGGATTTTTCAAGAAGCGCAGTTTCAGCGGCTGATTTCCAGCGTGTGGGAAAGTCCCTCGCGCAGGTCGTATGCGGCGCGCCAGCCCAGGCCCATCAGCTTGCCGGGGTCGAGCACCGCGCGGGTCACGGCGGAGTAGCCGACGCGCTCGGACTCCGGGGGCAGGTCGAACACCAGATTCACGCCTGCCAGCCCGGCCAGCGTTCCGGCGTATTCCCGGATGGATGGGCTGCAATCGGGGTTCGCCACGTTGTAGGCCTCGCCGCTTGCGCCTTTCAACAGCAGCGTGATCAGCGCCGAGGTGGTGTCGGCAGCGTAGCAGTAGGAGCGAATCTGCGTTCCGGGGCTCTTGAGCACGATGTCCCGACCCTCCAGCGCGCAGCGCAGGAACTGTGCGTCGGCGCGGCTGCTCTCTTTGGTGATCGTCGGCCCGTAGGTGTAGGTGAGCCGGGCGACGAGCGCGTCCACGCCGTACTGCTGGGCGTAGCTGGCGCACAGCGTCTCGGCGGCGCGCTTGCTCTCCGGGTAGCAGGCGCGGAAGCGCATGGGGTCGACGCTGCCGAAGCTGTGCTCGTCGAAGCTTGCAAGAGATGGGTTCTCGCCGTAGATTTCGCCGGTGGAGAGGAACAGCAGCCGCCCGCCGGTGGCGCGGACGTGCTCCAGCAGCTGCATCGTGCCCAGCAGGTTCGCCTGCATGGTGCCCACGGGGTCGCTGGAGAAGGCCAGCGGATGGGCGTTCGATGCGGCGTGCACGATGAAGTCGGCCTGCCAGCTCCCGTCCAGCGGCGCGCAGGCGTCGTAGGGCAGGATGCTCAGGTTCTCCATGCCGGACAGCCGATCCTTCGCACGCTCCGGCTTCCGGCACAGCGCAATCAGATGAAGTTTCAGATCGTGCGCCCGGCTGACCGCGTCCAGCGCGCGCAGCAGGTAGCTGCCCACCAGTCCGGTGGCCCCGGTGACGGCCACGGCCTTGCCCGCCAGATCACCGTAAGGCAGGTCAAGCGCGGCAATCTTTGCAAATTCCTCCGCCAGCAGCGGGTGATGGATGTTCACAGTTGACCTCCTCAGCGCCCGTTCAGGCTCAGCAACGCCCGGAAGATGTCGATGTCCTCCGGCGTGGTGAGCTTGATGTTCTTTTCGGAGCCGTGGGAGAAGTAGATCGTGCGGCCCAGCTCCACCATCAGCGTGCAGGACGCGATGGAGTTGGTGATGCCCTTTTCCAGCGCCTCGCGGTGCGCGTCGGCCAGCACCCCGATGGGGAAGGCCTGGGGGGTCTGGGTGCGCTTCAGGTTCTGCCGGGGGTAGCTTGCGCAGGTGGAAACCTGGTCGGTGGTCTCCAGCATGGCCTCCTGGCAGGGCACTACGGCGATGGCCGAGCCGTACTGGGTGGCGGTGGCGATGCAGTCGGAGATGATGTCCGCCGAGAGCATGGGCCGGATCGCGTCGTGCACCAGCACCAGATCGTCCCGGCTGTAGTGCTCCTCCAGCTCCAGCACGCCGTTGCGGATGGAATCCTGGCCGTTTTCACCGCCGGGGATGATGTGTTTGAGCTTCGTGATGCCGTACTGCCGCGCGTAGGCGGAGAGGATGTTCTCCCAGCCCGCGATGCACACCACGGCGATGGCGTCCACGTCGGCGTGCTTCTGGAACGCCTCCATGGTGTAGACGATGACCGGCTTTTCGTTCACGGTGAGGAACTGCTTGGGAATCTCCTGATGCATGCGCATGCCCTTGCCGCCCGCGATGATCAGCGCGATGTTCATATATGACGCACCTTCCTTTGGTTCACTTGCGCTCCAGGGCCTCGCGCAGCTGGGTGCTGCTGGTGCCCTGGGTGTAGGGGAAGTAGATGATCTTAACGCCCAGCGGGGTCAGCTCGCGCTCGTAGCGATTGAAGCGCTCCGTGCCCTTGTAGTCGCTGCCGACGAAGAGGTAGTCGTAGGGGTAGAGCTTGTACATCTCGTCGTCCTCGTCCAGCGTCACGACCACCTTGTCCACGTACTTGATGCTGCCGACGATCTCCATGCGCTCCTCCAGCGGGATGAAGGTCGGCTTGTTCTTGTGGGAGGATCCCGGCGGATGCACGCCCACGATCAGGTAGTCGCAGTACTGCTTCGCCCGGCGCAGCAGGTTCAGATGGCCGATGTGGAACAGGTCGAAGGTGCCGCTGAGGAAGCCGATCTTCCCCCGGGGTTTGTCCGACGCGCGGCCGCTCTGCTGCTTGTACTGCCAGCTCTCCACGCCGAAGCGCACCGGGTCGGCACGATAGCGGGTCAGCACCTCGCGGTAGGTCTCCTCATACCTGGGAATCCACAGCGTCTCGCGGCTTACCATGCGCGTAACGATCTCCTCCGCCAGCGCACAGGTCTTGTCGGGCTCGTCTTTTCCGCCGTAGAAGCAGGTGCCCGCGATGGCCCCGGGGGCCACGTTCAGCACCCGGTTGGGGCTGTTCTGGGCGATGAGCTCGGCGTTTATGGACTCGCACAGGCTGGCCACTGCGGCCTTGCTGGCGCCGTAGCCGGCGAACATGGGCGAGGACATCAGCCCCGCGATGGAGCCCAGCACCGCACAGTAGAAGGGCCTGTCCGTAAGCAAGCGGGGCTGGAACATGCGCAGCACCCGGGCGAAGCCCTCCGCGTTGGTGCGGAACAGCGCCGTGATCTCCATGTCGGTCAGCTGCTCATAGGGTGCGATGCGCCCCAGACCCGCCGCGTAGATCAGCGCGTCCGCATTGAGATGGGCCTCGAGGGCGGCGAAGTCGTCGCAGAGCAGGTTGAAGCGCCGGTATTCGATGTTTTCTTCGGGCGCGTCGGGCAGGCTGCGACCGTAGACCGTGACCTGCGCGCCCCCGGCGGCGAGCACGCGCGCGATGGCGCGCCCCACGCCGCTGGTTCCGCCGATCACCACGGCGGTGCGAATTTCGTTCATTTGTCTCCCTTTCCGTCGGGTGTGAGCTTGGATATGATGTATTCGGCCACGGACTGCGCTGCGTGGCCGGTCTCCGCCTCGCCGTAGAAGCGCAGGATCGCGTCGCAGTTCTCCTGGGCGCGCTCCGGCGTGGTGGCGCGGATCAGCGCGTCCATCTCCTCCGGCGTGGCCGCCACCCAGTAGGGCGAGTCCTTCATGTCGAAGTACAGCGCGCGGTTGTTGGTCTGGTAGTCCTGAAGATCGTCCTGATACAGCCAGATCGGCCTGCGGGTCAGGGCGAAGTCCCCGGCGCAGGAGGAGTAGTCCGTGATCAGCGCGTCGGAGATCTTGAGCAGCTCCGCCATCTCGGGGTGGGCGCTGGCGGCGATCAAGCGTCCCGAGCCGTCGTCGAAGGGGATGCCCCGGGTCATGTAGTGGGCGCGCACCAGGCACTGCCACCTCTCGCCGGTGGTCTCCTCCAGCACGTCCAGCACGTGGTTAAGGTCCAGCCGCACCTTCTGCACCTCGTGGTTCTTCTGCTCGGTGTCGCGGAAGGTGGGGGCGTAGAGCAGGAGCTTTACGTCCTGCGAAAGATGCAGCTTCTCCCGGATCGCCTGTCCCTCGGCGGGATCGCTTCGCAGCAGGATGTCGTTCCTCGGATAGCCCACCTTCAGCAGCTCGCCCTTGTAGTGGAAGGCCGAGCGGAACTGCATGTCGCCGTAGTCGGAGCCGGTCACGCCCAGCGTGCACTTCTCCTCCAGCATGCGGTTGAAGCGGGTGTACTGGTGGGGGTTGTCGTAGCCCACCTTCTTAAAGGCGCGGTCGCCGTGCCAGGTCTGGATGTAGATCTGGCCCTCAGCGGGGAATTTCAGATAGAAGCGCTTGTTGAAGTTGTCCACCGTCACTCGGGCGCGGGCCTGGGCCTCCACGCCGTCGCGGTCGATGGAGTTCAGTGCGCGCACGTAGGGCGGGATGTCGAACTTCTTCCGCGCGGCCTCGCTGTCCCGAAACAGCCACACGATGTCCGTCTCCGGGCGCAGCTCGTGCAGCTTCTCGGAGATGTAGCGGGGGTTGTCGTTGTAGGAGCGGAAGTCGAAGGAGCTGAACACCACCAGGTTGCCGTCGATGCCGCGTTTGCGGCGGGCGCGGGCCATGATGTGGTTGCGATAGGTGCCGAACAGGGGCGCGACGAAGAGATAGAACATCCGGTTCTGCTTGAAGTAGCCCTTGATTGCCTCGAATCCCATGTGATGAAACGCCTCACTGTCGGTTTTTCTGGGGAGCGCGTTTCTAAACTCGCCAGGCATCATTTTCGGCATCTTTTCCCGCACTTCTGCGTCTTCAAACCTCGATTTACATCCAGTAAACCTTCGGTTTTCATCCTTGAATTGCGAAAAAATCTGCTCGAAACTGCACCTGTCTCATTATAGAAACACACTCTCAGTATAACATTCCGCGCGGGGCTTGTCAATCAGCGCGCCACATAGCGAATCTCGCCGGGATAGAGCAGGTTCAGCTCCCTGCGGGCGACTTCTTCGATATATGCGTCGGTCTGCACCTCCGCAAGGCGCTCGGAAAGCGCATCCACGCGCTGCTCGGCCGCGTCGCGTTCGAGCTGCACCTGCGCAAGATGCTCGCAGCAGCGGCGGTACTTCAGCTCCGATGAAAGCGCGCACGCGCCGAAGACCAGCACCAGCAGCAGGATCACGAAGCGCCAGAAGCGGGGCAGCACGCGGATGTGGCGCAGGCGAAGGCCTGCGTGCAGCACAGCAGCGCTGTGGCCTGGAATGCGAATTCGGTGCATGGATGTTCCTTTCTACTTAAAGATGATTTGCAGAACGCGGGATTTGCGCAGGCGTTTGGCGGCAGCTTTGTACAGGCGCGCCATCCAGCGCCCCAGCGCGCGCAGCGGCGGCAGCACGGCACAGACGCAGAGCAGCGCGCCGCAGATCGCGCCCAGCAGCTCGAAGGGCCGCAGCGCGCCGTAGTTGCCCGCCACCAGAAACGCGCACAGGATCACCGCACAGCCTGCGCCGAAGAGCAGATCGCAGGCCAGCGTCAGCCAGAAGCCCGCCTGAATCAGCCGCCGCAGCCCCAGCGTCAGGGCGTACCACAGGCCGATCAGCACCCCTGCGGCCATCATCCACAGGAACAGCAGGCCCTGGTGAATCGTGGCAAACAGCATGCCTAGCGCAGGATGCGGCCCAGGAACCCGCCCTTGGCGGCGCGGGTCTTGCCGGAGTATTCGATGGCGTCAAACTCGCCGTCCACCACCAGCCGTCCCTCCTCCTGATTGAGATGGGAGATGTTCAGGGAGCTTCCGCTGATGGTCATGGTGCCCAGGGTGGTGGACAGCACCACCACCTGCTCGTTGAAGCAATCCACGTCGGTCACACCGCTGATCTCCGCGTGGCTGCGGTTGGTCAGCACGAGGCCGTGGTTCCCCTGTTCGCCCGCCTGCATGGCGCTCCCTCCCCGTTCCATACTGCTGCATTGTATGCGGGGGATGCGCAGGACTATGCAGGGAGCGAAAATCGTGGTATAATTGAAGCATGGAAGGAGACAGGGTATGCGATACTTTACGCGGGAGTGGTACGAGGGCATCCAGGAGGATGCGATGCTTTCCGAGGTGCGCGGCGACCGTCGCGCGGCGGCGTTTTCGGAGGAGTTCTTCCAGAGCCTGTACGCCCGGAGGCAGCGGGAGTGGCTGGCATCTGCACAGGAAATGGTAATGGAAACCTTCGGTGAGGAGTGGCCGGAGGAATTTCAGGCCTCGCCGGAAATGTACAGAAGTCCGAAGGCGTACAAGAAGGCGCGACAGGAGTATCTGCGGGTTCGCAATGAGGTGCTGAAAGGAATTCAGAAGGATGTCAACGAGGCGACGCTGAAGGCGGGGTTTGCGGACTGGTATCAGGATGAACTGCATCACATTGAGGAGGACTATCCGAAGGAGATTCTGGACGGGGTCGCGGACGTGCGGGTTCTGGCGCTGGGCGTGGCCTCGCCGGAGATCAAGAAGCGGATTGCGAGGCATATGCAGGAGCAGGAGAGGCGGGAGCAGGCGCCGTTTCGCAGCTACGCCCGCCATAAAACGGAGCTGCTGAAAAAATACCCCGGCTCCTTCATTGAGGAGTTTGGCTTTCACGATTCCGTCGTGAAGCGCGTGGAGCAGTGCGGACGGGAGCTGGTTCTCGACCTGATGCGCGATTACGAGGATGCGGAACGGATTCGCCTGCGCTTCATCGACTGCGAAATCGTGCGCATGGACGACGGACTGGAGGGCGCGGACTGGCTCTATGAGGAGATTTATGAGGGCGAGTCCGGCGGCTGGGAGATTCATGTGCTGTTCTTCGACTGCGATGCTTGCGAGGACGATCCCCTGGGAGAGCTGATCCTGCGCGCATCGGACGTCGACATCGAATTTGAATAAGAAATCCCGGTGCAAATGCACCGGGATCATCATTTGGATTGTCTTATTTCCGCATGGCCTGGCCGAACTGGGAGAAGGCGGCGATGCGGTCGTTGAGCTCGGGCCACTTCTCGATGCTCTTTTCGGAGAAGAAGCCGTCGTCGGGATTTTCGGTGGCGCGCCACTCGTGGGCGATCAGCGCCCAGGTTGCGTCGTAGAGGTTGTTGAACTCCGGATCGCGCTGGGCCTCGCAGACGAAGCTCTGGCGGGGCTGGTTGATGTCCTCGCCGCTGATCTGGAAGAGGTTGTACTTCTCGCACAGCGCGCGCAGACGGTGCAGCTGGGCCTTGGTGTTGCGGCTGGGCATGTAGGTGATGGCCTTGTAGCCGAGCTTGGCCACGTACTCCACCAGCTCGTCCAGGAAGTCGTCCTCGAACTTCTGGGCGCGCTTGTCGCCGGTCACGCTGTCGCCCACGTCGCCCAGATAGGCGTAGGCAGAGATCGCGCCCACGCGGTCGGACAGCGCCAGCACGTCGCGCACGTCGGGGCACTCGTCGGTGGCGTCGATGTAGAACTTGGAGATCAGCTGGCTCTTGATCCAGCCCAGCAGGTCGTACATCATGTGGGGGTTGCTCTCGTCGGTGAGGAAGCCCTCGATCTTGCCGGACAGGGGAAGCTTCAGCTCCTCGTGGATGAACTTGACCAGCTTGTCGCCCCTGCCGATGACATCGAGCATCTTGTAGGCCAGGGCGCTGGAGAGGTGGCGCTCGGTGACGGAGCCGCCCTTGGCGAAGTTGGACAGCGGCAGCACGTCCTTCTCAAAGTCGATGGTCACGCCGTACTTGCCCATCATCTCGTTGATGGCGGCGACCATCTTCTTGTTGCGCTCGTTGCGCTTTGCGCGGTAGGGCGCGAAGAACTCGTTGATCTCGGTGGCCTTGTTGTGGGGCACGCCGTGCAGCGCCATGTAGACAACGCCCTTCTGGTCGGGGTTGTTGAGCTTCCTGTCGGCAAAGGGGGTGTTTGCAAAGCTCACGCGGCACTCGATGCCGATGGTGGCGCTCATGTGGGCAGCCTCGGCGGCGGCGAGGAACTCCTCTGCGCCGGCGATGGAATCGTGGTCCATCAGGCCGCAGGTGCACAGACCTGCCGCGCGGGCGAACCACACTGCGGCGGTGGGGGAGTAGGGCGAGAAGGAGTAGGTGGTGTGAATGTGGTTGTTCACATCGCGGCCGGTCTCCGGCTGGGGCTCGGTCTTCATCAGTTCCTTGAGGTTCTCAAGTCCCTCGGGGCAGTTGAGCAGCGCAAGCAGCTCTTCGCGGGATTTTGCCATGGTGAAAACATCCTTTCCATAAACGCATGCGCTGCGAAGGACTCCGCCGCGCGTCACGATTTATTTTTACCTGTATTTATTCTATCACGACGCAAGTTCGGTTTCAAGGGCTTTGCGGGCAGATGCGCGCCTTTTTATCCAGCGCGCGCAGGGCTTTTCCACCAGATAGGTGATGGCCAGCGACAGCGCAAGCGCTGCGGCGAAGCAGAGCAGCGTGTAATTGTTCTGCCAGGGCTGAAGCCCCGCCTGATTGGGATTCTCGCCCTCGTAGTAGGGGATGCGCCAGGCCTTGAGCTTCACGGCCAGGAACTGGTGCCAGATGTAGAAGTTGAAGCTCAGGCCGGAGAGGAAGCGCACGAGGCGGTTGGAGAACAGTGCGCGCATCAGTCGGATGGAGCGACTGCCGCAGACCAGGAACACGCAGCCCAGCGCGCTCAGCGGGAAGCGCCAGAGCATCTGTCCCAGGCGGATGTTCTGACCGCCGCTGCGGTAGTATTGTGCGCACAGGATGTGGTAGACGCCCACCGCCGCGAGGATGGTCAGCGCGGTGCTCAGCCAGGCGCGCCAGGCGGACTGGGGCTTTTCGGCCAGCCTGCGATAGATGTGCGCCGCCAGCATTCCGTTTGCGTACACGTCCAGCATGGCGGTGAGGCGGTTAAAGTAGATCGAGCTGTCCTCTGCAAGGAGGATGATCGTCAGGCGAACGGCCATGGCCAGCAGCACCATGCAGCCCCAGGTACGGGCCGGCGCGCGGTGAAAGACCCTGGCCAGGAAGGGGAAGATCAGGTAGAACTGCACCTCCACGGCAAGCGTCCACAGCGCGCCGTTCAGGCGGGTGAAGCTGTAGGACGCGGGAAACATGTTGTGGGTGAACGTCAGGTGCGGAATGAGATCCTTCCACATGGCCTCCGTCGAGCCGTACAGCCCCTCCGGCAGGGCGAAACCGAACAGCATGATTGCGATGCACAGCAGGTAGCTGGGCAGGATGCGCGCGGCCCGGGCGGTGTAGAAGTCGCGCGCTCTGCGGTTGCGGCCCGCCTGCCAGCCCAGCATCAGCAGAAAGCCGCTGAGCAGCAGCATCAGATCCACGAACATGTAGCCGCAGGCCACCATCGGATAGATGCGGAAGCTTCGCCCGAACAGGTGCAGGTCGGGATTCAGCCAGGACTGTTGCCAGATGTGGAACCAGCCGATCAGTCCCACGCAGGCGACGCGCAGGAAATCTCCGGCGTCGGCGTAGCTGGCGCGAACCTTGCGGGGCAAAAACAGGGCTTTGACTTTCTTCATTCTTTATACATGAATGGCGACGCCGCCCACCAGATTAAAGACCAGGCCGAGCCCCAGAATCGTGCTCTCCCAGCGGGTCAGCGTGCGGCGGTCGGGACTCAGCAGCAGCCATACAAAGCACATCGGCACCAGCTCCAGTGCGTAGCGCATGCCGAATTGCAGGCCGCCCAGGGTCTTGTGCATCAGAAGCAGGAGTATGTTCAGCGCGCCCATCAGCAGTATGACCCATTTGGTGCGCGTCATGCTCCTCGACAGAAGATCGTCCTTGATGAACCACACCAGATTGCAGATCAGAATCGGGCAGCTGAGGAACATGGAGAAGCCAAACTTCTCAAAGGTCAGCTGGGCCTTTGTAATGTGGAAGGGCGCGCCAAAGAACAGGGTTTTCCAGTTCTGTCCAATGTAATACAGGGAGAACTGGCCGTGCTCGCTGCTGGTGAACTCGGGCAGATAGTTGTGGCCGAATTCAAAGACGTTGCCGAAGCGCACGTAGTTGTAGGCTCCGTAGCAGGCGGCGATGCACAGGCCAACGATCAGGCCGGGCATCAGCCGATGGAAGCCCTGCCGAAAGGACAGGCGCTTGAGCTTTGCGTCCTCCAGATACAGCATCAGCAGCACGGGCCCCAGGCAGATCGAAAAGGGTCGGCAGCCCACCGACAGGGCAAAGCACAGGCAGGACAGCGTGGGATGCTGCCGCCGCATGGCCACAATGGCGCAGATGGAAAACAGGAAGCACAGAATCTGCGCCTCGTACCACACGCCGCCGATCAGTGAAACGGGGAGCATCGCGCTGGCCAGGCACAGAAACAGCGCCCAGGCGACGCAGTCTCCCCACTTCATGCGGCCGGTGCGCATCAGCTCCGAGAGGATCAGCAGCGCGGCGATGGCGACGTAGATCTTCTGAAACAGTCCGCCCGGCACGTCGTCGCCCCAGAGCAGCGTGTAGAGCACCATTGGGATGGAGGGCACCGGCGGGAAGCTGACGTAGTATTTGCCCTCGTAGACCGCAAGCTCCAGATGGCTGTAATTCTCATCCAGATGCGTCTGACCCTTCAGCCAGGCCTGGGCCTGCAAAAGGTAGCTTTCGTAGGGGTAGTGGCAGGGATCCTCCTTGGACCAGACACCCATGACGGCGTAGATCAGGATAAACAGCACAAGCAGGATCGCAGCAGAGGAAAGGAAGAGGTGGGAACTGCGGGTATGCTTTGCAGCGTGACTTTTCATGATGGATTCTCCTAATCGTTTTTCACTCGTATCCGCTTCCTATTTTAAAGCAAAGGCCGCGAATTGTAAAGTAAATTGCAATTTTGGGCATTGTTGTGAAAAATTGGAAAAGCGAAATCTGAATTCACACGGTTTAACTTGACAGCATCCGGGGAAAAAAGTATAATGATAAGGCTGTATGTTTGGGAAGTTTTACTCAAACAGAGTAAATGCCTCATAGATCACGATGCGAAGGAGTTGTTTTCAATGTTCCGTACTTACCAGCCCAAGAAGCGCCAGCGTTCCAAGGTCCATGGCTTCCGCGCCCGCATGAAGACCAGAGCAGGCCGCAACGTTCTCAAGGCCCGTCGTGCACGCGGCCGCAAGGTTCTGACCGTCTGATTCTGAAATCGGACATGGAGGGGCAGGATAAGCATGCGCGCGCACCCCAGGGGTTCGCGCGCAAATACAGGCTTGGCGATAACAAAAACTATCGCTATGTCTATCGGAGAGGCAAATCATACCCCTCGCGAAATCTCGTGCTGATCTACCTGAAGGGACGGGAGCAGAAGTTCGGCTTCTCGGTCTCCTCCAAGGTGGGCAACGCGGTCACGCGCAACCGCATCCGGCGGTGCATGCGTGAGGATGTGCGCCTGATGCGCACGCGACTCAAATGCGGAAAGTACATCTTCATTGCGCGTCCGGCGCTGAAATCGGTTCCGCATGCCGAGCTGACGCGGGAGATGCATGCCCTGCTGACCCGCGCAAAGCTCATGAAAGAGGATATGTAAATGCGGTGGATCAAGTCCTTGCCCAAGCGCATCCTGCTTTGGCTGATTACGTTTTATCGCGTGGGCATATCGCCAATGCACAGACCGTGCTGCAGGTACATTCCCACCTGCTCGCAGTATGCATTGGAGGCAGTTCAAAAATACGGCGCCATCAAGGGCGGGTATCTGGCGGTTCGCCGGATCCTGCGCTGTAACCCGTTCAGCAAGGGCGGGTATGACCCTGTTCCCTGAACCGCACGGAAGGATTCGGGTACCGGCTGCGGGGCGCGTCGCCCTGCGCTGGAGTGCCCCGGCAGGAGGCCGGGCGCAGCGGTGCGGGCTTGCATCGCGCCGTCCGGGCGAGAAGAATGCCCCGCTGATCTGGGCGCGGCATTCTTTTGATATGCTGGAACCGGCGGTTGCTGCGTGGACGATCAATTCCGTGGAGGATATTCAATGAGCGGACTTTTTCAAAGCATCCTGGAATGGATTTACAGATGGGTCGGCAACTACGGCTGGTCCGTTGTGGTATTTACGCTGCTCATCCGCATGATCATGCTGCCCTTTGACATCAAGAGCAAGAAGAGCATGCGCGCGATGAACAAGATTCAGCCCAAGGTTGCCCTGCTTCAGAAGAAGTATGCCAACGATAAGGACAAGCTGAACCTGAAACTCAACGAGCTGTATCGCAAGGAGCACGTCAGTCCCATGGCAAGCTGCCTGCCGATGCTCATCACACTGCCGATTCTCTGGTTCATGTTCGCCGCAATGCGCAACATGGCCAACGAGCACACCATCCAGATGATTCTGAACATCGCCGAGACCGGCGAGGTGCCCGCGATGCAGAGCTGGCTGTGGATTAAGAACGTGTTCCAGCCGGATTCCTTCATGTCCACCATCCTGCCCAAGGTGGGCGATGCGCTCAAAACCATCGCGCCGGTGAGCGGCTCCAGCATTCTGACCGAGGCCAACATCGAGGCCGCCCGTGCCTTCCTGGCCACCGAGGAGTACGCTGCCATCGCGGCTCAGTACGGCGCCAACGCGTTCACCTCGATTCAGCTGAACCTGGTGTTCTTCCGCCCCGTGCTCACCCTGCCCACGTCCTTTGCCAATCTCTTCCAGTATGCCAACGGCCTGTTCATCCTGCCGGTGCTGGCTGCCGTCAGCCAGTTCCTGATGACCAAGTTCACCAACGGCAACAGCATGAAGAAGGACGAAAACATCCCCGAGGAGCAGCAGGCCGCTGCCAACGCCATGAACAGCGGCTTCATGAAGTGGTTCTTCCCCCTGTTCTCCCTGTGGATCTGCGCCGGCTACAACGCTGCGTTCGCCATCTACTGGATGGCCGCCAACGTGATCCAGGTCGTGCAGCAGATCATCGTGAACTGGTACTTCGATCGCCAGGACCGTAAGGCGGCGCTCGAGGAGGAAGGCGCACAGGCAGATATCAAGTGATTTCCCAGTAAGATAAGGAGGCATCCTGCCTTGAACAGATTTATTGAAGCAAGCGGAAAGACCGTGAAGGACGCAATCCAGAACGGCCTGAAGGAGCTTGGTTGCACGCTTGACGAGGTGGAAACCAGCGTCATCGACATGGGCAGCCCCGGACTCTTCGGCATGTTCGGCAAGCCCGCGAAGGTTCGCCTGACCGTCAAGGAGGAGGATCATTCCTTCGACATCGAAATGCCCGTGTTCAGCCTGGATGCGCCCGCGCAGGGCCGCAAGCGCGAAAAGAAGCGCGAGAGCAAGCCCGCCAAGGCCGAGCAGAGCGCCCCCAAGTCCGCGCCGGTGAAGAAGGCGGAAAAGGCGGAGGAGCCTGCCGCCGAGATCAAGGACGAGCCCGTCCAGGAAGCTGCCGCCGCAGAGGCAAAGCCTGAAAAGAGCGAGAAGCGCAGGTCCCGCAACCGCAAGGACAAGGAGCGCAAGGAGACTCGCGAGCCCATCCCGGAGCCGGTGACCGTTGCCGCCCCCGCCGAGCCTGCGGAGCCCTTCGTGGCCACCCCCGAGGAGGAGCTGAGCGACACCGCCAAGGGCGCGCGCGACTTCCTGCTGGGCCTGACCGAGAAGATGAGCGTGCCCACGCAGATCGAGGTCAGCGAGTCCGAGGAGCAGCTGCGCATGCAGCTCTCCGGCGAGAACATGAGCATCCTCATCGGCCGTCGCGGCGAGACGCTGGACGCGCTTCAGTACCTCACCAGCCTGAACGTCAACCGCAACCGCGAGGAGTATCTGCGCGTGTCCCTGGACACCGAGAACTACCGCGCCAAGCGCGAGGAGGCGCTGCGGAAGCTGGCCGTGCGCATGGCCAACCGCGCCAAGAAGAGCGGCCGTCGCGTCGCCCTGGAACCCATGAACCCCAACGAGCGCCGCATTCTGCACTCCGCGCTGCAGAACGACCCCGAGGTGACCACCCACTCGGAGGGCGAGGAACCCTACCGCCGCGTCATCATCACGCTGAAGTAAAGGCGCATAGAAAAGCCATCCTGCGAAGAACAGGGTGGCTTTTTCATGCCCGGGAGCATCGGCGGGCAGATCGACATCAGAAAGCCCCGCGCCCGCGATCTGCTTTCACAGGTCGGGGCGTGGGGTTCAATGCAGACCATTCAGTTTTCGGCTGTCTGCGGAGCGCGGCTTTTGCTGCCCCGTCCTTTGCCCAGCGCCAGTCCCAGCAGCGTCAGCACCGCGCCCAGGCGCGCCGCACTGCCCCAGAAGGCGGAGCGTGCGGCCTCGGGCGTGACGACCTTCACCAGCTGCGCCGCATCCTCCGCGCGGCTCCAGAACACGGTTTTCAGCGCGGAAATCTCCACCAGCGACTCTGGAATCCACTCGGTGAAGGTGTACACCGGCTCGATGGCCACGCACAGCACGCCGTAGACCGCCGCCAGCCACGCAGCCGCGCAGAGTATCAGAGCAAGGACCCGCGCGACGGAGGGCAGCAGATAGCTTCGCAGGTAGCCGTGCCGTTGCATCCCGGCGATCTCGCCCCGGAAGCGCTTCGCAAGGCCGCGCAGCGGGATCGTCAGCCGCCACAGCAGCGCCATAACCAGCGCGCACAGCAGCAGCCGACTCAGCAGCATGCCGCCCATGGCCTCCCGGCGCAGGCTGTAGAAGCTGCCCGCGCCCCAGGCGTCGCGCATGGCGGCGGTGAAGCTCTGATCCATGCCCGTGCGGCTCAGCGGCAGCGCGTACATGGTCAGCGTGTCCAGCTGCACGCCCTGCGCCGCCACCGCCGACAGGGGGACGTAGGCGCTGCATGCATCGCGCTCACCCACGCTGCGGCGATGTTTCACCGTGCCGATGACCCGGTAGTCCTTGTCAATGATGCGCACCGTGCGCTCCAGCGCGGACTCTGAGCCGAAGAGCGCAAAGGCCAGATCCTCGTCCAGCACGGCAACCTGCGCGCCGGACTTCAACTCGCTTCCGTCCATCCAGCGCCCCTCGATGATGCGCCGGGGACAGGTCTCCAGCCAGCACAGGTCCACGGCCTGCAATGCGGCCCCGGCTGTGGTTCCGTTGCCGGATACGCTGACGCCGCCCTTGACGCCGCCGCAGGCCAGCGCCGCGAGGCCGTCGCCCAGCTGCTCGAAGATGTCGTCGCGGGCCTCGATCAACGGCTCCAGTCCGGTCTCGACATGGGAGCTGCCGTCGGCGGAGCTCACGGTCTGCACGTCCGGCGTGCAGATGGCGTACTCCAGCAGCGCGTCGTTTGCGCTGAATGCAACCAGCGCGGCGAGCTGGAGAACCACGCCCAGCGCGATCAGCAGCCGGGCGGTTCGGGAGAATCGTCTCTTCCTCATACGCGCCTCATTCCACATATTCCATCACGTCGGAGCCGTCGCGCAGGGCGCGATCCTCCATGTAGGCGATGGTGTAGTAGCTCAGATCCTCCTCAATGGAGGCCACGCCGTCCGCCTCGGCGATGACGTGCACGCTCATCTTGGACAGGGAGAGCTTCTTCTTGCCGAAGGTGGTGGTGCGCTCGTTCACGGTGTACACGTAGCGGCTGTCTCCGCTGCCGCGCACGGCGGAGGCGGGCAGCAGGCAGCTGCTCTGCTTGGACTTGAACAGCACGGTCAGCTTCACCGAATCCTGGGACAGCGCGTACATGCTGCCCGCAGCGCGGAGGATCTCGTCGTTGACAATCACGTCGGCGCAGCGCGCGCCGGACTCTGTAAAGCCCAGCGACGCGATCTTCGCGTCCACGCTGTCGCCGCCCACGGACACAGTCACACCCATGCCCTCGGTGATACTCTTGTCCACGCCGCTGAGGTCGGCCCGCAGCGCGGGGGAGCTGCCCTCGGCGGTGAGCTTGTACAGGGGCATGGAGCCGTCGTAGGGATCGCCCTGCTTGAGGTTGATCTCCGCGATCACGCCGTCCCGGGGCGCGCAGATGGTTGCGGCGGCGCGGCGCAGCTCCTCCAGTTCCACCTGCTTCTCGGCGCAGTCGGTAAGCTTCTCCTGGGCCGCCTGACGCTCGGAGATGTAGCTCCAGACCGCGTCGTCCACGCCGTAGCGCGCCGCGCGGTTGAAGGCGGTCTGGGCCTCGTCCTGGGCGGACAGCGCCGCGCGATAGGCATCGATGGCGGCGACGGTGGCCTCGTCCGCGCCGTCGGGGTAGCCTGCGTCGGTGTAGCCCAGCTTCGCGGCGCGCAGCAGCACCTCCATTTCGGTCTTCTTGCGGGCGGTCTGGCGTGCGGCCTCGCGCAGCGCGGCATAGGTGTCGGCATAGGTCTGCTCGCTGCGGCGCAATGTCAGGCCCTCGTTCTTGCGGTCGATCTCCATCAGCGCGTCCAGCGCCGCATCGTACTCGTCCTGGGCCTGCTTCGCGGCGGCCTCGTAGCCGGTGACGCTGGCCTCGAGCACCACGTCGCCCGCCTTCACCGGATAGCCCGCGCGCACGTTCACCCGGCTGATGGTGAGCGTCTGCCCGGCGGGCAGGCCCAGGCGCATCTCCTCCACCTCGGGGTAGGCCAGCACGCCGTTCAGCTCCAGTTTCTCCACCAGCTTGCCCCGGGAGGCTTTCGCCAGCTTCACCTTGGGCGTGGTGATGTTTTCGATGGTGCCGGAGAAGAACATGCACAGCGCCACCACCACGGCCACGCCGATCAGTCCCCGCAGGGCGATTTTTTTAAGCTTCATAGTCTCAGCAACTCCTGTTTTGTGAGCGTTTCAGGCGCGGATGCACCGCGCGTGGGATCATTTCAGCTCCGTGAGCTGGATGCCCGAGAGGATGTCCTCCAGGAAGTAGAGGTAGACGAACAGCGCCGGGAGCATGTAGATCACCGCGCCGGCGAACTCCACGCCGGTGCTCTCGCTGACCAGCTGGTTGAACATCACGGACAGCGGCTGCAGCTCGGTTCGCTGGCTCAGGTAGGTCATGGGCTGCTCCACCAGGTTCCAGCAGTCCGCGAAGGACAGCGCCAGCGCCGCGCCGATGGCCGGGTGGCACACCGGCAGCGCCACGTGGAAGTAGCAGCGGATGGTGCCCGCGCCGTCCACCTGGGCGGCCTCGAAGAGCTCGTTGGGCAGGCTCGCCATGAACTGGCGCAGCAGAAACACGTAGAACGGCGCGAACCACAGCGGCAGAATCACCGCCCAGACGGTGTTCATCAGGCCCATGCGCCGAAGCGTCAGCACGTTGGGCACCATCGTGACCTGATAGGGCAGCAGCATCAGCAGCAGGATCGCCATGAACACGATGTTGCGGCCCCGGAACCGGAAGCGGCTCAGGGCGTAGGCCAGCATCGGCACGAACACCGCCTGGCCCAGTAGGATCATCACCGTGTAGAACACCGACATCATGAACATTCGTAGCACCGAGGTGTCCACGATCAGGATTTTCCAGTACTGGCTCAGCGAAAACATGCGGGGGCTGAGCCGCGCGTCCATCCAGGCCGTGTCGCTGAAGGAGCCGCGGGTGTCCATGAAGGCGCGAATCTCCTCGGGGGAGAAGAAGGAGTAGAGCACGGTGACGATCACCGGCAGCAGGATCACCAGCGCCAGCACCACCAGCAAAAAGCGGGTGAGCAGGTGGCGGCGGCGACGGTTGGTTTTCTTCATGCGCCGCACCTCACTTCAGGTTCCGCTGCATGCGGTTCTGCAGGAAGAACAGCACGCCGAACAGCACGAACACGATCAGCGCGAAGCTGTACGCCGCGGTGGTCACGTTCTGGTAGTTGAGCTTGTTGTACATATTGTTCATGTAGTTTTGCAGGGTGTAGACCGCGTCGGCGGGGTAGGCTCCGCCGATGAAGTACACCTCGCGGAAGATCTTGAAGGCGCTGATCCACTCGATGATGATGACCAGAAAGGCAGTGGGCATTATCAGCGGCAGCGTGATGGAGAAGGCCTGGCGGAAGAAGCCCGCGCCCTCCAGCCGTGCGTACTCATACAGCGGCTCCGGCACGGTTTGCAGCGCGGAGAGGAACAGAATCACCGCAAAGCCCAGGTTCTTCCAGATGAACAGCAGAATCACCGGCACGCGCAGCGCAGCGCCGTCCAGCCAGTTCACCCGCTCCATGCCCAGCAGGTGCAGGATGCGGTTCAGCGTGCCGCCGTAGTCGAAGAACAGCAGCCACACCAGTAGCATCGCCGACGCGGGCATCAGGTAGGGCAGCAGGATGCTGTTGCGCAGCAGCGCCCCGCCCGGGCGCAGCCGGTTGAGCAGCATGGCGATGAGAAACGACAGTATCCACACCGCCGGGGCGCAGATCAGCGACAGCAGCAGCGTGTTCTTCAGGCCCAGCAGAAACATGGGGTTCTGCCAGATGTTGATGTAGTTTTGCAGGCCCACGAAGGCGTTTTTGTAGCTTCCGTCGGTCAGGCTGTAGTAGATGCCGCCGAAGAACGGCACGATGTAGAAGATCAATAGCCCGATCAGCGGCGGAAGCAGAAACAGCCACAGGGATTTCTTTCGGCGAAACAAGGCGCGCCTCCTATAAGTTTATTGTGGACGGGGGACACGTCCCCCGCCACGATTGAAATCTGGGTGCTGCGTCAGTTCCCCTCCAGCGCCATCATGCGCAGCTTCTGATCCATGGCGGAGAGGAAGTCGGCGGGGCTGAGGCGGCCCTGAAGCAGCTGCTCGGCCTGATCGTAGAGGCCGTCGGCCTCGTCGGTGTAGTCGTAGCGCATCACGTGGAGGTTCTGCGCGTGGCTGCGGTACCACTCCAGCGATTCGGGGGAGATCATCCAGTAGTTCGCCTCCATGTCCTCCAGGGTCTTCTCCAGCTGGTCGATGGTCTCCTGATGGGCGGGCTTGTCCACCGGCTCGGCCTTCTCCAGCGCGGCGCGCTCGTCCTCCAGCATCTTGTTGATTTCCGCCAGGTTGTCCTCGTAGAAATCGTAGCGCCGGGGCTCGTTCAGCGCGTCGCTGAGGTTGTACAGGGTATCCTCGTTCAGCGTGTCGTAGATCGTGCGCAGGAACTCCTGGGCAAGCTCGCGGTTCTCCGAGAAGGGGTTGATCACCGCCACGGTCAGGTCGATGGGCAGCACGCCCTCGTCGTCCGCAGAGAAGGACAGCGGCCAGGGCTCGAAATCGTTGAAGAAGTTGCCCAGGGTGCAGCCCACGCTGCCGGTGAACAGGGTGTAGGTGCGCTCATAGTCGCCCACGGAGTAGAAGGAGACGCTGCCGCCCATCATCTCGGCCTCATCGTCGTCCTCGGGAAGGCCCATGGCCTCGTAGTCCAGATTGAGCAGCTTCTCAAAGGCGGCCTGCAGCTCCGGCGTGTTGTAGCGAATTTCGCCCTCGGGCATGGTGTTCTTGTAGCTCTGGAATACGGCGCCGAACAGCTCGTTCTTCGCGTACTCCTGGGTCATGTACTCGTCGAAGATGCGCACGCTGCCGTCCTCGGGCAGCTTGTCCGAAAGGGTCTCCAGGAAGTCGAGGAAGTCCAGCCAGTTGGTGGGAATCTCCTCGCGGGAGACGCCGATCTTCTCAAAGCCCGCGACGCTGATGCCGGGAATCCAGCCGTAGAGGCGCACGGGCACCGCCACGACCTCGCCGTCGCGCAGCAGCACCTCCTGAAGTCCGGGGTACATGCCCTCGATGGCAGCTTTCAGCTCCGCGTCGTCGATCTCAGCCAGGTAGCCGCGCTGGTAGAGCGAGTCAAAGGCCTTGGAATTGACGCTGAGCAGCAGGACGTCGTTGGTGGAATCGCGGTTCATCATGCCCTCGATGATGGCGCTGCTCTCCTGATAGTCCTGGGAGAGCACCACCGCCACGTCGCCGTGGGTGTTGGTGAAGTCGAAGTAGGCGTCGGTCACGTAGTCGGACATGCCGCTGACCACGATGCGGGTCTGGGGCAGGGAATCCGGGTCGGTGGCGCGCACGCTGATGCTCTCGTAGCCGAAGCAGATGTAGTAGTCGCCGGGCAGCAGCTGCGCGGCCTGGTCGTTGTAGTAGAACTGGGGATACTCGGCCACGGTGACGGCGTTCTCAAAGTCGAAGTCCGTGGCGGCCTTCACATAGCCGTCCTCCTGATAGAACAGGCGACCGGACTCCGCGCTGTATACGATGCCCTGAAGGCAGTTTTCGCGCTCGATGGGCGGGCAGGCGGGGGACAGGCTCTCGCCTTCGGGGTCGTAGTCCAGCAGACTGCACTGCTTCGCGTTCCAGTCGAAGCACTGGATCAGCACATGGCCGTCCTCGTAGGGCGTGCAGGCGAGGGGATTTACCAGATCCTCCAGAAACATGCCGCTGCCGTCGGAGAGGTCCAGCATATAGACGGCGGACTCGCCCATGTCGTTGTACACGCACAGGTAGGCGCGGCCATCCGCGCAGCACACGCTGTTGATCTGGATCATGTAGTCGTTCTCGTCGCCGTAGTTCACCACCAGATCGTCGCGGTTCAGCTCCGTGGCTTCGCCGTAGCTGACCGCATCGCCGTCGATCTCCAGCGGAATCAGCTCCACGCGCTCCAGGGAGTAACTGGTCTCGCTGCTCTGGTAGGTGGCGGTCAGGGCGTAGACGTCCTCGCCGTCGGCGAAGATGCTCTGGATGCTGGAGTAGAAGTCGCCGCTGTTCTCCTGCTCCGGGAGCGTCAGGGGCGCAAGCTCCGCGTCGCCCACCTGCCAGGCGTAGATGCCCTTGTAGCCGTAGATGTACAGGGTGTCGCCCATGGTGAAGATGCCGCTGATGTTGTCGCGGTAGGTCTCGTAGAAGTTGCGGCCGAGGTTCGCGTCGCCCTGTGCGGCAAGTGCGCTCAGGGGCGCGAGAATCAGCGCGAGAACCATGAGAATCGAAAGCAGCTTATGCATGAATCTGTTCTCCTTTAATATGTAGAATTTATTCGGTCACCGTTTCGGCTTCATCCTCCGCGCCGTCCTTGAGATAGACGATGGCGGGCATGCCCAGGCGCACGTGCTCGTCCGCCGCGAAGGAGATGTAGGCGCTGTAGTACTTCTGGTTGCCCTCGCCGCTGCTGAGGTAGGAGATGCTCTCCACCACGCCCTCGTAGCGCCGCAGGCTGTCCGGGTCGAGGTCGAACTCGATCTCCACCGCATCGCCCTCGTGAATCGCGCCCAGATCCAGCACGTTCACCTGGGCCTCCACCTGCAATTGGTCGAAGGGGTAAACGGTGATGAGGTTCGCGTCCTTGGTGACCGACGCGCCGTTCTGCACGTCCACGCTGGCCACGATGCCGCTGAGGTCGGAGGGGATGGTGCTCTCACCGGCGTAGAGGCCGTCCAGCGTGCCCTCCACCGTCTCGAACAGCAGCTGGCCGCGCTCCACGCTGTCGCCGGGAGCCACGTGGAGCTTGAGGATGCTGCCCGCGCCCTCCACGGCGATGGCCTCGGCCTGGGCCACGGTGCCCCGGCCCACCCGGGAGGTGGAAGCGTAGTCGGAGCTTCGGAACGCGCCCACGGTCTCGCCGATGTAGAAGTCGCCGCCGGTGACCTCCAGGGTGTACTTGGTGATTCCGGCCTCGTCGGCGGGCTCGAGCTTCGTGACCCGGGCGGTGCCCCGGTGGCTGCCGTCCTGGGTGCAGCTCAGGTACAGCTTCTCGCCGATGTGCACGTAGCGGGTGTCGCTGGAATTGTAGGCCTTCTCGGTGCTGGCCTGCACGATGTAGCGGTTCGTGGGCTCGATGTAGAGCACCGCGCCGTAGCGCTTCATGATGCCCTCGGCGCTGTCGCCCGCCTGGGCGCACACGCTGCCGACAATGCCGTCCTGGGGCGCGTAGACCTTGGAGGTCACGATGGAGGCCACCGGATCGCCCACGCTCACCAGGTCGCCCGCGCGCAGCTTCACGTCCTCAACGATGCCGCCGAAGGGGGCGCGCACCGAATCCGCGCCGCCGGATACCACGCTGCCGTCCAGCGCAAGCTCCGCCGAGGCCGCCGCGCCGGTGAACATCGCGAGGATGGCTGCCGCCGAGATCATTCTCTTTACCGTTATCATGGATCAAACCTCCGTTTCCGTGTCGTCCGCAAAGGCGGGGTAGGCGCCGTAGGGGTAGTCGGGCAGGTCGTCGGGCGCGCAGTACACGTCGCAGGGATACATCTCCGGCGTGGACAGGCGGTCGATCAGTTCAAAGCGCTCGCCGGCAACCTCCACCCAGATCTCCGCCGCGCAGCCCGGCGCGCGGTTGAAGGGCAGAGCCTGCGCATCCTCGGCGCTGCGCATGCGAATCTCGTAGGTGAACTCAGCGGTGGACGCGCCCTGCATCTTCAGCTCGGCGTAGCGCGTGCCCGCCACGAAGCCCTGGGTCGGCAGCGAGAGCATCGCGCCGTCCACGTCCAGCAGCAGGTAGCGCACGTCGCTGTTGTACAGCTTGCGCAGCACCGCGCCGTTGATCTTCCACACACGGGCGCAATCAGCCTCGTCCTCGGAAAGAGGCTCCGCCGTCAGCAGCAGCGTGTCGGGTTCGCCTGCGTCCACGTCCTCCGTGCCGTCGCTGCGCGTCCAGCGGAGCATCTCCGCGCGGAAGCTGCCGGGGGTGACGGGCGTGGTCTCGCCCACCAGCTCCATGGACAGCTCCACCTCCTCGCCGCCGAGGGTCAGCACTTGCATGCTCTCCTCGGGCAGCTCCAGCGGATAGGCGTTGTAGAGCGCCGTGTCTCCGTCGCCGCTGGCGTGCTGCTTTTTCGGCGTGCTGTCGCCGCCACCGCCGCCGCCGGACATCCGGGGCAGCTTGTCCAGCACGATTTCCTCGAGGTTCTCGGAAAGGTTCCCCGCGTTGTCCATCAGCTGAATGCTGCCCGGTGCAAAGACCTGCTTCTCGGTTGCGGTGTAGGGGTAGCTCTCCATGCCGTCCAGGGCGATCCAGCTCGCGCCGCCGTCCAGCGACAGCGAAGCTGCGCCGCTGAGGGCGTCGGAGAGGTGCAGCGTCATCGTGCGGTCAAGCTCCTGGCTCACCTCGACGATCAGCTCCGGCGGGGTGAAGTCCAGCATCAGCTCGTAGCGCTCCGAGCGGCAGGTCAGGTCGCCCATGCCGTCCATGATGGCGAAGCGCACGCTGTACGTCCCCTCGTCCAGGGGAATGTAATCGCTGCCCGAGAGCAGCGCGATGCGCTCGTCCAGGATGATGACGGCGTAGTCGCTGTCCGCATCGTCCTCGGCGATGCCGCTCAAGTGGAAGGTGGGCGGCACGCAGCTCCAGCGCCCCGCATAGTAGTCCTCCGGGGACACCTGAAGTCCCTGCTCCGGCGTGGGGGTCGGCGTGGGCTCGAGCGGCTCCTCCATGAGCCAGATGAAGAGGTCGTCCACCTCGTCCTCCGCAAATTCCGTGATGATCTCCGGCGTGTATTCGTCCGCCGGATCGTCGCTTGCGGAGAGCACCACGCGGTAATTGCGGCCCAGCTCCGCGTCCGGCAGGAATTCGATCTCGTTCAGGCGAAATAGAGGAAAGTTCTCCAGACGGATCAGCTTTCGGGTGCACACGCACACGCGCAGCGCGCCCTCTGTCTGCAAAAGCTCCTTCAAAGTGCCGCCCTGGAGCTGAACGCCCTGTGCGTCCAGCAGGTAGCCCTCGATTTCGGGCAGGGGCGTGACCTCCGGCGCGGCGCTCTCCTCCGGCGCGGGGGTCTCGTCCGGGGCTGCGGATTCCTCCGGCGCGGCGCTTTCCTCCGGCACGGGGGTCTCGGCGGGGGTTTCCTCCGGGACGGGGGCTTCGGTCGGCGCGGCGCTTTCCTCCGCGACAGGCTCCTGTATCTGCTGCGGCTCCACCGGCACGGTCTCGGCCACGCCGCCCGCGCTCAGCAGACCCGCCACCAGCAGCATGGAGATCCATCTGTTCAAACTACTCACTTCCTTGCAATTCATTGATTTCGTATTTATGGATGAAGCGGTTCGCCCATCCAAAGATTACCATATCATATTAGACGTTCATGGATAAGCTACGGTTCACAAAACATTAGACTTTGCTTAGATTTTCATGGAAATGTCCATTTTGGGGGACTGCATATGAAAACGGAGGTATGCAAGCCGGTGGGTCGGCTCACACACCTCCGTGGAAGACATTGCCTTACAGCGTGATTTCGATGTACTGATCCTCGGGGTATTCGCAGACGTAGCAGTCGTTGGCGTATACGCGCTCGGGCAGGACGATCATCACGTGCAGAAGCTCGTTGTGCACCGGCATCGGAGCCAGGTGCCAGACGCTGGTGTTCAGCTTGACCAGCGTGCCCTTGGGCACGATGAAGGCCTCGGTCAGCTCGGGCACGATGACCTTGTTGGACGGCGGGGCGACGTGGATGATCGCGTCGTCGTCGATGATGAAGATGCCCTCGCCGGTGTAGTTGTGGTACTCCGCCTTGGTGATGATCATCTTCTCCGGCTTCTTCACGGTCAGCGGGGAGAAGGTGATGGGCTTGCCGCCCTGCACGTTCAGCTCCACCTGATCCGGATAGAAGGTGGCGTCGCCGGGGAAGCGGTTGCCGGTGGGCTCGAGCATGCTGGCGAAGCTGCCGTAGGGGCGGAAGTTTTCTGTGGTGATCGGTACGGCCTTGATGGTGCGCATAGGGTATCCCTCCATTTTTATTATCGTCTATCCCTATTATACCACCGAACTGCTACCTCTGTACAGTGCCAAAAATGCATGTTTTAATGCAAATCCCCTTGCATTTCGGGCAACCCGGCGCTATACTTTTTCTGTACCTATTTTAACTTTACATCAGCAGGAGGAGAAAGCACATGCAGCAGGACGTCATTCTCGTTCTCGACCTCGGCAGCGAAGAAAACCCGAAAATTGCGCGTGAGATCCGCGCGCTGGGCGTGTACAGCGAAATCCATCCCCACGACCTGACGGCAGCGGAGCTGGGCGCGATTCCCAACATCCGCGGCGTCATCCTCAACGGCGGCAAGAACCGCATCGTGGACGGCGTTGCCATCGACGCGTCCGAGGCGGTCTACGCGCTGAACGTGCCCATGCTGGCGGTGGATCACGACGCAAAGTCCGGCGAGAAGCTGGCCGCATGGCCCAAGGACGACGCTGCGCGCGCTTCTGTGCTCTCCGCCTTCATCTTTGACAAGTGCGGCTGCGGCAAGACCTGGAACACCCAGAACTTCATCGACGACCAGATCGAGCGCATCCGCCGCCAGGTGGGCGACGGCAAGGTGCTGCTGGCGCTGTCCGGCGGCGTGGATTCCTCCGTGGTCGCGGCGCTGCTGATCAAGGCCATCGGCGACCGCCTGACCTGCGTGCACGTCAACCACGGCCTGCTGCGCAAGGGCGAGCCCGAGCAGGTGGTGCGCGTGTTCCGCGACGAGCTGGGCGCGAACCTGATCTACGTGGACGCTGTGGACCGCTTCCTGGACAAGCTGGCGGGCGTTGCCGATCCCGAGAAGAAGCGCAAGATCATCGGCGCGGAGTTCATCCGCGTGTTCGAGGAGGAGGCCCGCAAGCTGGAGGGCATCTCCTTCCTGGGCCAGGGCACCATCTATCCCGACATCATCGAGTCCGGCACCAAGACCGTCAAGGCCGTCAAGAGCCACCACAACGTGGGCGGTCTGCCGGAGGATTTGCAGTTTGAGCTGGTCGAGCCGCTGAAGATGCTGTTCAAGGACGAGGTGCGCGCCGTGGGCGCTGCGCTGGGCCTGCCGGACAACATGGTCTATCGCCAGCCCTTCCCGGGCCCGGGCCTGGGCGTGCGCTGCGTGGGCGCCATTACCCGCGACCGCCTCGAGGCCGTGCGCGAGTCCGACGCCATCCTGCGCGAGGAGTTCGCGAAGAACGGCCTGGAGGGCAAGGTGTGGCAGTATTTTACCATCGTGCCCGACATCAAGAGCGTGGGCGTGCGCGACAACAAGCGCGCCGACGAGTGGCCCTGCGTCATCCGTGCGGTGAACACCGTGGACGCCATGACCGCCACCGTCGAGGAGCTGGATTGGAGCCTCATCCACACCCTCACCGACCGCATCACCCACGAGGTCCCGGGCGTGAACCGCGTCCTCATCGACGTCACCCCCAAGCCCACCGGAACGATTGAGTGGGAATAAGGCGCGAGCCTCTGAAAACCCCGTAATTGTAGGGGATTTCGGGCGCTGAACCGGCGCTGTGGCTATCGCAGTCGCGCCACTGCCTTTGGCAGGCGCGACCAGCCGCCGTGGAATCCAAAGGATTCCCAGCGGCTGGTCGCAACCTGCTTCGCAGGGAGCGACTGCCACTGCGCAGGTTTCGGCAGCGACGGGCTGGTCGCGACTCCTTCGGAGACGCGACT
>JBJEJN010000074.1:0-2879 GCA_051878085.1 Aristaeellaceae bacterium | reverse complement strand
TGGATGTGATGATCCGCTGGTTCTGCATCCTGTTCGGCAACCAGTTCACCCCGGATGATGTGCTGGATCACTACCCGGTGGATCGCCTGATGCACGACATCGCGCTGGCGCTCATGGCGGTACAGACGCAGACCACCGGCATCCTGAATGAGTTCCCTACGAAGGCAGCGAGGACGGAGGCGACTCCGGAATCGGAGGAGATTCCTCAGTTCTGACGCTGCCGGATTTCATCTATTCCACATACAATTCACTTTTGGAAAACGGCTGGCGCATGCGGGAGATTGACGAGATGGACATGCTCGGTTTTCTCCGCATCCGCTGCTGGCATGCCAAACGCGAAAAGGCACGACAGGTACCCATGCCTCGCTATATTGATGAGGTGTGGAGTCAGTTAACTCCTAACGTGTAAACACAGTCATGCCGTACTTTTTTCTTCGCTGATGTGCCGCATTACGATTTCACGAAGATCCATAACGAGTTCATCTACATCCTTACAGAAAAGAACCAGGTAGAGGATAAAAGTCAGTGTACAACACAGACTGTCGCCATGTTCCAATGCTGCATAGGAACGGGTGTCCATCATTAGGTGCTCTGAAAACTCAGATTGAGACATGCTGTTCTCAATTCTAGCCCTCGTAAGACAATCCGTCATATACTCGCGCAGCTCACACTTACAGGTTTGCTTCATTTGTAATTCCCCCTTCTAGATGTTTAGTAAAACTATCCAGAATACAGCATAGGAGGAATTTACACCAAACACCATGAGGTATACACCATATCTACCCTTAATTTTTTCAATTGATGGAGGTAAATTCCGATGTCTGAAACCCTCCGCGACCTTGTGGTGTCGCTGTCCCTACAGACGGACAATTTCACCCGGAACATCAAGTCCGTCAGCAGGCAGATCGCCGAAGCGGAATCTCAGTTCAGGCTGGCTGCTACTGGTGTGGAGGGCTTCGAACGCACGACGACCGGGCTTGCCACGCAGCTCTCCACGCTGGAGCGCCGCCTGTCCCTGCAGAAGGACATGGTCGGGCAGTACCAGCGCGCACTGGAGGCCGCGAACAATAAGCTGACGGAATGCTACAACCGCCAGAACGACTACGCCCAGCGGCTGGAGGCGGCAAAGGCCGCACAGCAGTCGCTCAAGGAGCAGGTCGCCGCTGCGGCACAGCAGGTGCGCACCTATTCCTCGACGCTGGGAGAATCCAACTCCGCGACCATCGCCGCAAGAGCCAATCTGGATGCGCTCAAGGGCGAGTACCGCGCCTCCGTGCAGGAGGTAAAGAAGCTCTCCGGGCAGAACACGGCGCTCAGGAAGGCGACGCAGAACGCTGCGGATGCGGTGTCCCAGGCCAACACGAACCTCAACATGGCCCAGGCAGGCGTGCGGCAGACGGAGGCTGAGATCAACCGCTGCAACCAGTCCCTGCGCCTGGCCCAGACCAACTGGGATGCCGCCGGGCGCTCCATCGATGCCAGCCGTGCCGCCATTGCCACCTTCGGCAGGGAGATCAACCTCGCCGAGAGCAGGTTCCGTCTGGCCACGGCGGGCATCAAGGACATGGACACCAGCGTTGCGGGGCTGTCCGCGAAGCTGACGTTCCTGCGGGAAAAGCTGGAGATTCAGGAAAAGTCCGTCGAGCAGTATGAAAACGCCCTGCAGGGTGCGAGGGAGCAGCTTGAGGCAGCGCAGCAGGCCAACGATCCGGAAAAAACCCGGCAGGCTTCCGATGCTGTGATTGATGCGGAGTCTGCATTGAACCGGGCCAACGCCGCCGTAAGGACGACCCACGCGGAGATTGAGGACACAAACCGCCAGCTGGCGACCGCGCGGTCTGCATGGACTGCGGCTGGAAGGACGCTCGAGAGCTTCGGTCGGAGCTGTGATTCCGTCAGCAGAAAGCTGACCACGGTGGGCAAGGCGCTCACCACGGTCCTGACCACGCCCATCCTCACGCTGGGTACGGCGGCGGTCAAGGCCTCGCTGGACTTTGAATCCTCCTTCGCCGGTGTGCGCAAGACCGTGGAAGCAACGGAGGCGGAGTTTACTTCTCTGGCGGCGTCCTCCAAGAAGATGTCCACCCAGATTGCCGCATCCACCAGTGAAATCAACGGAGTCATGGCCACCGGCGGTCAGCTGGGCATCGCCAACGAGTACCTGACGGACTTCACCCGCGTCATGATCGACCTGGGCAACTCCTGCGAGGACTTGAGTGCGGATGAGGCCGCGACCTCCATCGCCAAGTTCGCCAACGTCATGGGCACGGATCAGAGCCTGTTCCAGAACATCGGCTCCACCATCGTCGATCTGGGCAACAACTTTGCCACGACGGAGAAGCCCATCATGGAGATGGCGCAGCGCCTCGCAGGCGCGGGCAAGCAGGTTGGCCTGACGGAAGCGCAGGTGCTGGGCTTTGCCGCAGCGCTGTCCTCCGTGGGCATCGAGGCACAGATGGGAGGCTCGGCGTTTTCCAAGGCCCTCATTAAAATGGAGGTCGCCTCCGCCACGGGCGGTCAGGCGCTCGAGGACTTCGGCACTGTCTGCGGCATGACCGGTGCGCAGTTCAAGGCGCTGTTTGACAGCGACCCCGCCGCCGCATTCCAGGCGTTCATCGTGGGCCTCTCCAGAATGGATGGGGAGGGCGAAAGCGCCATCGCTGTGCTGGACGAGATCGGCATCAAGGAGGTGCGTCTGCGCGACACGCTGCTGCGTGCAACCAATGCAACCGATCTGTTCAGCCGGGCGCAGGAGACCGCCAACCGCGCGTGGGCGGAGAACACTGCTCTGACCACCGAGGCAAACAAGCGCTACGCCACCACCGAGAGCAAGCTCATCAACCTCAAGAACAAGGCCGTGCTCTTCGGGCAGCAGATCG
>JBJEJN010000073.1:0-2900 GCA_051878085.1 Aristaeellaceae bacterium | reverse complement strand
AGGTGATCTTCTGGTTTCTGAGCGAGCGCCTGAAGGACAATCCCGGCGTGATCGTGGACAGCGAAACGGAGCAGCAGAAGCACCTGAGCGTTCAGGGCTACAGCATCCTGCTCACCCACGGCACGGATGTGCGGATGATGGAAAAGGCTGCGAGGCAGTCGATGCTTCTCTATAGCGAGGGCATCGACTTCTTCATCTGCGGACACAAGCACCGCGAACAGGAGTGCGTCTCCGGCTACACCGATCAGGGAAACGCCGTCATCATCCGCGTGCCCAGCATCTGCGGCATGGACGAATATGCACAGCGGCTGGGCTATGGCGGCAGACCCGGCGCTCTGGCAATGGTGCTGGAGGCAGGCTATGGCCGGCGCTGCGTCTATCCCATCAACCTGTAATGCGGACGGAGGAATCGGATGGGTACTTCAAACAAACTGAAGGGACGCAAGCTCACCTCCAAAATGTGCGTGAAATGCGGAAAGGTGCTTCCATAGGACCGATTCTACGCGAATCGGGACTGGGCGGCGCAGTCCTATCACGACGCATGGTGCAAGGAGTGCGCCGGGAAGTGCAGCGTCAGCAAGGAGGGCGCGCGGGAATTCTGCTGGTACAACAACCGGCGCTGGTCCGACGCATACTGGGACATGGCGGTGAAAAAGGCGTCCTACGCTCTGGCCAACGATGCAGAGTATCTCGCGGCCAGGGACGAAGCAAAGCGCGAGGAGCTGGCGAACCGCAGCGCAGGACGGTATTTCTTCAGCATCATGAACCTCGGCAACGTGTATCAGTACTCGGCCAATATCGACACCGAAGGGAGCTACCGGGAATTCAACCCGGAATCCACCGCGGGCACGGTCACCAGGGATGACAGCGGCGCGTTCCTCGACGACGGCGAGCTGATCTTCAGCCGCAAATGGAACGGCATGTACACGCAGCGGGAGATCGATTATCTGGACGACTATTACGCGCGGCTGGAGGAAGGCTTTGTGCTGGACAATCAGAACATCCAGGACTACGCCCGCAAAGCGGCCAAGGCTTCGCTGGACGCGGATATCAAGTACAGCAAAATGCGCCACGGGCAGGCCAGCGTCGCCGAATGGGAAAAGGCGCAGGCGATCTTCGACAATCTTTCCAAGTCGGCCAACTTTGCCGCCTGCAAGCGCAAGCCCGGCGATATGGCGGGACTGGGCTCACTGGGCGCAATCGTGGCCAAGATCGAGATGAGCGGCGAGCTGGACACGCCCATGGTGGAGTTCCCGCCGGACGACGTGGATAAAATCATTGCCGATTTCCGGCACACGGTCGCTGCGGTCGGTTTGGAGCAGGTGGTCGTATGATGCTGACGCAGATCCGTGACGTCCGGAACCTGAAGCTGTGGGCCAGGCAGATTCAGTTCTGGCGGACGCACCTGGATGTGTTCATCGAGGAATACTTTCACATCCGGCTCAAGGACACGCAGCGCGTCGTTGCCCGACAGTTCGGCAATGCGGACACCCTCATGGTGGTCAAGAGCCGCGGCTACGGAAAGACATGGCTGACGGCATAGTGCTGCATTGCCATCGGCGTGCTGTATCCCGGCAGTCTGATCGCCGTCGTCTCCGGCACCGCCGAGCAGGCGACGCTGATCGTCAAGAAGATTCAGGACTACTTCATCCGGAATCCGGAGATCATGCGCGAGATTCAGTGCGACGGTCACCGGCCAGTACAGCTCTCCCGCAACAAGGGCATCTGCACGCTCAAGAACGGCTCCAAGATCGAGAGCTATTCCGTCGGCACCATGCGCGGCAACCGCGCCAAGATCATGGTGATCGACGAGTCCCCCGAGGTCAAGGCAGACGATCTGGATGCGGTCATCGGTCCCGTGCGCAACACCAAGCGCGACATCTGCCACCAGCGAGGAATCAGGGATTACGCCAGCAAGACGATCTCGATCACATCCGCCTGCCTCAAGAGTAATTACTTCTATGCCATGTTCATGGGCGCGCTGAAGGAATTCTCCAGGGGCAGTACGTCCAATTTCGCCTGCGCGCTGGACTATCGGAGCGCTGCCCGCGTGGGCATCACCGATATGGAGTTTTTCCTGAAGGAGCAGCGCAAGATGCCTGAAGCGAAGTTCGCCATGGAATATGGCAGCATCTTCGTCGGCGCAGAGTCCGGGAGCATGTTTCCATACGACCTGACCGAAAGCTGCAGGACGCTCAGGCAGGTTGAGACTGCGCAGCCGACGAGCTGCACTTCGGACTACGTGATGGGCGTTGACCTCGCCACCTCCAGTGAACGCAAGGCGGACAACGCGGTCATCACGGTCATCAAGCTGGTTGAAATGGAGAACGGCTGCTATCTGAAAAAGATGGTCTATATGCGCTCCTACCACGGCAAGCGTCTGGATGCGCTGGCAGAGGAGGTTCGGCGAACCTATGCGAGGTTTCCCCGGATCATCAAGATCGTATTCGACCATCGCGGCCTGGGCGACGCGCTTCCGGAATTTCTCGCCCAACCGTGGACGGATGACAACGGCAAGGAGTATCCGCCGTGGACGCTGGACGATGCCAGGTCGCTCATCCACAATGCGGTGCCGATCCTGAGGAGCGTCAAGGCGAATCCGCAGATCAACCAGCAGCTGGTCTCCTGTCTGCGCGTGGCGTAGGAACAGCACTCCATTGAGCTGCCGGTGAATTCGCGCTATGCGGAGGCTGTGCCGGAAGACGATGGTGAAGAGGATGCGCCCAGACAGCGAAAGCTGACGCTTCCGGAGAAAGCCGTCTTTCTGGAGGGCGACGCGCTGCAGATTGAGATGGGCAATATCGTCATGCGAACCGGCGCGGGCGGCGCCGTGCTGTACGACGTGGCGCGCACCAACCAGCACAAGGACCGCTATTCGGCGCTCTCCATGGCGGTGAGGT
>JBJEJN010000072.1:0-2902 GCA_051878085.1 Aristaeellaceae bacterium | reverse complement strand
ATCCGGCCCTCCGCCGTGAAGGGCAGGTTCCGCATCAGCGTGCGCATCCGCCCCATCAGCGTGCACGCGCCGTCCGCATCCACGGTTCCGCACACCGGGTTGCTGAAGCTCATCAGCGACAGCACGCCCCGGCAGTCCCCGGCGATGGCGTTCAGCACGAGGACGCCTCGCTTCTTGCCCAGCGGCGCGTCCAGCGTAACTTCGTAGGTGTACTGCATCATGTTCCTGCCTCCCTCAGCCCGGCAGCAGCTTTTCCAGCGGGTTTTCGCCCTCAAAGAGCTCTTGGATGCGCTGCTGGGTATCGCTGACCGACGCGCACAGCGCGGCGATGTCGTCCAGAGAATCGTTCAGCTGCTCCGTCTGAATTCTCAGCTGCGCAAGCTCCTGCTGAAGCTGCTGCACCTGCATCAGGCTCAGGTAGCCGCCCACTGTTTCCACCGCGAGAAACAGCAGCAGTATGATTGCACAGACCCACAGCAGCCCCTTGATGCTGCGATTCATCATAATTTCCTCCCCTCGGATCGTATGCGTCCACTTTAGCGCGTCCGCCCTCCGGAGGAAATAGACAAATCGCCCCGCTTTGCCCAGTTTTTGGACAAATGCCCGAAATTGACCAACAGCCGGAGCCGCCGCAGCGTATTGACAAGCGGGTGTTCCTCTGCTATAGTGATGCAAATTGTAAAATACGGGAGGATTTTCGATTCCATGAAACGCACAAGCTCCTCGCAGGAAACCAAGCGGGCGCTGGCTGCGTCGCTGAAGAAGCTGATGAACAAAAAGCCGCTGTCCAAAATCACGATCAACGAGATCGTGCAGGACTGCGGCTTGAATCGCAACAGCTTCTACTATCACTTTGAGGACATCTACGCGCTGTTCAAGTGGATGCTGGAGCAGGAGGCCGTGGAGGTCGTGAAGCAGTTCGATCTGGTGCTGGACTACCGGGAGGCCATCCAGTTCGTGATGGACTACGTGGCGGAAAACAAGCACATGGTCAACGGCGCCTACGACGCGATGGGCCGCGAGGGCCTCAAGCGCTTCTTCTACGCGGACTTCATCGACATCGTGCGCAGCTACATCGACGGCGTGGCGGATCAGTACGGCGTGGACGTGGATGGGGACTACAGGAATTTCCTCGCCGAGTTCTTCACCGAGGCCATCTCCGGAACGATCCTGAACTGGTGCACTGGCGACCACAGTAACCTTAAGAACCGGGAAAGGACGCTGCTCTACCTGGAGAACATCATGCACAGCATCGTGCCCCAGACGCTGGTGCTGCACCCGCAGCCCTCCGCGCCGGAACGCGACTGAACCAAAAACAAACAGGGCCGCTTCATCCATCGAAGCGGTCCTGTTGGATTCATACCCGGAAGGATTTCTTCCAATCGCTGCTTTGCAGCAGATCCCGTGGGATTTGCCGCAGCGTCGCTCACTCCAGCTCAAACGCGCCGGTGTAGAGCTGGTAGTAGGTGCCCTTTTCCGCGATCAGCTTCTCGTGGCTGCCGCGCTCGATGATGCGGCCGTGGTCGAGCACCATGATGCAGTCGGAATTGCGCACGGTGGACAGCCGGTGGGCGATGACGAACACGGTGCGGCCCTTCATCAGGCGGTCCATGCCTTCCTGCACCAGCGCCTCGGTGCGGGTGTCGATGGAGGAGGTGGCCTCGTCCAGGATCATCACCGGCGGGTCTGCCACCGCCGCGCGGGCGATGGAGATCAGCTGGCGCTGGCCCTGGGAAAGCCCGCTGCCGTCGCCCTGGAGCACGGTCTGATAGCCCTGGGGCAGCATGCGGATGAAGCCGTCGGCGTTGGCCAGCTTCGCCGCGGCGATGCACTCCTCGTCGGTGGCGTCGCTCTTGCCGTAGCGCAGGTTCTCCATCACCGTGCCGGTGAACAGGTTCACGTCCTGCAGCACCACGCCCAGGCTGCGGCGCAGGTCGGCCTTGCGAATCTTGTTGATGTTGATGCCGTCGTAGCGGATCTTGCCGTCGGCGATGTCGTAAAAGCGGTTGATGAGGTTGGTGATGGTGGTCTTGCCCGCGCCGGTCGCGCCCACGAAGGCAATCTTCTGGCCCGGTTCGGCGTAGAGGCTGACGTCGTGCAGCACCTGCTTCTCCGGCACGTAGCCGAAGTCCACGTGGTCGAACACCACCCGGCCCTCCAACCTCGTGTAGCTCAGCGTGCCGTCATGGTGGGGATGCTTCCACGCCCACGTGCCCGTGCGCCTGTCGCACTCCCGGAGCGCCCCGTCTACCTCCTCGGCGTTCACCAGCGTCACATAGCCCTCGTCCGCCTCCGGCTGCTCGTCCATGAACGCGAAGATGCGGGATGCACCCGCCAGCGCCGTGACGATGGAATTGAACTGGTTGGAGATCTGCGACACCGGGTTGTTGAAGTTGCGGGACAGCGTCAGGAAGGATGCGATCGCGCCCAGGCTCAGCGTGCCCGCGCCCTGCAAGCCCAGGTTGGTCAGGCCGGAGATGGCCATGTATCCGCCCAGGATGGCGATGATGACGTACTGCACGTAGCCGAGGGCGTTCATCATCGGCATCATGGAGTTGGCGTAGCCGTTGGCGCTGGCCGCCGCGCGGGCCCAGGCCTCGTTCCTCTGCCGCAGCCCCGCCTTCGCCTGCTCCTCGTGGCAGAACACCTTCACGACCTTCTGCCCGTTGACCATCTCCTCCACATAGGCGTTCACGTCGGCCAGCGTCCGCTGCTGCATCACGAAGAAGACGCCGATCCTTCCGGTGACTCGCTTCACGATCTGGAGAATGAGGAACATGACGGCCACGGCCACCAGCGTCAGCCACACGCTTACGTAGAGCATGCACACAAACACCGCCGCGATGGTGAACACCGAGGACACGAGCTGTGCCATGGACTGGGCGATCATCTGGCGGAGGGT
>JBJEJN010000071.1:0-15022 GCA_051878085.1 Aristaeellaceae bacterium | reverse complement strand
GACCTGAAAACTAGGCTGTTTGAGATGCGACAGAGGATAACGGAGTTTGCAAAAACACGATAACAGCCTTTGCACAGCGACATAGAGTTACTCAAACTCTGCGTTTCTGGGAAATGGATTTGGGAACAGAAAGGCTGATATTACAGTATTTTGGGGCTTTTCAGTTTCCCGAATTTGTACCTAAAAAACGGATTTGGGAAGCCGTCTTGTGTTTCTGGGAGATTTTTGGGGAATTTCTGGGATGTGCTAAAAGCCAGAAAGAAGGGTTTCTATGCGAAAGAAGGGTTACAAAGGACGATGTGAGAAGCGAATTATCAGCAAATGCAGCGAGGTTTGCAGAACCTACGATGCAATTCAAGCTGCCTACGCTGGCACGCTGCAAGCAGATGACGAAATCAGAGAAATACGATGCAATGTTCTGTTAGACGGTCTGCCCGAGGGTGAATATACCTCTGATTTTGTCTGCATCAGGACAGATGGAGACATGATGGTTCGGGAATGCGTACAGAGAAAGCACTTAATGAAGCCAATGACAGTTAAGCTGATGGATGCTTCAAGGGAATACTGGTCGCGACGCGGCGTGACGGATTGGAGGCTTGTGATCGATGCAGAAAAATGAGCTGATACGATGCGGAGAAGACATCATCAGGATTCTTGATATCAAGGGTGATTCTGCCCTGATTGTCGATTGTATCCACAAATCCATGCCCAAGTGGGTTCAACAGTTAGAACTTGCGCTCTATACAAATTGCACCGAACAGGAATTGACCTCTGCTACAGATAAAACCATCTGTGAGTATGATTCTCTGAATAAGAAGAGCAGACGCTTTGTGCGTGAGCATTTTGCGCTGATAGCTGGCATTCTCCCCTTCATCGGTGATGATAGGCAACGCTGTTTCATGATTGCCAGTATTGCGGTTGAGAAGAGCGTAAGCAAGCAGACAATCAGAAATTATCTGTGGCTGTATCTGGCCTATCAGGATATTGCGGCTCTTGCACCAAAACAGAAGCCTCAGGGCAAACCACTGACGCAGGATGAAAAGAATATGCGTTGGGCGCTGAACAGGTTTTTCTATACCCGCCACAAAAACAGTCTGAGTACTGCATATACCCTGATGCTGAAGGAGAAATATTGCGATTCCTCGGGCGTGTTGTTGCCTGAATATCCCTCTATCAACCAATTTCGGTATTTCTTCAAAAAGTACAACAAAATGCAGACCTATTACATATCAAGAGAGGGACTAAAGAAATATCAGCGCAATCACAGACCCTTGTTGGGTGATGGCGTACAGGAATTTGCACCCTCTGTCGGCGTTGGCATGTTGGATGCAACCATCTGTGATATTTATTTGGTTGACGATGTAGGAAACCTGATTGGCAGACCGATTCTGACAGCCTGTGTAGATGCGTACAGCGGTTTGTGTTGTGGCTATTCCCTGTCATGGGAGGCGGTGTATACAGTCTGAGAAGTGTTCTGTTCGGAATAAGCTACTTTATTAGATTGGTTCTCAAATCTCATCCTTTTCTTTACTACCATTTCCAAGATGTATTGTAGCTCTACAAATTTTAGGCGACCTTTTGCATCACCTTTCACTTGACGAACACATGTTGTCGCGCTATAATGTAAATAACATTATTTTAAGTTTGTGGCGGATGTGCAAGGCATAGAGGATGGAGACACAGCACGGGTGCTGTTGAGGATGATAATGTGATCGGTCATTTTATGTCTCTAGCTTCGGGTAAAAATGAAGAGCCATCCCTTCCGTCCAGCGACAAACGGACGGATGACATTTTCGACCTGGTTGTTGCTGATTTCAATTTCGCCATGCTCAAGAAATGTGCACAGGTATGTTACTGGCGTTGAGCGGCAGGCAACGTTGTGGCGGCAGGCAGCTGCCAAATGGGGACAAAACACGCTGGAAGCGTGTAAAATTAATGAGGTTTTAACATGATGCAACAAGGAAAGACAAAGTTTCTGGCCATACCTGTGGCGCTGGCGGAAACAGGCGTTACCGTGGAGCGAATCCCGATGCTGCGACGGGTTATACGGCCACATTCACCTATGAAAATGCCGATGCAGCCAACGTACAAATCATGGGCGGATTTACATTCTATCGTCCCGGCGACATTTACGCGCTCTCTGCTGGTCGCCTGAACCCGGATGGCAATATCATCGACCCGGAACATCTGCTTACACCCGAAACTTGGGAAAGCGGCGCTGCCCGCTATGGTGATGCAGGCTATGTGGCAGATATGACGCTGGATGAGGAAACGGGAATTTGGAGTATTCGTGTGGATCTTCCGGCCGGTTCCTATCTCTACCAGTATGTGGTTACCGACCAAGAGGGCAATGAGGAAACGATCACTGACCCGGCAAACGTACCCGCTGTGAATGCTCTGGGCGCTTCCCAGACGCGAAGCCAGTTTTATGTACCCTATGATGCCGATAAGCAGGCGGAATCCGATGACTGGACGTTTGTCATGCCCATTGAAGATGAATCCGCGCGTGGCGAGATTCTTTGGGCGGAGTATGAGGGCCTTCAGTACGAGGGCGCGGAATCCAACCTCCAGCAGATGATGATCTATCCGCCCGCCGATTATGATGCGCAGCGCGAAGAACCCTATAAGGTGCTCTATCTGTGCCACGGCGGCGGCGGCGAGGAGGGCGACTGGTTCCACTAGGGCAACGCCAATAACATACTCGACCGGCTCATCGCTTCCGGCGAAACGGAACCCTTCATTATCGTCACGCCCGATATCTCCGCCGGTTCCGACGAGGAAAGGGTCAGCAATGTACTGGAATACACGATTCCCTACATGGAGGCAAACTACAACGTTTCCACGGAAGTTTCCGGCCGTGCTTTTGCCGGACTTTCCATGGGCGGCAAGGTGACTTATGCGGCGTATCAATTGGCCTCGGATCAGTTCGCCTATTTCGGCGTGTTCAGCGTCGGCCATCCCTCCGCGAATTATTCGATCTTGGATGCCGTGGCGTTAAACCAGCCCACGCTGTATCTGGCTGTCGGCTATGCGGATCATACATTTGCCTCTGCATTCCAGGCCGGCCAGATTCCCATGTCGCCCTTCAGCGTCTATCTGAAAACCGTCGATGTGGAATACGTCGGTCTGAACGTGTTTGAGGGTGGCCACGACTGGTTTACTTGGCCGCAGGCTCTCCGCGACTTTGTGACCACTACGCTGTGGAAGTAATACTTGGTAAGCGAAGTGTATCTTGTCCCTTCAGTACAAAAGAGGGGATAAAAGTAATTGCACATCTTGCCGCTCGTGCTCTGTACCCTGCTGCGGCAGGTGACCTTGCCAATGCTGGCGAGGACGTGGCCCAAGCGGAATTGACGCCATGTTGACGAACTGTGGTGAAAGACTTTGCCTCCATCGTTGGATACATTGTCACTTTCCGTTCCAAGGCCCCGGAGGGCGCACAGTACGTGCGTTTCTACGGCGAAATGATGTAAGCGCTCAATAATCCCCTGATACAGAAAAGTCGTGGTTCCCGGCACTCACACCGCCGAGAACCACGGCTTCATTTCATCTGACCAGGGGAGCAGATCATCAGCATGTGCGCCCAGCAGCCTGCCCGAACCGTGCCCCGAGCCTTGTTGTAGCCGCTGTATCCGTCCGTGATCAGCACGCCGCTGAAGCCGTCGAGGAACGCTCTGGCACAGTCTACGCTGCGGCTCTCCCGGTATTCAAAGCAGCGCAGCTACACATCCGCGCGCTTTGCGGATACATAGACCCACATCCGCAATTCTACATCAGGCAGGAGTATGTCCGCACGGAGCTGGTGCTGGAACGGTCGAAGGCGAAGGCCGTGAGGCATTACCGGAAAGTGTACGCAGACCGGGAGCTTGAACAGGAAACCGGCGATTCGGAGGTGTTCGAGCCAGTCATGCCGCCGCCCCTGCTAGCGCACAGCTACGCTTCCGTCCCCGTTGTCACCGATGTGCTGCTGAAGAAGTACGCAGACGCCATGCCCCTGTACCGGCAGGAGCAGATGTGGAAGCTCCTGGGCGTGGAGCTGAAGCGCAGCAGGATGTCCAACTGGGTGATACAGGTGGCGGATCTGTACCCGAGGCCCTTCTGGAAACGAGTCCGAAGCGAACTGCTGAGGCAGCGCGTGATCCATGTAGACGAAACGGTGATACAGGTGCTCAGGGAGAAAGGAAAGCTGACTAATACTTGCAAAAAACACGATAACAGCCTTTGCACAGCGACAACAGCTGTTTTGGTGCGATATTGAGCAGCGCCTCTGGCGCAAAATCGCTTATCCACTAAAGGCAACGCAAATACAGACCTCAAAGTCTTTCGACTTTGAGGTCTGTTCATTTATATGGAGCGAAGAATCCTGAGAAGGCAGTCCCTGCGATCCCGCCAAAGGCTGACACTGGTATTCAACGGCCGACCGGCAGCGCAGTCAGGCTAATGCCAGGAAAAATTCCAGGCGGTATCGGACTGGGTCAGGCTCAAATAGAAGGGATCACTGGAGACAATTTCCTCAAACGCCGCTTTGAAGGGCTCCAGGCGGCCATTTGTGAAAATTCCGTGGACATAGGTGAACATCCTGTCCGGAAGATCGCGGCTATAGGAATAATCGGCGTAATCCTTCCTGAAGAAGATTCGCGCGCGCTCCCAGACCGAATTATCCTCGTCCATCAGGTAGATTGCAAGAGACTCGAGGGAGCCTCCCTCAAAGTCGGCCTGATCGTAGATGGCGTGGGCCATGGATGTGCCCTGTTCCGGAAGGGTCGGATCGACGGCCAGGTTGAGCAGCACGCAGGCTCCCGTGCCCTCGAACCATATTTCGGCATCGGGACAAATCTCCGTCACCGTGTTTGCAAAATCATGTTGATACACATTGAGCGTCTGGTTTTGCATGCCGAGATCCTCCTCCGTCGGCACGGCTCCGTCCGCGCCCGCATTGAACTGACAACTGTCCACGATGAAATGCACGGGCAGATTCCGCTCGTTGGCGATGCACTCCAGCAGGCGCAAAACCCATGCGTTGTCCTCCCGGATATGCCCATCCAATTCAAACAGCAGGCGATCCAGCGTCAGGGTTCCATCCTCGGAAACCGCTTCAATCGACCCTGCGCATATGGAGATGTTGTCCATTACCAGGGTAACTTCGCCGCCGTTCTCAGCGGCATAGGCGAGGAATTCCCGGATCTTTTCCAGATCGCTCTCCTTGAATCGGATCCGGAGCCCATAGCGCCCGTCTCCCAGCTCGACCGTCTTGAACGATGCAGATGAGAAATCCTCGTACATCTCAGCGGCGCGCAGCTGAAAGCTGGTGCTGTCTGTGCTCAGCAGCTCCATGATCTCCGTGCCCAGGTGGTCAATGCCCGTTTTGATGTAAATCATATCGTTATCGCCTTCTCTCTGGCCGATGGCGTAGGGCTGCCCCAGAACATCCAGCCGCGCCTTGAACACCGCCAGCGAATCCAGCATCTCGCCGCCGGAGAGCGCGCCCTTGGAGGACAGGAAGGCCACCGTTGCGGACGCTTCCGTGAATTCGTCACCGGCGCACTGGTTCTGGCCCGCAGAGGAGGCGCCGGCATCCTCCCACTGTACGTCGTCCAGAAGGATGGTGTAATAGAAACTGTATGCATAGCTGTCGTGGGTCAGGTTGTAGACCAGCACCTCTGCATACCGGCCGGAAAAATCCGTATCCAGGATGCGAAAGGTCTTGCCATCCCCCGTCGGATAGGTGTAATAATAATACCAGCTGCTCATCTGCATATCCTGGGCAAAGCTCAAATCCTCGCCCCAGGATTCAATTTCCTCGCGAATCCGACCGGCGCATTCATCGGTGAGCTCGATCTCAATGTAGGGATAGGATTGCTGCGCAATGCCCAGGGCCTCGGCGTCCATGCCTTCAATGGCGCCACTCTTCAGGCTGACTCTGGCCAGGTCCTCCCTGCTCAGAGCGATGCGCTGCGCGTTGTCGTTCAGATTAAAGGCGAAAAGCTCAATCGAGCGGGAAAAGTAACACTTCAGCGCCTGGGACAGCTCGAGGTCGCCGAACAGCTCCCGGGGCAGCCGCAGCTCAATCTGGTCGCCCTCCACCGCCATCTCATAGGCCGCGCCGTCCGCAAATGTATCCAGGCGGCCCCGCAGAATGTTCACGGCGCTGTTGAAATCCTTCACCGGGCAGTCTTCATCGGCGGTCAGGATCACATGATAGGGCGGCAGGGGCGTCTCGGCCGGGGCCTTCTCATCGCTTTCGCCCAGCCAGACCCACAGGCCGGCACCCACAAGCGCAAGAATCACAACTGCCGCAGCGGCGATCCAGGCGGCGCGCTTCCGCTTTCGGGCGGCGGAACGGGCGCCAACGCTTTCTCCGGCTTCCTCCTTGCGCCTGCAGGGCTGGAGCACCGGCGTGCCCTCCAGCCGCGCATAGAACCGGTTTTTATCGGAATACTGGTTGGTATGGATCTGCTGATAGGCCGACAGCTGCATGTCCAGGCCCATGCTCAGATCGGTATTCTCCAGAAAGACCGACAGGACGCCCTTCTTCTGCTTGATGGCATATCCGATCTCCTGGCGGCAGTTCACGGATTGCACAGAACTGTTGGAAATGAACGCCATGCAGACCGTGCAGGCGCTCAAATGCTCCGCGATGGATTCCGACCATTCCGTGCCAAGCTCAATTCCCTTGTCGAACCAGATTCTGAAGCCGCGCTTCTCCAGCACCTCCAGGATGGGAAGCACCCTGGAAGCATCGCTGTGGCTGTAGCTCACGAAGATATATGGCTCTTTCCCCTCGTAGGGCAAAACTGAACAGGCCATGGAGGCACTCCCCTTCTTCCGTCCCCCCGCCTGACGGCGAGGGTCCCATGCCATAGTTTACCGTATTTCCAATCGAAACACAAGTCCCGAAATTAATTAGCATTCCGGCTTAAAAAATAGACCCGTATAAGCGCGGATAGAATTGAAAATTAGAGCTCATCCTGCTATACTGTACGCATCCCGAACGCGCTGACGTTCAAAAATAAAAGAAAGGAAGGAATACCGGCTTGAACCATCCGCATGAGGATTCCGGTGCGTGGATTCCGCAGCCTCCGGATCTGTCCGGGATCCAGCTCACGCCAGTGCTGGAGCGCCTGTCGGAGCAACTGGCCCGAAGCATCCATGAGATCTGGGCGCAGGCCCGCATCCAGAACGGTTGGAGCTACGGCCCCTCCCGAAACGACGAATTGAAGCAGACCCCCTGCCTGACCTCCTACGAAGCGCTCCCCGAGGAGGAGCGCCGCTACGATCAGACCATCGCCCATCAAACCTTGCAGATGATCCTGCAGCTCGGCTTTGACATCACGCCTTCCAATCCGGATTCAGGCAGGCGGACAGATTGACCGCCACATTTTTCACCGCATCCACATCCGCTTTCCTGGGATCATAGACGCGCTTCTCAGGCATGCGGCTGTGGATTGCTTCTTCTACCTCCCGAATGAGCGCACCGGACTGCAAGCTCTGCCAGTCGCACAGGAACGGATGCAGCTTTGCCAGATAGAGCTGCTGCCCCGGATTGCCCCGCTGGACGTAGGCGGCCACCTGAAGCGGCGTCGCCGATTCCCAGCCGGTGGAGAGCATAAAGCAGTTCCATCGCACATGCTCCGCCTGCGCGGCGGCCTCCAGATGCGCGTCGGAGGAAAGCCATTCGGCATAGGCTTCACCCAGCAGCGCCTCCTGCTCCGGCGAGCCGTACAGCTGCCAGTTGGGGAGCACAATTCCCGCCAGAAACAGATGATAAATCAGATACTGCGCCGTCGCCCGGGAGCTGTCCCGATTGTATTGCCGCCTGTAATAGGATGCAAGCGCGCTGCGGCGGCTCGCTTCATCCGCAGAATCGGCGTATTGCAGATGGATGGCCTTCGCGCGGCGCTCCACCGGATCGCACGTGAGCCTGCCGGGCGTGTAGAGCGTCGCTGCACCAAAGCAGTACAGGTTGTATTGGCCGTAGGGATTGCTCTGCTCCGCCTGGGGCGTCGCGACGATGTTTTCCGCCAGCCAGGAAGCCATGGGGTTGCGCACATGCACCGCAATGAAGGGCAGGTTCGTAAAGCTGGGCGTCAGCTTCAGCAGCGCGCCGCGCAGTCCCGCGCCGATGCGTATGTTCAGAGCATCGTCCTCCGTAGCTGCCACATAGTAGTTGCCCTGACAGAGCGCATCCGCATCCGGGCAGTCCCCCTCCTGACCGGCCTGCCGCTCCCGATGCGCGCGCAGCAGGGCGTCCAGGCCTCCGTTTTGCAGATCACATTCAAAGAACTGGGGAACCGTGCGGAACACCGTGGGCGCGGCGCTGGCGATGCCCGGGCACAGGGCCAGGAAGCGCTGCCGCATGCGTTCGGCGCCCTCCCCGAATACGGCGATGGACATCTCGTGATCGCCCCGGATGGGCAGGGAGATGGCTCGCCGTAGGATGGCCATCGCCAGCTCCGACGTGCCCAGGATGACCATGCGGATGCTCCGGATCTCCGGATCCCGCAGACAGGGCAGAAAGCTCGGCGCGGTGGAAAACAGCTGGTCGGCGCTGTCCTGCGCGGGATCGCACAGGCGAACGCGAAAATAGAGCCCGGGCATGCCTTCGAATGCCGCGTCCAGCATCAGCGCGGCGTAATCGTGCTCCGCTTCCACATAGATGGAAACGGCGTCCACCAATTCCCAGCGCCGCTCGCCCAGGCGCGCAGCCAGCCTTTTCAGCGTCTGCAGTGCGGCGATGCACTGATACAGGTTATCCTGCGCGTTTGCGGAGAGCAGAGCGATGGTCAACTGTGGGAAATCCTGCGCATCCTGCGCGAAGATCCGCTCTGCCAGCGCCTCGAGCGCTCCGGCAATATCCCGGCGCGCCTCCAGTACGCGCTCCACGCCGCTCTGCAGCGGCTCCGCAGGCTCGCGTGCCGTGCAAAGCGTCCAATGCCAGGGCCCCCGCAGGCTGTTGCCAAAGATGATGTTGTCGCCGCTGAACTCGTTCATCAGAACATAGCGCAGCGGATGGGCTTCCTCGAGCGCTTCCTCCGGTGTTTCCTCCCGGGCGAAGGAGTCCGTCCAGTTCATCCGCGCCAGCTTTTCGGCAGCCTCCGCGCTGCCCTTTTCCCGGGCGAGCCGGAAGCTGTTGATCGCCGAATCCATGTCCTGACGGATCTCATAGACGCGGCCCAGCATATACGCGCAATACGCCCCGTCCGCTCCATCTATGGAGAGCGCCTGCTGAAAACATCGGCGGGCGTTTTCCAGGTTTTGGGTGCAATTCAGCCGCTGGCTGCCGCCAAACCAGGCGTTTCCCAGCTCCCGCAGCGCCGGGCCATAGCCCAGAGAGGCTGCCTTCTCCAGCAGGGCGCGCGCCTCATCGCCCGCCAGGTTCTGCGAAAGGCGATGATAGCTCTCGGGATTGCCCTCCCACAAGGCCTTGCGCAGGTATTCGACGGCCAGATTCTGATCCAGATAGTGGCCATCTCCGGTCAACAGCATCTCCGCCATGCGGCAATACATGCCGGATTCCTCCGTCGTTTCGGCGCTGCGGTTCAGCTTCTTCGCCACGCCCTCGAACACGCGGTATGCCTGCACATGATCCCCGTTGAGATAGAGCAGCTTGCCGTAGCGCATCTGCCCTTCGAAGTCGCTCTCCCGAGCGAGAAAGCTCAGGGACATGTCCTGATTGCGCACATTCCATATCCAGGACAGCATCTCCTCGTCGGCGTCAGGCTGAACGGACAGGGTCAGGATGACGCGCGCGAGCGCGGCGGAGGGATCCGCCTCAAAAAAATCCCGCAGAAGGGATCCGGCCTGCGCGTCTGAAGAAGCCTCCAGAATATGAAGCCGGGCGTTCATCGCCGGACGGACGTGAATGCGGCGCAGCACATCATAGAGGGCCTCGCGATCGAAGGATGGATGCTGTCCCCGGGGCCAGAGCACGTTCATGCACTTCTGATGCACCTCATCCACGACCTGCCGGCAGTTCTTCCGGATCGCGTCCATCAGCGCGTGCTTGATGCCCTTGTTTTTGCTGTCGCTGTTGAAAAACCACGTGAGGTTGGATTTGGTCTTTGACAGGTATTCCCTGCACAGCGCATCGGGGAAAAACAGGGTGAAGTAATCCTCCCGGTTCATGCGCTGCCTGCCCTTGATGACGGGTTCGCGCTGTTCATCTGCCTTAAACAGTGCGAAGAACAGATCGCTCAGATTGTCCACATGCCAACTCGCGTTCATAAGCTGCGCCTCTTCCATTTCGCTTTTTTCCATCATAACAGCGAACAATTCCAAAGTCAAGCAAAATTAATTCCCGCCGGAACAGCTTGAAATTTGACGATCATTCATAAAAATAGACATTTTCAAAGTATATTTATAAAATAATAGACTTTATAATCCATCTATTATATTGAAAATTAGATATGTCAGATATACAATAAGAGCGTACCAAGGAGAGCGCAATGCAGTGACGGACGAGGGGGAAGGGGGAACGAAAAAACCGTTCAGGATGCGCTCCGGACCATCGAAACACATCGACCACAAAATCAAGAAGAAAAAGGAGAGAATGATTATGTTTAAACTCACTGGCGTACTGAAGAAGGTTGGCATCAGCGGAAGCATCGCGGCATCTATCGCAGCATTCGCATGGACGTATCTGGGTGGCGTGAGCGCTGTGGAATACGGATGGATCACAATCGCCGCCCTTCTGAAAAAGGCAGCGGTCGCGGCGGGCGTCGCGGGTCTGGCAGGACTGGTCGTAACCGCAGCGCTGGCAATCGGCCTGTTTGCCTTCAAGAAGAAGCTGAATCTTGGCAAGAGCAAGTTCGTCGCCTGGTAAGCGACGCGTCGGATGGGGGCGGCCTTTCTGCAGGTTGCCCCCATGATTTTGACAAGCGGGTTGAGATCGGAGGGATGTGCCCCATGAAAAACCTATTTTGTGCCATGCGGCTGGAGATTCGCGCCAGTCTGCGGCAGCTTTCTTCCACCATTTCCCTGAACGCCGTGGAACGCATACTCCTGGTTGCCTTTGCGGTTCTCATGAGCGCCGTGCTGGGCTATCTGCGTCTGACCGGCCTATCCATGGAGCTCGTGCTGACAGCCCACTTCGCGGTAAGCCTGCTCCTGGGCGGACTCATTTTCAACAAGAGGAACGCGATCGAGCTCACCTCCGGCGAAAAGACCCAGGCGCTGCGCACCCTGCCCATGCACTACCGAAGCCTCCGCTTTGTCAAGCTCGAGAAGCTGCTCTTTGCCTCCGCGCTGGTGTACGGGGCGGTCAGCGGCTACCTGCTCGCCATCCTTCTCCTCTCAGGATACAGCGGCGGGATCGTCTTTGTGCACGCACTCTGCGCCATGCTGGCGTTCTGCCTGATGCAGAATGTGCGTGCACTGCTGCTGGACATCGGTGGGAAGCTGAAGTGGCTGAAGTATCCCGGGTTGGCCGCGCTCCTGGGCGTCTGCGCCTGGACGATACAAAGGCAACTGGACTGGAGCCGTCTGCTTTGCGGAGCCTGCAGCTTCTACGTGCGCAATTGCGCCTGGATCGCGCTGGGACTCGCCGGTGCGCTGATTCTGGTCAAGCTGATCCAGCTGTGCGGACAGTCGACGGACTGCGGCTCGAAGAACGCGGAGGTCACGCTGGGCATTTCCGCCCGGATGGAGCGCCTGCTCCGCCGGGCAAACGACGTCACCCGCCGGGATTTGCAGGGCATCCTTCACTCCCCGAAGGAGCGCCGGGCCTTCCTGGGCCGCATGCTCATGCCCGCGCTGACCGCCCTGCTGACGGCGGCGCTGCTCCGGACGGGCATACTTCCCGTTCCGCTGCGCGGTTCGCTGACGCTGTGGATGTTGACCCACATGATCGCCTCCAGCAATGCGAAGCTGTTTGAGCGGCAGATGACCATGGGCTATGAGGGCGGCATGATCATCGCCTATGTGCTCAGCGGGCGGCGGATTTCGGAGGTGCAGCTGCAGCGCCTGCGGGGCAGCCTGGTCATCGCTGCGTCGCTCACCCTCGCCGAAGCGCTGGCAATGGCGCTCATCCTGGGACAGGGCGCCCTGGCGACGCTGCTCGCGCTGGCGCTGGGCGCGGCAGACTGCGCGGCGATCAGCTGCATCAGCGCCTATTATCTGGTCAAGGGCACGTCCTATTGCAACGATCTCAACCGGCCCAGATCCAGTTCCGGCCTGGTATTGCAGGTCCTTTGCACCGGCCTGGAGATGCTGCTGATCCTACCCCTGACCCTGCTGGAGCTGATGCCCATGGGCGCGGCGCAATTCGATATCGTCGCCATCTATGCGGGGATCTGCGGACTTCTGGCGATGATCTACACCCGCAAAATCAGGAAGGGAGATGCGCACTTCTATGGAGAATATCAAGGCATCGCAGCGTGATTCGCTGAAAAGGAGCGTCTGCATAGCTTGGCTGCTGGCGCTGGCGCTGATCCTCGCCTCCGCCTGCGCAGGTTATGCGCTGCAGCGCTCGGACGGCGGCGACGCCATCGCGGTGGAAAACGCCATACCCGCCATGGACATCTACCGCAACAACCTCGCCATGCTGGGCATGAATGTGCTGGGCGCGTTCCTGCTGGGCATTCCCAATCTGATTTCCGGGCTGATGAACGGCTATGCCCTGGGCAGCTTCGCCTGCATTGCCGCTCGCCAGTTCGGCACGAAATGGATCCTGCGATCCATCCTGCCCCACGGCTGGCTGGAGATCCCCGTAATCCTGATCGCCGTATCTTTCGGCGCGCTGCCCTGGATTTACATCGGCCGGCGGTTGCGCTGCCCCGAGCGCAGCCGCCGGGCACTCGCAAGGCAGCTGGGCAGATACCTGTGCGTCGCCGCGCTGGCCTGCGCCGCCGCGCTGCTTCTGGCAGCCGTCATTGAAGCCAACATATCCATGAAACTTGGATGACATTCAAATAAGTAGACATGATACAATCGTTATGTGATAAATATAGACTCAAACAACGCATACATGAATTGTATTTTAGATCGCTCAGATATAGAATATGGGTGTGCAAGGGAAGCACACAATACAGAAGCGAGGAGCATCCATATGAAACGCGTAACGAAGATCCTGTGCAACAAATGGCTCATACTGCTGGCGCTGGTTGTGGCCGTATACTGCTACGCCGTGGTATATGAAGGCATGTCGGCCACTCCGGTGGACGAGCTGGGCGAAATCATGACCGCGGTCACCGAGGACGAGGCCTTTGAGGAAGCGTACCGCGGGAAGGATCTGGGCATGAGCCTGGATCAGTACAAGGCCTCTCTGGGGAACATTCAGGTGCTCAAATCCCGATTCCTGCAGGGACCGCTGAGCTTTCTCACCAGCTGTCTGGCCTTTTCCGTTTCAGTGCTGCTAATTCATGGCGCGGTCCGGCTTCAGGAGCGCTGCCGTAGGCTCCCGGAAAAGACCCGCATCCTGGAAACCGTAGACGTCACCTTTCCCTTTCTGCTGGCGGAGACCCTGAAGTATCTCTTCTTCGCGGTCTTTGCCTTAAAGACGCAAACTCTGGTGGAGAATCACATCGCCATCGCCGCAATTGTCTCCGCGCTCAGCTGCGCCGTGCCCTACGGCCTGAACTATCTGCGGCGCAGACAGACCAACCGGCCCGTCGCCGGCGTTCTGACGATGGGAGCGCTGGCCGGCGCCGCGAATCTCGCCTTTCAGCTGCTGTAAAACGCTATAAATCGTTCCAAAGGAGGGCTCATCATGTCCGCAATTCTTGAAGTTCATGCGCTGAACAAGTCCTATGGCGACCATCACGTCCTCACTGATTTTTCGGTCGCGCTGCAGCCGAATTCCATCACGACGATTCTGGGGCCCAACGGCTCCGGCAAGACCACCTTCATCAAAAGCATCCTCGGCATCCTCAAGAGCGATTCCGGCACGATCTCCATCAATGGCGAACCCTGCGCGCTGCCTTACAGCGCTGCGCTGCGCCGCAAGTTCCTCTATATCCCCGATGATCCGCTGGCCGTGGGCTACCTGACGGGCCGGGAGAATCTGGAGTACATGAGCGCGCTTTACGGCGTGAAGCTGTCCAGGGAACGTGCGGAAGCCATCCTTGAAAAATACGGGCTCTACGAGCGCCGGGACACGCTCGCCAAGGATTATTCCCGCGGCATGATCCAACGACTCTGCCTGAGCTATATGGAAATCTTCCATCCGGAGATACTGATCCTGGACGAGCCCACCAACGGCCTGGACATCATGGCCATTCATCGGATTGTGGATGTGCTCCGCAGCCTCGCCCGGGAGGGAAAGACGATCCTGATCGCCACCCACGACATGAGCTTCTGCAAGAGCGTCTCCGATCAGATCATCATGATTCGTGAGGGCAGGAAGCTGGCCGAGCAGAAGCTGGAATGGTTTGAACGGGAATACGGCGCCATTGAGGAGGCCGTCAATCAGCTGCTTGCCAGCGCCTGAATCGCAGGGTCATCCGCCCGGCATAGACCGGCGTCTAAATGATTGACACATTTTACCGATTTATTCATAAATGTAGACAATTAATCCGCTATATCATATTGTATATTAGAAAAGTTGGAGCTACAATATACTCGTAACAGGGAAGCGGCAGACAACAAACCGCCATCCCACAACATCGAAGAGAGACATGAAAAGGAGAGAAAACCATGAAAAAGACCTTGAAGATCCTCGTTGCAATGATCCTGACCCTGTCCCTGCTGGCCGGAACTGCACTCGCCTGTGATGGTATGGGCTACAACGTCGTCTATCTCCAGAACTGCGGCACCGTGTATGCCTCCGAGGGCAGCAGCTACATCCGCACCGCACCTTGCCTCGAAGGCTTCGCCATCGACTGCCTCGACCAGGGCACCTGCGCGATCTACTGCGGCTACAGCGAATTCGACTGGCGCGGCGTGCGCTGGGATTACATCTACTACAACGGCACCGTCGGCTGGGTTTCCTCGCGCTACACCACCCTGTACTGCTGAGTCTTCCGTGCAGATGCAAGTCATAACCACCCGTTGAACGGGTGGTTTGAACAAGCCCTATAAGGGCTTA
>JBJEJN010000070.1:0-2940 GCA_051878085.1 Aristaeellaceae bacterium | reverse complement strand
TATTGAATTGTCAGCGCTGGAGGGCCGTGACCACGTCGCCCATGACGATCACCACGTAGGGCTGACCCTTTCCGGCGCGGGTCTCGATGCCCACATCCTCGGTGTTGAACTCCGTGGCCGTGCCGCTCTTCTGCACCACGCGAAAGCTGTAGGGATCGGTCACCATCAGCGCACCGGCGATGCAGCTGCCATTCACGCCGTTTTTCAGCAGCGTGATGCACTTCAAGCCCTTGCCGCCGCGCGCCTGACGGTCGAAGTCCACCAGTAGGCAGCGCTTGAGATAGCCCATGTCCGTGGCCAGCACGACCTCGCCCTCGCTGTTGTGCACGAAGGCGTGGGCCACGCGGTCGCCTTCGGACAGGTTCATCGCCTTCACGCCTGCGGCGGTGCGTCCCACCAGGGAGACCTCCTCCACTGCGAAGTGGATCGCCATGCCCTGCCGGGTCACCAGCAGCACGCCCTTCCCCTCCGCGGGGTTCAGCGCGCACAGCAGGCGGTCGTCGCCCTTGAGGGTGATGGCGGCGTAGCGGCCCTTGCGCACGTTCAGATCGGAGAGAGATGTGCGCTTGATCATGCCGCACGCGGTGGCCAGCAGAACCTCGCCGCTCCAGTCGCCCGCCGGAAGCACGCCCACCAGCTTTTCGTCCTTCTCCAGGCCCGCCAGCAGTCCTCCCGGCGGAAGTCCGCGCTCCTTGGCCCGGGCCTCGGGAATCTGGTCCACGCCCACGGCGTAGCAGTTGCCCAGATCGGTGAAGAACAGCAGCTTTTCGTTGCTCATGCATTCGATGATGCGGCTCGGCGGATCGTTGAACTCGCCGCCGGATACGGCCTTCTCGCAGGCCTTGGGGGCCATGCGCTTGATGAAGCCGTTGCGGGTCAGCAGCACGCGCATCTCGTCCGGCTGCGCGATCTCCTCCTCGATCACCAGCGCGTCGAAGCTGGGCACGATCTGGGTGCGCCGCGCGTCGGCGTGCCTCTCGCGCACCTCCAGCAGCTCCTTCTTGATCACGTTCATCAGCTTCTTTTCGCTCCCAAGGATCGCCTTGTAGCCCGCAATCTTCTTGCACAGCTCGGCGTACTCCTGACGGAGGTTCACCACTTCGAGGTTCGTCAGGCGCTGAAGCCGCATGTCCAGGATGGCCTGGGCCTGAATCTCGGTGAGCCGGAAGCGCTCCACCAGCTTGACCTTGGCCTCCTTGGGGGTCTTGCTGGAGCGGATCAGCCGGATCACCTCGTCCAGGTTGTCCACGGCGATGATCAGGCCCTCCAGAATGTGGGCGCGGGCCTCGGCCTGGGCCAGCTCGTACTTCGTGCGGCGGGTGACCACGTTCTTCTGGTGCTCGATGTAGTATTCCAGCATCCGCTTCAGGCCCATCTGCACCGGCTTGCCCCCGGCGATGGCCACCATGTTCACGCCGAAGGTGACCTGCATGTCGGAATACTTGTAGAGCGCGGTGAGCAGCTTGTCCACGTCCACGTCCTTCTTGACCTCGACCACGGCGCGCATGCCCATGCGGTCGGACTCGTCGCGGATGTCGTAGATGCCGGAGAACAGGTTCTTCTTCTCCTCGCTGACGCGCAGAATCTTCTCCAGCAGCGCCGCCTTGTTCACCTGATAGGGCATCTCGTCCATCACGATCAGCTTGCGGCCGGCGGTTCCGTCCTCGATGTGCACCTTCGCGCGCACCTGGAGCTTGCCGCGGCCCGTCTCATAGGCCTGCAGAAGCTCCCCGTCCCCCGCAAGGATGCCGCCGGTGGGAAAGTCCGGTGCGGGGATGTACTGCATCAGCTCCCGGGTGCTGAGCTTGGGATTGTCGATCAGTGCGATGGTTCCGTCGATGGCCTCGCCCAGGTTGTGGGGCGGGATGTTCGTGGCCAGACCCACCGCGATGCCGCTTGCGCCGTTGACCAGCAGGTTCGGATACCTGCCGGGCAGCAGGTCGGGCTCGCGCTGAGTGTCGTCGAAGTTCAGGTGGAAGTCCACCGTGTCCTTGTCGATGTCCCGCAGCATGACCATGGCCAGCTCCGTCATGCGGGCCTCGGTGTAGCGCATCGCCGCCGGGCTGTCGCCGTCGATGGAGCCGAAGTTGCCGTGGCCGTCCACCAGCATGCCCCGCATCACGAAGGGCTGGGCCATGCGGGTCAGCGCGTCGTAGACGGAGGAGTCGCCGTGGGGATGGTACTTACCCAGGCAGTCGCCCACGATGCGCGCGCACTTGCGGTGCGGCTTGTCCGGGGTGTTGCCTAGCTCGTGCATGGTGTAGAGGATGCGCCGCTGCACGGGCTTCAGGCCGTCCTCCACCCGCGGCAGCGCGCGCTCCAGTATGACGTGCTCCGAATAGGGGATCATGGAGTCGTGCATCACGTCCTCCATCGTCTTCTGGATGATCTCCTCCGTTCGGATCACTTTCTGATTGTCCTTATCCTTCTTTCTGGACGCCATGGGTTCTCTCCTTTACGCCTCGTTCGCGCCCGTGACGGGCTGGAAGTTGTCCACCTTGTTGAAGTCCGCAAATTCGCTGATGTAGGCGCGGCGGGGCTCCACCTTGTCGCCCATCAGGATCGTCACGCGGCGCTCCACCTCGGCGAAGTCCTCGATGGTCACCTGCACCAGTCTGCGGCCCTCGGGGTTCATCGTGGTTTCCCACAGCTGCTCCGGGTTCATCTCGCCCAGGCCCTTGTAGCGCTGAAGGGTGTAGTTCTTCCCCACCTTCTTCAGCGTCTGCTCCAGCGCCCTGTCGTCGTAGCAGTAGGTCACGTCGCCTCCCTTGGCCACGCGGTACAGCGGCGGCATGCCGATGTAGACGTGGCCGTCGGTGATCAGCTCCTTCATGTAGCGGAAGAAGAAGGTCAGCAGGATCGCGCGGATGTGCGCGCCGTCCTGGTCCGCGTCCGAGAGGATGATGACCTTGTTGTACTTCAGGTGGCTGATATCGAAGT
>JBJEJN010000069.1:0-15250 GCA_051878085.1 Aristaeellaceae bacterium | reverse complement strand
ATCGTTTTCAAGGATCGTCGTCATCGTTGTGAACCGTTGTTCTCGCGACAACGTTAAATATTATAGCAAAGGGTGATACGTTTGTCAACCCCTTTTTTCACTTTTTTTGAAATTATTTTTTGAGAGGTCTCATAGGCTGTCTGAGGGGTGGTTCCGTGCGAAAATCCTTACAACTATTATGTCTGATATGTGTACTGGCGCTGATCGTCGCTGCGGCGCGCATCTTCCCCCGGCTTCCGGCGGATTCCCAGCCCTACGTGGAAAAAAAGTACGCGGGCTGGAACGGCGTGCTGCGGGGCTGGATCTCCTCCGAGTGGTCGTGCGGCGGCAGCTTTGTGCGCTGGCTGAACGCCTGCGCGGCGGGCTTCGAGAAGCGGCACGAGGGCGTGTACCTGGAGTTCACGGAGGTGGACGCGGCTGCGGTGGCCAACCTGACCGACAGCGGCATCCGTCCGCCGGAGCTGGTGCTGTTCTCCCCGGGCGTTCAGGTGGATGCTGCGCGGCTGCTGCCACTCGATGCACAGGCAGCGGTGAACTGCGGTTCGGATCGCGCGCTGCCGGTGGCGATAGGCGGCTACATCTGGGTGTACAACCGCGCGCTGTGCGACGGTGCGCCGACCATCGATGATCTGGATGCGCTGACGCTCCTGCCGGACGTCTGCGGCCGCAGCTTCAGTGCAGCGGCGGTGGCGCTGCTGAGCGGGGAGTCAGATGGGGGTGAGGAAATCGCGCTGCCGGATCCCGGGTTGGATCTGGGGCTCCCGGCGATGGCTCAGTCCGGTGTGGAGCTGAACCAGTCGGAGAGCGCGCTGACGGCGTTCATCAACGGCGAGCTGCCGTACCTGATCGTGACCCAGGCGGAGCTGGCGCGGCTGATCCGGCTGCGGGACGCGGGGCGGGGGCCGGACTGGGCCTGCGCGGCGACGGGCGAGGTTTCCTGCGCAGATCAGCTGCTTCTGCTGGGCGTGGTGGGTCAATCGGACGAAAGCGGTGCGCAGCGGGAGGCGCTGGCTGCGGAGTTCGCCGCGTACCTGCTGAGCGAGGACTGCCAGAAGAAGCTTGCGGACATTGGCGGCTTTGCGGTGACGGATGTTCAGCTTTATTCCTCCTACTCCGCCTATGCGCCCATGGAGGCGCTGCTGCGGAGCCGGGCACTGGCCGTGCCGGATGCATTTTCCGAACATTCGCGCGGAGACGCTGCGCCGATTGTGCGTGAATTCCTTCGGGGCAACATCGATGCGAAGGTGGCGCTGATGAAGCTCGGTCTGGAAATCGAAGGTTATGAAAGCCCGACATGATTTACACGCCCATCAAAATTTGATTTATATAATAGGTAATAACCCGGACAAAAATGTCTGGAAAAAGTTGGAATTTGCGTCCGCAAGCCGATCAATTTCCCTTGATGGAAGGCCGCGAATCGTGGTATAATCGAAGTGGAGGCTGTGCAACCGCGCAGCAAATCTGCGAATGTTCGGTTTGAGGAGGGTACAATGAAGCTGCCGTTCTCGAAGGATCAGCAAACGCGCATCGGCCCGAAGATCTGGCTGATCACCTATGCCCTGCTGCTGGCCTTCCTGCTCTACAATTTCAGCTCCGTATGGGGCTTTGTGCGCACGCTCACGTCGCTGGCGTCGCCCTTCCTGGTGGGCTTTGCCATCGCGTTCCTGCTGGGCCCGGTGCAGCGCGCGGCGGAGCGCGTGATGCAGCCGCTGTTCTTCAAGCGCAAGCAGCATCCCAAGCTAATGCACGCGCTGTCGGCGCTGTTTTCGCTGATGTTTCTGGTATTCCTGGTGTACATCTTCATGAAGATCATGGTTCCCCAGCTGGTCAGCTCCATCACCTCCATCGTGGGCTATATCTCGGTGTTCCTGAAGGACAATTCCGAGCGTCTGAACCAGCTGCTGCTGAAGTACGACTTCCTCAGCCTGGACGGCGACGAGCTGGTGGTTGCCTGGGAAAACATCGTCTCCAGCCAGATCAAGAACATCACCATGCTACTGGACAACCTGTTCCTGATCTCCTCGTCCATCGTGAACTTCGTCTACGAGCTGCTGGTGGGCCTGATTACGGCTTTCTACATCATGATGGACAAGGATCATCTGGCCGCGCAGATCAAGAAGATCGGCTATTCGCTGATGAAGCGCGAGCGCATCGAGTCGCTGATCTACTGGACGCGGCGCGCAAACCGCATCTTCTCCGGCTTCATCAGCGGCAAGCTGGTGGATTCGCTGATCATCGGCATCATCTGCTACCTGGGCATGCTGATCTTCCGCATGGAATACGCGCTGCTGATCAGCTGCATCATCGCCGTAACGAACATCATCCCCTTCTTCGGCCCGTTCATCGGTTGGGCGCCCTGCGCGCTGATCCTGCTGCTGGTCAACCCCATGAGCGCGCTGTGGTTCTCGCTGTTCGTGCTGTTTTTGCAGCAGCTGGACGGCAACGTCATCGGCCCGCACATCCTGGGCGACTACGTGGGCGTGTCGGCGCTGTCGATCATGATCGCCATCGTCATCGGCGGCGGCCTGTTCGGCTTCGTGGGTATGCTGGTGAGCGTGCCGGTGTACGCCCTGAGCTACGCCTTCTTCCGCGCGCTGATCTACGACCGGCTGCGCAAGCGCGACATGCCCGTGGAGACGGGGAAGTATGTGGACGCGCCGGAGTGCTTTGACAGCGGGGAGACCCCGACAGACCCGGAGGTGAAGGCATGATCCCCCTGCCGAGCGAATTTGTGCGGGCCATCGAAGAAATGCTGGGATGCGAAGCCCCGGCATTTTTCGCGTCGCTGGAAGCGCCGCCGACGCTGGCGATGCGCCTCAATCCCTTCCGCAAGGATGCTCCGGCGGTCGCAGAGGAGTTCATCGACGGCCCGGTGCCTTGGGCGAAGGAGGGGCGCTACCTGCGGGAGGGCGCGCGTCCCGGTGCGGGAATTGCCCACGCGGCGGGGGCGTTCTACCTTCAGGAGGCCAGCGCCATGGTGAGCGCGGCCATTCTGGACGCGCAACCCGGCGAGCGCATATTGGATCTGTGCGCCGCACCCGGAGGCAAGAGCACCCAGATCGCCTCTGCTCTGGGCGGCGAGGGCCTGCTGATCTCCAACGAGCCGGAGCCTGCCCGGGCGAAGGTGCTGGCGGCGAACCTGGAGCGCATGGGCGTGCGCAACGCCGCCGTGACCAACGCCTACCCGGACGCACTGGCCGTGCGCTGGCCGGAGTATTTCGACGCGCTGCTCTGCGACGCGCCCTGCTCCGGCGAGGGCATGTTCCGCCGGGAACCGGACGCGCGCGCGGAGTGGAAGAGCGCATCGCCTGCGGGCTGCGCGAAGCGTCAGGCGGAGATCCTCGACCGCGCGGCGGAGCTTGTGCGCCCCGGCGGGCGGCTGGTGTACTCCACCTGCACCTTCAATCGAAATGAGAACGAGGAAACCATCGCGGCCTTCCTCGTGCGACACCCGGAGTTCGCGCCGGAGGACTTCGAGCTGCCGGGTGTAGGCGCGTCGGAAAACGGCTGCATCCGCATCTGGCCCCACAGGCAGCGGGGCGACGGTCACTTCGCCGCGAAGCTGCACAAGGCCGGCTCCGGGAAGCGCCGGGAGTCTCCCGCGTTTCGCATCGACCGGGAGTGCGCCGCGCTGATCGGGCAGCTGGAGGCGGAGGTCTGCGCGCTGCCGAAGGAATTGAAGGCGCGGGTCGTGCGGCTGGGCGACTACCTCTACGCCATCCCGGCGGAGTGCCCGGACACGAAGGGGGTGAAGCTGGCCTCGGCGGGGCTGTGCCTGCTGCGCGTCGGGAAGAACTACATCGAGCCCGCCCACGCGCTGGCCATGGCGCTGGACGCATCGCTCCCGCTTCAAAAAATGGAGCTGGACGATCAGCAGGCGCGGCGCTATCTCGCCGGAGAGGCGCTGGACTGCGAGAACCTCAAGGGCTGGACGTGGATCTGCTGGCATGGCATGCCCCTGGGCTGGGGCAAGGCCAGCAACGGTCAGATGAAGAACCACCTGCCCAAGGGCCTGCGGCTGAGTTTGCATCCGTAAGATTCCTGCGGAAAGATATTCTGATATTCTCAATCTGTTCAGATGTGATTGACGCACAGGGCGAAATATGTTATAATTATGTTAGATTTATAAAGCTACGAGGAGGATAAAAAATGAGAAGACTTGCCTTGTTGTTGATTTTTGTTCTGTCATTCACAACGGTATTCGCCTGTGCGGAAGAATACAATTTTGCTGAAATGGACGATACACAACTATACGAAATTCTGGAAGGTGTACAGGCTGAACTTGCAAAGCGTAAACCACAAGCATCTGAAGATGAAGAAAATCCTGTCTTGATTGATCAGGACGGCGTACATATGTATCTCACAGGCAACCACGAGGTTTGGGGATACGAGGACAGCTGGTATCTGGATCTGGAGGTTGTTGTTGAAAACAACAGTGATGTTACAGTTTCCATACTTACGGACGGCTCCAGCATCAACGGCTGGAATGTAGCTAGCTTCGGAATTACCGACACGCAGTCCGGTAAAAAGCAAAAGGGATCGATTGAGCTGTATCTCACCGATGCAGAAATCTCCACCTTTGAAGAAGTGGAGGAAATTGAATTCCATCTGCTGATCTATAACTCCGATGATTGGGAGACCATTGCTACTGTCGAACCTATCACACTGCATTTTTAATCGCAGTTCTGAGAAAAGCGGAACCCGGGCATATACTGAACCCGGGTTCTGTTTCGTTTACGCACAGTACCTTTTGACAAATTCTTCGAGCGTGATGTTCTTCTTGTGGATGATCGTCGCGGCCTCCTCGCCCACGTAGCGGTAGTGCCAGGGCTCGTAGCTGATGCCCGTCTCGTCCACCTTGTTCGCCGGGTAGCGCTGGATGAAGCCGTACTCGTGGGCGTGGTTCATCAGCCAGCCGTACTGGGGCGTGCTCTCGAAGCCGCCGTTGGTCTCGGCGGTCACGTCGAAGGCAAGACCCGTCTGGTGCTCGCTGGCTCCGGGCTCCTGGGCCTTGCCCGGCTCCGACTGGGCGAAGATCTCCGCCTGCCGCGCGTAGGTGCGGTAGCCGCTGGTGACGATGAAGCCGTTCATGTCCTCCGCCTCGGCGGCGGCAAACATGCGCTCCATTGCCTCGTAGCACTCCCGGGCCAGATAGATGTCGCTGCTGGCCAGGCGGAAGGAGTGGCGCTGCTCGTAGAGGTTCACCAGGCCCTCGGGCACGTAATTCTCGCTCAGAAGGTGCTCGTCGTTCACCAGCAGGATGTTCCCCTCGAACTTCGACGGCTGCGCGCCGAAGTGCCAGCCCAGGCCGAAGCTTGCGCCCATCAGCACCAGCACCAATGCGCAGCACAGGATCAACTGCGCCCTGCTCAGGCGCACGCCGCGCTTCTTCCTTTTCTTCCTCTGTGTCTCCATGTCCTACCTCCTGCGTACTGCAACCATCATACGACCTGCGCGCCCGCCTGTCAAGAATTCCCGGAAAAGGTCACAGAATGCGCGACAGATGGTCATGCGCTGGGCACAATCGGCATTGCGCCGGGTCGCGGGATTTGTTACAATGGAGATATGAAGGGGGAAATGCAGATGGATTTCATGAATCCCGATGTGCGCATGTTCTTTGACCCGCATCCCGCCGCCCTGCCGCTCTACGAGGCGCTTGCCGGGGAGATGGCCGCAAGGTTCCCGGAGACCCGCGTGCGGGTGCAGAAGACGCAGATCACGTTTTCCAACCGCCGCGTCTACGCCTGCGTGTCCTTTCTGCGGGTGAAGCGGAAGGCGGAGCTGCCCGCGAGCTGGTTCACCCTGACCCTCGGACTGCCCTATGCTCTGGAATCTCCGCGCGTGGCGGCGAAGACGGAGCCCTATCCCGGGCGATGGACGACGCACATCGTGCTCAGCGATCCAACTGAGCTGGACGCGGAGCTGCTTGCATGGGTGGAGCAGGCCTATGCGTTTGCGGAAAGCAAGGCGTGAGGGAGTGTGAGGAAGGCATGAAGCGGTACATCGCCCTGCTGCGGGGCGTAAATGTGGGTGGAAAGAACAAGATTTCCATGGCGGAGCTGAAGCAGGGCTTCGAGGCGCTCGGCTTTACCGAGGTTCGGACGCATCTGAACAGCGGCAACGTGGTTTTCTCCGGCGATGAAGGGGAGCAGGCTGCGCGGATTCAGGCGATGATCCGGGAGCGCTTTGGTCTGGACGTGCCCGTGCTGGTCGTTGCGCGGGATTGGCTGGAGGATGTGCTGCGCGATGCGCCCGACTGGTGGGGCACCGGTGATAAGGAGATCTATGACAACCTGATCCTCGTATTGCCGCCGATGACCGCCAGGGCCGTTTCGGAGAAGCTCGGAGAACCTACGGAGGGCCTGGAGCAGGTCTGCGTCCGCGAGGGCGCGATCTTCTGGTCGTTTGAACGCAAGAGCTACGCGAAGTGCAGCTGGTGGAAGCGGTCCGCAAGCCCGGGAATCGGCGAATGGATCACCATCCGCACCGCAAACACCGTGAAGAAGCTCGTCGGGATGTGAGAGAGAAGGTGGAAAACATGCTCTGGTTCGCCATCATGGCGCTCTGCGGCGCTGTGTTCACGGGGATTGGCATTTTTGCACGAAAGCAGCGGAAGCCCATGTGGTTCTGGTCGGGTTCGAGCGTGGATGAAGCGGAGATTGCGGACGTTCCCACCTACAACCGCGCCAACGGACGCATGTGGATCGCCTTTTCGCTGCCCTTCTGGCTGTCGGCCTTTCTCGGATTCTGGAGCGGAATCGCCGCAGTCGTTCTGACCGTCGCGAATTGCCTGATCGGGATTCCGGTTCTTGTGATCGTTTATCATCGGATCTATGCAAAATACAAGGCATAACTGAACGGCGGGGTGAGGTTACCCCGACCTACGGCGATGGGTGACATTCAGACCTGTGGAGGCTGGGGTTCGACAATCCCTCCGTCACGGCTGCGCCGTGCCACCTCCCTTTACACAAGGGAGGCTTGGAGTGTAGGGGCGACAAACGTAAGAAATCCAGTCCATTCTTGCCGGACTGGATTTCGGATTCACAGAATACAAAGTATAGAAAAGAAGCACAGAGTCCCTATCCCTCTGATCTATGGGGATAGGGACTCGTTCGCTTAAACGCCGACAGTCAACTGGCTGCGGCGACTCGCCGCTAGCGTCCGGCTTTGCCGGACTGAGGGCGTGCACATTGGCTGTGCCGCCCGAAACTCGCGCCACCGCTTTTGCGGTGGCGCGAGGCGTATCAGTACATGCCGCCCTGGGGAGCTGCGGGAGCAGCCGGTTCGGGAGCGGGGATGTCGGTGACCAGGGACTCGGTGGTGAGCACCATGGCAGCAACGCTTGCGGCATTCTGCAGCGCGGAGCGGGTGACCTTGGTGGGGTCGATGATGCCGCGCTCGATCATGTCGGTGTACTCATCCTTGGCGGCGTCGTAGCCGAAGGAGACGGCCTTCTTGGACTTGATCTTCTCGACGATCAGGCTGCCCTCGACGCCGGCGTTCTTGGCGATCTGGCGGACGGGCTCCTCCAGTGCGCGCAGAACGATGTTCACGCCGGTCTTGACGTCGCCGGTGGTCTCGGGAACCAGCTTGGCAACGGCCTTGGAGGCGTTGATCAGCGCGGTGCCGCCGCCGGGAACGATGCCCTCTTCAACGGCTGCGCGGGTGGCTGCCAGAGCGTCCTCGATGCGCAGCTTGCGCTCCTTCATCTCGACCTCGGTGGCTGCGCCGACGTTGATGACTGCAACGCCGCCGGCCAGCTTGGCCAGGCGCTCCTGGAGCTTCTCGCGGTCATAATCGGAGGTGGTCACCTCGATCTGAGAGCGGATGGAAGCGATGCGGGCCTTGATCTCGTCGGGATCGCCAGCGCCCTCGACGATGACGGTGTTCTCCTTGTCGATCTTGACCTGACGCGCGGTGCCCAGCATGTCGATGGTCGCGTCCTTCAGATCCACGCCCAGCTCCTCGGTGATGACCTGGCCGCCGGTCAGGATCGCGATGTCCTGCAGCATGGCCTTGCGGCGGTCGCCGAAGCCCGGAGCCTTGACGGCAACGCAGGTGAAGGTGCCGCGCAGCTTGTTCAGAACCAGCGTGGCCAGCGCCTCGCCCTCAACGTCCTCGGCGATGATCAGCAGCTTCTTGCCCATCTTCACAACGCCTTCCAGCAGACCAATGATCTCCTGGATGTTGGAAATCTTCTTGTCGGTGATCAGGATCAGCGGATTGTCCAGCTCGGCAACCATCTTCTCCATGTCGGTGCACATGTAGGAGGATGCGTAGCCGCGGTCAAACTGCATGCCCTCGACGATGGTCAGCTCGGTCTTCATGGTCTTGGATTCCTCGACCGTGATCACGCCGTCCTTGCCGACCTTCTCCATCGCGTCCGCGATCAGGTTGCCGATCACCTCGTCGCCGGAGGAGATGGACGCGACCTGCGCGATGTCATGCTTGCCCTCGATGGGCTTGGAGATGGAGACCAGGGATGCAACCGCCGTATCGGTGGCCATTTCCATGCCCTTCTTGATGACCATCGGGTTTGCACCCGCGGCCACGTTCTTCAGACCCTCGCGCACCAGCGCCTGCGCCAGCAGCGTCGCGGTGGTGGTGCCGTCGCCGGCCACGTCGTTGGTCTTGACGGAAACCTCGCGCACCAGCTGCGCGCCCATGTTCTCAAAGGGGTCCTCCAGCTCGATCTCCTTGGCGATGGTCACGCCGTCGTTGGTGATCAGCGGAGCGCCGAACTTCTTGTCCAGCACAACGTTGCGGCCCTTCGGGCCCAGGGTGATCTTAACGGTATCCGCCAGAGTGTTGATGCCGGTTTCCAGTGCGCGGCGGGCTTCCTCGCCATATTTAATCTGCTTCGCCATGAGTTTTTCCTCCTTACTCGTTCAGGGGAGGGTTACGCCAGGAGCGCTGCCCCTGAAACCCCGCTTAAGGGCATGATGCCCTTAAGAATCCCCAGCATGCGGCGCAATGCGCCGCGAAATAATTTTTTATTTTTTCCCTCAGGCGCACATTGTGCGCCTATAATGAGGCTTCTTAGGGGAATCATTCCCCTAAGCAGGGGTTCTAAGGGGACAGAGTCCCCCAAGCCGTCACTCCACGACGGCCAGGATGTCGCTCTGCTTGACGATGATGTACTCCACGCCGTCCAGCTTGACCTCGGTGCCGGCGTACTTGGAGTAGATCACCTTTTCGCCGACCTTGACCTGCATCGTGACTTCCTTGCCGTCCACGACTCCGCCGGGGCCGACTGCGATGACTTCCGCCATCAGCGGCTTTTCCTTCGCGGCAGCAGTCAGAATGATGCCGCCCTTCGTGGTCTCTTCAGCTTCCATATTCTTGATGACAACGCGGTCACCCAGGGGCTTCATAGTCATATTCGTTTCCTCCTGTTGGTATTGGGATTTGTTAGCACTCTTTAATTCCGAGTGCTAACGCTTACAGGTGATAGTTTAACCATTTTCCAGGGAAAATGCAAGCCCCCGGAGCACCATTTTTCTGTTAAGTTTTGGATTCAGCGTGCAAATCTTTTGAAATACGATATAATTGTAAATATAGAAGATGGAAAACCATGAATCTATCAGGAGGCGAGAGCGATGGACAAGTGGGACGCGCGCTTTATGGAGCTGGCGGAGGTGATCTCGGGCTGGGCGAGCTGCTACCAGCCGGACCGGAAAATCGGCGCGGTGATCGTGAAGAACAAGCGCATCGTGACCACCGGCTACAACGGCGCGCCTGCGGGCATCAAGACCTGCGTGGAGCGCGGCGAATGCCTGCGCAAGAAGCGGGGCATCCCCTCGGGCACCCACGCGGAGACCTGCTATGCCATCCACGCCGAGCAGAACGCCATCATCCAGGCCGCGAAGCTGGGCAGCAGCATCGACGGCGCGACCCTCTACTGCACCCACCAGCCCTGCGTGATCTGCGCGAAGATGATCGTCAATTCCGGCATCAATCGCGTGGTGTACAAGCACGGCTATCCTGATGACTTCGCCGTGGAGATGCTCAATGAGGGCGGCGTGCTGCTGGAGCGCTTCGAGGACTGATCCCCGCTTCCGCACAGACTACATATTAAGGAGAAAGAACAATGAATATTTCCCGCATCAACCGCGTAAGAGAAAACATGGCCGCCTGCGGCCTCGATCAGATTCTGGTGACCTCCCCGCTGTCGGTGTACTATCTCACCGGAACGATGGTTGCGCCCGGCGAACGCATGTTCGCTCTTTATCTGAACACAAACGGCGAGATCAGGCTGTTTGCAAACCGTCTGTTTGCGCTGAACGGCAATGTGGACGTGCCGCTTGCGGAGTTTGACGACACGGAGGATCCGATTGCGCTGCTGTCTGCCTCTGTCAAGCCGGGCAGGCTGGGCGTGGACAAGACCTGGCCGAGCCAGTTCACGATCCGGCTGATGGAGGCCCTGCCGGGGATGGTTCCGGTGGTTGGCAGCGCGCCGGTGGACGATGCGCGGATGTGCAAAGATGCGGAGGAGATTGCGCTGATGCGCGCGTCCTCCCGCATGAACGACGAGGCGATTGCGCGCACCATCGCAGGCCTTGTCGAGGGCATGACCGAGCTGGAGTTGGAGGAGCTGTACCTGAAGAATGCGAAGGCCGTCGGCGGCGAGGGCGGCAGCTTTACGCCCATCAGCTGCTTCGGTGCGAACTGTGCGGAGCCGCACCACGACAACGACGAGACCCGCCTGAAGTCCGGCGACGCGGTGATTCTGGACGTGGGCCTGATGCACAAGCGCTATTGCAGCGACATGACCCGCACCGTGTTCTTCAAGTCCGCCACCGACGAGCAGAAGCGCGTCTACGACGTGTGCCGCCGCGCCAATGAGGCCGGACGCGCCGCCGTGCGCCCGGGTCTGCCCATGTGCGAATTCGACCGCGCCGCGCGCAAGGTCATCGAGGACGCGGGCTACGGCAAGTATTTCATCCACCGCACCGGTCACGGCATCGGCCTGGAGGTGCACGAGCATCCCGACAATTCCTCCACCAGCCAGATCATCGCCCGCCCCGGCATGTGCTTCTCCGTCGAACCCGGCATCTATCTGCCCGGCAACTTCGGCGTGCGCGTCGAGGATCTCGTCGTCGTCACAGACGATGGCTGCGAGACGCTGAACCTAGCAAGCCGCGATTTCTGCATCGTGGGGTGACGCTCAGGGGACTCCGTCCCCTGAAACCCCTGCTTAAGGGACATTGTCCCTTAAGAATCCCAGATATGGCGCGCAATGCGCGCCAGAAAAATATAATTATAAGTCAATCCGCTGCCATAGATTCAAGCAGCGGATTGACTTTTGTACGAAGCCTATCTTTATTTTCTCCCCAAGGCGCATATTATGCGCCTTATATGAGGGTTCTTAGGGGAATCATTCCCCTAAGCAGGGGGTTTGGGGGACAGCGTCCCCCAACGTAACCCCGAACGCATCACAGCAGCAGCACACCGGCCTTCTCGCAGGCGTCCATGGTTTCCCTGTCCCAGATGCTGGACTGCACCTCGCCGATGTGTGCGCAGCCGATCATGAGCATGCAAAGGCGGCTCTGACCGATGCCGCCGCCGATGGTGAGGGGCAGCTCATCGTTGAGGAGCATCCGATGGAAGGGCAGGTTTGCGCGCTCCTCGCAGCCCGCAAGCTTCAACTGCCGCGCGAGGGACTCCGCGTCCACGCGCACGCCCATGGAGGAGATCTCAAAGGCGCGTCCGAGCACGTCGTTCCAGAAGAGGATGTCGCCGTTCAATGCCCAATCGTCGTAGTCGGGAGCTCGGCCGTCGTGGGGCTTGCCGGACTTCAGCTTGCCGCCGATCTGCATGATGAGCGCGGTCCTGGTCTTTTCCAGATAGGCGCTCTCACGCTGAGAGGAATCGGGGATATCGGGGAACATGTCCTCCAGCTCCTGGGTGGTGATGGCGGCCATGTCGCGGCAGAGCTTGACGTGAATGCTGGAATATTCGCGGTTCAGGCGCTCGCTCACGTCGCAGATGCACTGGACGATCTCCCCGGCGACGTTTTTGAGGGTATCCAGCGTGCGATCCTCCCGGCGGATGACCTTCTCCCAGTCCCACTGATCCACATAGACGGAGTGGAGGTTGTCCAGAGATTCGTCCCTGCGGATGGCGTTCATATCGGTATAGATGCCCTTGCCCACGCGGAAGTCGTACTTCTTCAGGGCAAAGCGCTTCCACTTGGCCAGCGAGTGCACCACCTGACCCTCCTCGCCCACTGCGGGCACGTCGAAGGAGACCGGGCGCTCGTAGCCGTTCAGGTTGTCGTTCAGACCGGAGGACTCCTTGACGAACAGCGGCGCGGACACCCTGCGCAGGTTCAGCGCGTAGGCCAGCTCCTTCTGAAAGTTGTGCTTGATGAATTCAATGGCCACCTGCATGTCGTACACGCTCAGCGGCGCGCGGTAGCCCTCGGGAATGTAGATCTTGTTCATGTGCGTCCTCCTGTCATTGCTCTATACAGTATAACCGCAAAAGCGGCGCATTGCAAGGGAAAATCCCGTTCCCGATGCATCGCGGGCAAAATTTTTGCGCGTCAAAATGCAGGATTACCCGTCAAAAAGTGCAATCCTTCACATGCTTTAACATTCTTTTTGTTGAAATTGCAGTTTCAACCCCTGATTTGTCGCAAAATAATAACACGCGCGGCTATGGACAAGCGTAAAAAATGGTAGTATACTTGAAAAGCAAATTCAAAAAATACTTTACTCAATGGGGAGGAATGTGAATGAGCATTCAGAATGCATATCTTCAGAATCTGATGGAGACCGTGGAAAAGCGCAATCCCAACGACAAGCAGTTTCTGATCACCGTCCGCAGCGTGCTGGAATCCATCGAGCCCGTGGTCGAGGCCCATCCCGAGTACGTGAAGATGGGCGTGCTGGAGCTGTTCGTCGAGCCGGAGCGCGTGATCAAGTTCCGCGTGCCGTGGGTGGACGACAAGGGTGAGGTTCACGTCAACCGCGGCTACCGCGTGCAGTCCAACAGCGCCATCGGCCCGTACAAGGGCGGTCTGCGCCTGCATCCCTCCGTCACTGAGGACACCGTGAAGTTCCTGGCCTTCGAGCAGACGCTGAAGAACTCCCTCACCGGCCTGCCCATCGGCGGCGGCAAGGGCGGCAGCGACTTCGATCCCAAGGGCAAGAGCGACATGGAGGTCATGCGCTTCTGCCAGAGCTTCATGACCGAGCTGTTCCGCCACATCGGCCCCGACTGCGACGTGCCCGCCGGCGACATCGGCGTTGGCGCGCGCGAGATCGGCTATCTCTACGGCCAGTACAAGCGCCTGACCGCCCAGTATCACGGCGTGCTCACCGGCAAGGGCCTGTCCTACGGCGGCAGCCTCGCCCGCAAGGAAGCCACCGGCTACGGCCTGTGCTACTTCACCGAGGAGATGCTCAAGGCCAACGGCAAGAGCTTCAAGGGTCAGACCGTGGTCGTTTCCGGCTCCGGCAACGTCGCCATCTACGCCTGCGAAAAGGCCACCCAGCTGGGTGCGAAGGTCGTCGCCATGTCCGATTCCAACGGCTACATCTACGATCCCGACGGCATCGATCTGGCCGCCGTCAAGAAGATCAAGGAGGTTCAGCGCGCCCGCATCAGGGTCTACGCCGAGAATCATCCCAACGCCACCTACACCGAGGGCTGCAGCGGCATCTGGGGCATCAAGTGCGACATCGCGCTGCCCTGCGCCACCCAGAATGAGATCAGCCTGGAGTCCGCCCAGAAGCTGATTGCCAACGGCTGCTTCTGCGTCTCCGAGGGCGCAAACATGCCCTCCACCATGGACGCCATCGACGCCTTCGTCAACGCGGGCCTGCTCTTTGGCCCCGCGAAGGCTGCCAACGCCGGCGGCGTGGCTACCTCCGCCCTGGAGATGAGCCAGAACTCCATGCGCTACAGCTGGACCTTCGAGGAGGTCGACGCAAAGCTGCAGCAGATCATGACCGGCATCTTCCGCAATGTGGACAGCGCCGCCAAGGAGTACGGCTTCGGCAACAACTATGAGAAGGCCGCCAATGTGGCCGGCTTCCTGAAGGTCGCCGACGCAATGATGGCCCAGGGCGTAGTTTGACGGCGAGCCGCCGCTGGCACATCGCTGACGCGGTTTAAGCGAACGAATCCCTATCCCCATAGATCAGAGGGATAGGGATTCTGTGTTTCTTTTCTAAACATCGTTCTCTGTGAACCCGAAATCCGATCCGGCGGCTATGGATCGGATTTCTTGCGTCTGGTTTTGGAGAATTGCTGCTTAGATTCGCTCTGCACAGCCGTAGGGCGGGGTGCCCTCACCCCGTCGGCGGCGAGCCGCCGCTGGCACATCGCTGACGCGGTTTAAGCGAACGAATCCCTATCCCCATAGATCAGAGGGATAGGGATTCTGTGTTTCTTTTCTAAACATCGTTCTCTGTGAACCCGAAATCCGATCCGGCGGCTATGGATCGGATTTCTTGCGTTTGTCACACCCCAAGCCTCCCTTGTGTAAATAGCAGTCGCGACTCCAAGGGAGCCGCGACCAGCCGCCGGGAAATTTTCAATTTCCACGGCGCGCTGCCGGCCGCTGCAATCCATTGCAGTGCGGCCGGTGCGTAAAGGGAGGTGGCACGGCGCACCGTGACGGAGGGATTGACACACCCCAGCTCCCAGAGGCCCACAAGTCTGCTCATCCCCGTAGGGCGGGGTGCCCTCACCCCGTCGGCGGCGAGCCGCCGCTGGCACATGCTATCGCGCTTGATTCATCGAATCCCTGCCCCCGCTGGTTCAAGGGGCAGGGATTCTTTGTTTCTTTCCGATAGAAATGCCAGCATTTACCCGAAATCTGCCCCGTAGATCATAAGGCAGATTTCTTGCGTTTGGTTCAAAAGGATTGCGGTGAACATCTATGACTCGTTCTTTTCGCTGCCCCTGATCGCCAGACAATAATTCACGTTCTCGGCGGCGAAGATGGGGTGGTCGGGGTTGCGGCGGTTATAGGGCGCGAAGTAGGTTTCGGTGATCTCTGCGGGATTCATATCTTTCTCCACCCGGAAACCCGCGTCCCGCAGCAGGTTCTCCATCTCCTGCCGGGTGTACGCCGCCTGCATGGCCTCGCCCGCGCCCTTCGCCAGCGCGGACTGGCGGTCGAACTGCGCGGATGGATCGCGGGCCGGATAGTCCATGGCGACGCGGCTACCAGCAGGTAGCACCTTCGCAAGCTGTCGCAGCAGCGCGCTAAAATCCTGCTGCTTCAGGTAGTAGA
>JBJEJN010000068.1:0-59964 GCA_051878085.1 Aristaeellaceae bacterium | reverse complement strand
GAGGACAGTAATTTTTGCCCCAAATAGGATAAAGATGGTTGCCTCAGAACATCGATTGCTTAGTTCTTCTTCGCGTTGATCGCGGCCTGGGCAGCAGCCAGGCGGGAGATCGGCACGCGGAAGGGAGAGCAGGACACGTAGTCCAGGCCGATGTTGTGGCAGAACTCGACGCTCGACGGATCGCCGCCGTGCTCGCCGCAGATGCCGATGTGCAGCTTCGGATTGTTGGCGCGGCCATCGTTGACAGCCATGCGCATCAGCTTGCCCACGCCGGTCTGGTCCAGCTTGGCGAAGGGATCGTTCTCGAAGATCTTGGCGTCATAGTACGCGCCGAGGAACTTGCCTGCGTCGTCGCGGGAGAAGCCGAAGGTCATCTGGGTCAGGTCGTTGGTGCCGAAGCAGAAGAAGTCTGCGTTCTTGGCGATCTCGTCGGCGGTCAGGCAGGCGCGCGGAATCTCGATCATGGTGCCGACCTGGTACTCCATCTTAACGCCGGCAGCGGCGATCTCGGCGTCGGCGGTCTTGACCACCACGTCCTTGACATACTTGAGCTCCTTGACCTCGCCGACCAGCGGGATCATGATCTCGGGCACGACCTTCCAGTCGGGATGCTTCTTCATGGTGTTGATGGCAGCGCGGATCACGGCCTTAGTCTGCATCGCGGCGATTTCCGGATAGGTGACGGCCAGACGGCAACCACGGTGACCCATCATCGGGTTGAACTCGTGCAGGCCCTGGATGATGGCCTTGATTTCGCTGACGGGCTTCTGCTGGGTCTTGGCCAGCTGCTCGATTTCGTACTCAGAGGTGGGCACGAACTCGTGGAGCGGCGGATCCAGGAAGCGGATGCAAACCGGCATGCCCTCGAGCGCCTCGTAGAGCTGCTCGAAGTCGCCCTGCTGATAGGGCAGGATCTTGTTCAGCGCGATCTCGCGCTCAACGGCGGTGTCGGAGCAGATCATCTCGCGGAAAGCGGCGATGCGGTCGGCCTCGAAGAACATGTGCTCGGTGCGGCACAGGCCGATGCCCTCAGCGCCCAGCTCGCGGGCCTTCTTCGCGTCGGCGGGGGTGTCGGCGTTGGTGCGGACCTTCAGGGTGCGGAACTTGTCTGCCCAGCCCATGATGGTGCCGAAGTTGCCGGAGATCTCCGCGTCCACGGTCTTGATCAGGCCGTCGTAGATGTTGCCGGTGGAGCCGTCGATGGAGATGCAGTCGCCCTCGTGGTAGGTCTTGCCCGCCAGGGTGAATTCCTTGTTCTCCTCGTCCATGGCGATGTCGCCGCAGCCGGAGACGCAGCACTTGCCCATGCCGCGGGCAACGACGGCCGCGTGGCTGGTCATGCCGCCGCGCACGGTCAGGATGCCCTGGGCGGCCTTCATGCCGGTGATGTCCTCGGGAGAGGTCTCCAGGCGAACCAGAACGACCTTCTTGCCGTCGGCGTTCCAGCGCTCGGCGTCCTCAGCGGAGAACACGATCTGACCGCAGGCGGCTCCGGGGGAAGCGCCCAGACCACGGCCAACGGGGGTGGCGGCCTTCAGGGCCTTGGCGTCGAACTGGGGATGCAGCAGGGTGTCCAGGTTGCGGGGGTCGATCATCAGAACGGCCTCTTCCTCGGTCTTGTGACCTTCGGCAACCAGATCGACAGCGATCTGCAGGGCGGCGGGAGCGGTGCGCTTGCCGTTGCGGGTCTGGAGCATGAACAGCTTGCCCTTCTCAACGGTGAACTCCATGTCCTGCATGTCGTGGTAGTGATTTTCAAGAATTTCGCAGACCTTCACGAACTGCTCGTAGGCCTCGGGGAACTTCTCGGCCATCTGCGCGATGGGCATGGGGGTGCGCACGCCGGCGACCACGTCTTCGCCCTGGGCATTGGTCAGGAACTCGCCCATCATCTTCTTCTCGCCGGTGGCGGGGTCGCGGGTGAACGCAACGCCGGTGCCGCAGTCATCGCCCATGTTGCCGAAGGCCATGGCCTGCACGTTGACGGCAGTGCCCCAGGAGTAGGGGATGTCGTTGTCGCGGCGATAGACGTTCGCGCGGGGGTTGTCCCAGCTGCGGAACACGGCCTTGACGGCGCCCATCAGCTGTTCCTTCGCATCGGAGGGGAAGTCGGTGCCGATCTTCTCCTTATACTCGGCCTTGAACTGGCCGGCCAGCTCCTTCAGATCCTCGGCGGTGAGTTCCACGTCCAGCTTGACGCCCTTCTTCGCCTTCATCTCGTCGATGAGCACCTCGAAGTACTTCTTGCCGACCTCCATGACGACGTCGGAATACATCTGGATGAAGCGGCGATAGCAGTCCCAGGCCCAGCGGGGATTGCCGGATTTCTCTGCCAGAACCTCGACGACCTGCTCGTTCAGGCCCAGGTTCAGGATGGTGTCCATCATGCCGGGCATGGAGGCGCGGGCACCGGAACGAACGGAAACCAGCAGCGGATTCTCCAGATCGCCGAACTTCTTGCCGGTGATCTCTTCCATCTTCTCGATGTACTCCATGATCTGCGCGGTGATCTCCGCGTTGATCTGGCGGCCATCCTCGTAGTACTGGGTGCAGGCTTCAGTCGTGATGGTGAAACCCTGGGGCACGGGCAGACCGATGTTGGTCATCTCCGCAAGGTTCGCGCCCTTGCCGCCCAGCAGGTTTCTCATGTTCGCGTTGCCTTCGCTGAACAGATATACATACTTGTGTGCCATGTTGATCCTCCTACCAAAAATTCAAATTCTCTGGCCAAATCTCGAATAGCACTTCATTATAGTAAGTTTTTGCTCCCGAAAGCAAGCATTTTTTTGTTAACTTGTACCAAAATCGCTTGATTTAAATATAATATTTTGAAAATTCCCGATGGAAGTTCGCGCTTTTGTTGTTGACGGTTTACATTTTTTGCGCCATAATAGAATGGGTATGGATATATCGATTTCTCGCATTTTTCGGAGGTTGCATGGCACAGAAAATTTCCGCCGTCGATCCCCGCAGTCCCGCCGCGCGCGCAGGCCTGCGCCCCGGCGACGAGCTGCTCTCCATCGGCGGCGAGCCGGTGATCGACTTTCTGGATTACCAGGCGCTGACCGCTGAACACCGCGTGGAGCTGGTCGTCCGCCGGGAGGGACAGATCAAACAGCTCAGCATCCGCAAGGGCGAGTACGATCCCCTGGGCCTGGAGTTCGAGCGGCCCATGATGAGCGGCATGCGGCTGTGCTGCAACAAGTGCCTGTTCTGCTTCGTGGACCAGCTGCCCGAAAACGTGCGGCCCAGCATGCGCGTCAAGGACGACGACTGGCGCATGAGCCTGATGATGGGCAACTATGTGACCCTGACCAACGTCTCTGACCGCGAACTGGATCGGATGATCGCGCGCCACGCGTCGCCGCTGTACATCTCCGTGCACGCGGTCGACCCTGAACTGCGCAGCCACATCCTGGGCCAGGAGCGCGGAAGGCGGCTGCTGGATCAGCTCCGTCGGCTCTCCGATGGCGGCGTGGAGTTTCACACCCAGGCGGTGCTCTGTCCCGGCATCAACGACGGCCCCGCGCTGGAGCAGACCATCGAAACCCTGGCGAACATCCCCGGCACGCTGTCGCTGGCGCTGGTTCCGGTGGGCCTGACCGGGCATCGCGAGGGCCTGCATCCGCTGCACACCTACACCCGCGACGAGGCCCGCGCGGTAATCGAAATCGCGAACCGCTGGCGGGAGAAGCTGCTTAAAGAGCGCGGCACGCGCTTCGTGTTTCCCTCGGACGAATTCTACCTCCAGGCGGGCATGGAGCTGCCGGGGGACGAGGAATACGAGGACTACGGCCAGATTGACGACGGCGTGGGACTGCTGCGCGCGCTGGAGACCGAATTCCACGCGGCGTGGGAGGAGCTGCCGGAATCCGAGCGCCGCGCGGACGGTGCGAAGCGGACGTTCATCTGCGCCTGCGGCGTGTCTGCAGCGGCGTTCCTTAAGGATCTGTTCGCCCGGCATCCCCTCACAGGGATCGAAATGCGGGTGGTTCCCGTGAAGAACCGCTTCTTCGGCGAGAGCGTGACCGTGTCCGGGCTGATCACCGGCGGCGATCTCACCGACCGCCTGAAGGATGAGGACGGCGAGGCCGTGTTCATCACCGAATGCATGCTGCGCAGCGAGGGCGACCGCTTCCTCGACGACATGACCCTCGACGAGGCACGGCGCATCCTCGGCAAGCCCATCATCCCGGTGGGCCGCAGCGGCGACGACCTGCTGTGTGCGCTGAGGGGGAACGCTTAGGGGACGCTGTCCCCTAAAACCCCTGCCCGGGGAAATGATTTCCCCTGGACCCCTCAATATGGCGCGCAATGCGCGCCAGGAAAAATAATTAAAAGAAACAACCGTCGTTCCAGCAACGACAGAATACCGATATCAAATAATAATTCTTCAGGCGCGCATTGCGCGCCATACTGGGGATTCTTAAGGGCGTCACGCCCTTAAGCGGGGTTTCAGGGGCGGCGCCCCTGACCGTATCCGCGGCAACGAACAGGAGGAACGAGCATGGCAAAGCCTCTGGTCGCCATTGTGGGCAGACCGAACGTGGGAAAATCTACCTTTTTCAATACGATGGCGGGACGGCGGGTATCCATTGTGGAGAACACGCCGGGCGTGACCCGCGACCGTGTGTATCTGGACTGCGAGTGGCAGAACTACAAGTTCACGCTGATCGACACGGGCGGAATCGACCCGACCAGCGAGGATCCGCTGCTGCAGCAGATGCGCCGTCAGGCGGAGATCGCCATCGAGACCTGCGACGTGATCCTGTTCTTCGTGGATGGCAAGACGGGCATGACGGCGGACGATCAGAGCGTGGCGGACATGCTGCGCAAGGCCCGCAAGCCGATCCTGCTGGTGGTGAACAAGATCGACAACGTGAAGGCGCTGAACGACGTCTACGAGTTCTACAACCTCGGCCTGGGCGATCCCATCGGCATTTCCAGCGTGAACCTGCTGAACCTGGGCGATTTGTTGGAGGAGCTGTGCAAGTTCTTCCCGGATCCGGACGGGGAGGAAGAGGAGAGCACGGCGATCCAGCTGGCGATCTGCGGCAAGCCCAACGTGGGCAAGTCCTCGCTGACGAACCGCATCCTCGGCCAGGAGCGCGTGATGGTCTCGGACATCGCGGGCACCACCCGCGACGCCATCGACACCCGCTTCACCGACGAGGAGGGCGACGACTTCGTCATCATCGACACGGCGGGCATCCGGCGCAAGCGCGCCATCGGCTACCAGACGCTGGAGCGCTTCTCCATCGTGCGTGCGCTGGCGGCCATCGACCGCTGCGACGTGGCGCTGCTGGTGATCGACGCGACGCAGGGCGTGACCGAGCAGGACGCGAAGATCGCGGGCTACATCGACGAGCAGGGCAAGGCGGCGATCATCGTCATCAACAAGTGGGACGCCATCGAGAAGGACACCAGGACGATGAACGAGTTCACCGCGCAGGTGCGTGAGAACCTGAAGTTCATGGCCTACGCGCCGGTGCTGTACATCTCTGCGCTCACCGGCCAGCGGGTGAACAAGGTGCTGGAGGCGGTGAAGGCCGCCTACGCCGAGTCCCGCCGCCGCATCACCACCGGCCTGCTCAACGACATCCTCGCCGACGCACAGGCGGCGCTCCAGCCCCCGGCCACCTCGGGCCGCAGGCTGAAGATCTACTATGCCACCCAGCAGGGCGTGCAGCCGCCGACCTTCGTGATGTTCGTCAACGACCAGACCCTGATGCACTTCTCCTACGAGCGCTATCTGGAGAAGCAGTTCCGCAAGTCCTTCGGCTTTGACGGCACGCCGCTCAGGTTCATTCTGCGGGAAAAGAAGAAGGACGAGCAGTAAGCGCGGCCTTCTCCCAAATAACTTCATCCGAAAGAAGGAAGAGAAATGGCTCTCTGGCTGAAATATGTGCTCATCGCCGTGGTGGGCTATCTGCTGGGCAACATCTCCGTGGGCATCCTGGTTGCGAAGCTCTACGGCATCAAGGACATCCGCAAGGTGGGCAGCGGCAACGCAGGCTCCACCAACGTGCTGCGCAACCTGGGCTGGCTGCCCAGCGTGCTGACGCTGGTGGGCGACTGCCTGAAGTCCTTCATCGCGGCGCAGCTGGGCCGGTATCTGGCAGGGGACGTGGGCCTGCTGATCGGTGGCACCGCGGCCATCCTGGGCCACGATTTCCCGGTGTTCTTCAAGTTCAAGGGCGGCAAGGGCATCGCAGCCTCCTTGGGTATGATCCTGACCATCAATCCCTGGCTGGGCATCGGACTGACCGGCGTGGTGGTGCTCATCGCGGCCCTCACCGGCTACGTATCCCTCGGCTCCATCACCGTGTCCTTCCTCTATCCCATCTGCATCGCCATCCTGCTGCGGGGCAACGCCCACTACACGGCTTACATCATCTTCTCCATCCTGCAGGCGCTCTTGTCGCTGTTCTGCCACCGCAAGAACATCCAGCGGCTGCTCCATCACGAGGAAAATAAGCTGGACTTCAAGAAGATTTCCAGGCTTTCAAAGAAAAAATGATTTAAGGAGTGTCATCCCATGAAGTATCTGATCGGTCTGGACGTCGGCACCTCCGGCGCCAAATGCATCATGATCGACGAAACCGGCAAGGTCGTCGCCTCCTCCACCCAGGAGTATCCGCTGTCCACGCCCCGTCCGGGCTGGGCGGAGCAGAACCCCGAGGACTGGTGGCAGGGCGTGGTCAAGGGCCTGCAGGTGATCCTGAAGAAGGCCAATGTTGATCCCTCCGACATCCTCGGCCTGAGCTACTCCGGCCAGATGCACGGCCTGGTGGCGCTGGACGAGGACAACCAGGTCATCCGCCCCGCCATCCTGTGGTGCGACCAGCGCACCCAGAAGCAGTGCGACTGGATCACCGAGAAGGCCGGCGGTCTGGAAAAGCTGCTGACCTACACCAACAACCGCATGCTCACCGGCTACACCGGCGGCAAGATCCTCTGGCTGCGCGACGAGGAGCCGGACAACTTCGCGAAGATGAAGGTGTTCGTCTGCCCGAAGGATTACATCCGCTTCCGCATGACCGGCGAGATCATGATCGACGTGTCCGACGCCTCCGGCACGGGCTTCTTCGACACCAAGAACCGCGTGTGGAGCGACGCGCTGATCGAGATCGCGGGCCTTGACAAGTCCATCTTCCCGAAGGCTGTGGAGTCCACCACGCTGGCGGGCCACGTCACCTGCGATGTGGCGCAGCTCACCGGGCTGCCCGAGGGTCTGCCCTGCTACGCGGGCGGCGGCGACGCGGTCATTCAGGCGGTGGGCAGCGGCCTGGTGCGTCCGGGCATTCTGGGCGTGGTCATCGGCACCAGCGGCAACGTGACGATGGGCCTGGATCACTACGAGGACAACCCCCACGGCGATCTTCAGATGTTCTGCGGCAACGAGCCCGGCCTGTGGACGGACTTCGGCTGCACCCTGTCCGCCGGCGGCAGCTACCGCTGGTACCGCGACACCCTCTGTGAGGGCGCGAAGCAGCAGTCCGCCGAGACCGGTGAGAACGTGTACGACATCATGGGCAGGGACGCGGAATCCTCCGTGCCCGGAGCCAACGGCGTGGTGTTCACCCCCTACCTGTCCGGCGAGCGCTGTCCCTATCCGGATCCCAACTGCCGCGGCAGCTTCTACGGCATGAGCCTGACCACCACCCGCGGCGACATCACCCGCGCCGTGATGGAGGGCGTGACCTACTCCCTCTGCCAGCTGGTGGACATCTTCGGCTCCATGACGAAGAATGAAAAGGTCTACACCTCCGGCGGCGGCGCGTTCAGCCCGCTGTGGCGGCAGATGCAGGCCGACATCTTCAACCTGCCCGTCTACACCATGTCCGCTGCCAGCGAGGGCGGCGCATACGGCGCAGTGCTGGTCGCAGGCGTGGGCGCGGGCCTGTGGAAGAACCTGACCGAGGCCGTGCAGGTCATCAGGCCCGAGACCGAGTGCACGCCCATCGCCGAGAACCAGGAGGGCTACAAGAAGAGCTACGAGATCTACAAGAAGATCTATCCCGCGCTGAAGCCGGTCTACGATTTCGGCGCATCCCTCGGCTTCTAGTCGTGTGACACGACAGCCGCATACTGCCGGCAGGCTGGGCCTGCAGCCGCATACTGCCGGCAGGCTGGGCCTGCAGCCACATACTGCCGTGTTTGAATGAACGAATCCCTGCCCCCATAGATCAGAGGGGCAGGGATTCTGTGCTTCTTTTCTGTTGGCAGGTTTGGTGGCATAACGAAATCCGGCTCGGCGGCAATGAGCCGGATTTCTTGTGTTTGGTTTTTGGGGAATGGTGTTTTTAGGAGAATTGTGTGGGTCGGCGGCAGATACTTATGTCCGTTTTGAATGGTTCCTGTATCGCCGTAGGGCGGGGTGCCCACACCCCGCCGCAGATTTCTTATGTCCGTTTTTGAATGGCTCCTGCACAGCCGTAGGGCGGGGTGCCCTCACCCCGCCGCACAATAATTATGGGGTTGCCTCAAAACAGAGCCTGTTTCAAAGCGGCCTTTTCAATCCGCTTGCCATGCAATATCCCTTTGCCCTGCGCGGCAATTCCCTGCGCCGGACGCGCTCAGATCACGTAATTATCGCCCGAGCGCTCGGAATCGATCAGATCGGCCAGGGTGATGCCGTCGAAGAAGTCGTTCAGCAGCGCGTACAGCTTCTTCCACATGGGAAGCGTGCGGCACTTTTCCTCCCGATTGCAGGGCAGAGCGCGCTGCTCCAGACAGGCGACGGGGGCTAGGCTGCCCTCCATCAGCCGCAGGATGCTGCCGACGCTGTACTCCTCCGGAGCGCGCACCAGGCGATAGCCGCCGCCCTTGCCGCGCAGGCCCTCCAAAAAGCCGTTCTGAACCAGATTCTTGACAATGCTCTCCAGATATTTTTCCGAAATTTCCTGCCGCGCGGCGATCTCCTTCAGCGGCGTGAAGCTGCTGGTCTGCTGTTCGGCCAGATCAATCATCACGCGCAGCGCGTAGCGGCCGCGAGTCGAAATCATCATGTGTATCGCCCCCTAAACCTATTATAGATCAGGGTTGAAGGAAAATCAAGTGCCGCTGCTGGATTCTGTTCCGTCCACCTCCGCCGGCGCGCACAGCAGAGCGATCGCGTCCAGTATGCACGCGCCGAGCTGCGCCGCCCCGTCGTAATCCAGCTCCTCCGGCAGATCGTGCATCTGATGATAGCTCTCCGGCAGGCGGGGCAGCCCATCCTCCAGCCGCCGCATGCACAGGTTCACGGCCTCCAGCTCCGCCTCATGAAAGCGGACGTGGTCGCTCTCGCCGTAGACGAAGATGGGGAGCGTCTCCCCATGGGCCGCAGCCCAGGCCTGGGCCGCAGCATCGGCGACCGAGTTGGTGCACGCGGGCAGAAACTCCGCGTCGGCATAGCGCCCGTCCGGCAGCTGTCCGCCCAGGATGAAGATCACCGGCTCCGCAGCGTCAGAGGGCGAGGCCGCGCTGATGTCCATGTTGAACGCCGCGATGTGCCGCGCCCGATCCTGTTCCGTCAGGCTCTGCACGTAGGCCTTCGCGCCGTGGTAGCCGTTCTCCTCCGAGCCGAGAAAGACCATGCGGATCTCGCAGGGCAGCGCTGCCTCCCGGCCCAGCACCCGGGCGAGCTCCAGCAGGATGCCCACGGCGGCGGCGTTGTCCCGCGCGCCCGGAGACGTTGCGACGCTGTCGTAGTGGGCCACGATGCTGACCAGCGGCAGCTCGTCGCGCCCGCCGTTGCAGACCGCCGTCAGGTTTTCGCTCCGCATGCCCTGCAGGCCATCAAACGCGCTGCGCAGCAGCGTGCCATCCGCCGGGGAGAAGCCCAGCGCCTCCAATTGAAGCGCCAGATGGTCGCAGGCGCTGCGCTCCGCCGCCGAGCCCGCCGGCCGACAGCCGATTTCGTTGCACAGATATTCCGCCGTCGCGCGGATGTTCTCCGGGCGCAGCTCCGGCTCCGCAACGCACGCCGCAGCCAGCAGCGTCGCCGCCAGCGCGCCGCAGATCATGCGTCGCAACCGCCCGTGCACACCAAATATTCCGCGCCGGTTTCCTCCGATCATGCTTCTGTCCCTCCGTTTTCCGTGCAGTTTTTTCCGTGCCTCGTGCCTTGGCCGGATGTTCACGTTCATCATAGCTTCGCCGTGGACGCGCGTTTTTCCTGCTGGAATGTTAAGAAAAGATGCTGCAAGGCGGGTTTCGGAAGCGCATTTTTCGCGATTTCGGCCCGTTATGCGACCAAATCATGCATGAATTGGAAAAAATCTGAAAAAAGGTTAAAATTGTGCTTGACATACCGTTATGTGTGTGGTAATATTTGTGTACAAAATGAATTGTTTATTTCATTCCGTGCTCGTGCACGGATCGCAAATGTTACGGTGATAGAATGGCGAGTACGCTCAAGCAGATTGCAGAAGTCGCAAATGTTTCCCGGGGCACGGTTGACCGCGTGATTCACGGTCGCTATGGCGTGGACCCGAAAACGCGCGCGCGCGTGCTTGCCGTGATGCAGGAGCTGGACTACAAGCCCAACGCCATGGCGCAGGCGCTGCGCGGCATGCAGAACGCATTCCGCATCGGCGCGATCGTGCCCAGCGAGGCGAACCCCTTCTACATCGACGTCAACTCCGGCATCGATGAGGCCTCCAAGATGGCCGCCACCTACGGCATGGAGGTCGTCAAGCTGACGATGGAGCACGTGACGGTGGAGGAGCAGCTCGGCTGCATCGACCGGCTGGAGGACATGAACGTCTGCGGCATCATGCTGGTGCCCATCGAGGACCAGCGCATCCGCGAGCGCATCAACCGGCTGCCGGAGAGCATCCCCGTCATCACATTCAACAGCGACATCTCCGGCACGAAGCGCATGTGCTTCGTGGGCAACGACCACATCATGGCGGGCCGCACGGCGGGACAGCTGATGTCGATGGTCGCCCGGGAGAGCGGAAAAATGGCGCTGCTCATCAGCCAGATGGACTTTCTGGCGCACATCGAGCGCGTCCGGGGCTTCTGCCAGGTGTTCGACGAGGAGCGCCGCAGCGACATCGAGATGATCGGGCCGTACATGACCTATGAATCCGAGGAAAAGGCCTACGATATCGTGAGGGATCTGATTCATCGGGAGAAGGAGCTGGTCGGCATCTACACGGCCGGCGGCGGTCAGCAGGCGGCGGCGCGCGCACTGGCGCAGTCCGGGCAGGCGGGCAAAATCCACATGATCTGCCACGATACGCTGCCCGAGACCATCCGCTACGTCAAGGAGCGCGTGGTGGACTTCACCATCGGCCAGGAGGCCTTTGTCCAGGGCTACATGCCCATTGAAATTTTCCGTGATTATCACATGTTCGGCAAAAAGCCGAAGCTCAACCGCCTGTTTACCGGCATCGACATCCGCTCCCGGGAGAACATCTCCCTGAAGGGCTACGAGGTGTTCACAGGCATGTACTCCATGAACCGGGGATAGAAAGGATCGCAACAGCTGACTGTGCGATTTTTTCCGGGTCAGATTCGTGCTCGTGCACGGAAGATGTGCAAGCAAAGTGCACGACACAAATTTGTGCCGGTTCACAAGGCACGAGCAGAAATTCTGACAAATTCCGCTTTTTTGAACAGCGTTGAGGCAAAAATCTTAATTTTGCCCTTTACATAGCTGCGCAATGCTAAATCAAATTCGTGCACGAGCACGGAATCCGTCAGGAGGAGGAGATTTAAATGGGTAAGACTTATCGGGAGCGCCTGATCGATACGCTCAACCACCGTGATCCCGGCCAGGTCGTGGTCGATCTGGGTTCCACTTCCATCACCGGCATCAACATCAACGCCCTGGTGAAGCTGCGCAAGGGCCTGGGCCTGGAGGACATCACCCCGGTCATGGACGAGCCGCTGCAGCTGCTGGGCCGCGTGGACGAGGATCTGCGCCAGGCGGTTGGCGCGGGCGTGATCGGCGTCAACAACGGCTACACCATCTTCGGCTACAAGAACCGCGACTGGAAGGAATGGACGCTGCACAACGGACTTAAGATGCTGGTCTCCGAGGAGTTCCGCACCACCACCGACGAGCGCGGCAACACCTACATCTACGCCCAGGGCAACACCAACTATCCCCCGGCGGGCAAGATGCCCAAGGACGGCTTCTTCTTTGACAACATCACCCGCAGCAACGCCACCGCCGAGGATGACGACCTGAACGCCCGCGAGGACTACAAGGACGACTTCAAGGTCTTCACCGACGAGGAGCTGCGCTTCATCCAGGACGACGTCAACAACATCTACGAGAACACCGGCTACGGCATGATCTACAACGGCGCGCTGTGCGGCATCGGCGACTTCGCGCTGGTTCCCGGCCCGCACGTCTGCGATCCCAAGGGCATCCGCGACCTGCAGGAGTTCATGATGGTGCACCACCTGGATCCCGACTACATCCACGAGATCTACGAGATGCAGCTGGAGGTTGCCCTGAAGAACGCCGAGCTGCTGTACCAGGCCGTGGGCAACAAGATTCAGGCCGTGTACATCTCCGGCACCGACTTCGGCCTGCAGCGCGGCCCGTACATGGCGCTCGAGGCCTTCCAGGAGTTCTACAAGCCGGTCTACGCCAGGATCAACGGCTGGATCCACGAGCACACCGAGTGGAAGACCTTCTTCCATTCCTGCGGCTCCATCGTCACCTTCCTGAAGGACTTCCACGAGTGCGGCATCGACATCCTCAACCCCGTGCAGACCACCGCTGCCGGCATGGATCCGCACATGCTCAAGGAGCAGTGGGGCGACAAGTTTGTATTCTGGGGCGGCGGAATCAACACCCAGCAGACGCTGCCCTTCGGCACGCCCGAGGAGTGCTACAACGAGGCCATGGAGCGCCTGGAGATCTTCGCGCCCGGCGGCGGCTTCGTGTTCAACACCGTGCACAACATCCAGGGCCAGACGCCCATGGAGAACATGCTGGCCATGTTCCAGGCCGTGAAGGACTACAACGCAAAGATTGCGAAATAAGGGGCTGTAAGCATGAAAGAAAACACCGCGAACAGGTCGCTTTGGAAGCGGATCACCAGCAGAAGCGAGTTCAGCATCTTTGTTGGTCTGGTTGTGCTCTGCGTGCTGATGAGCTTCCTGAGCGAGTACTTCCTGAAGGTAAGCAACATCTTCAACATTCTCAACCAGATTTCGCGCTACGGCATCGTGTCCGTGGGCATGGCGCTGGTCATCATCGCCGGCGGCATCGACCTCTCCGTCGGCTATGTGGTCGGTCTCACCGCCAGCCTGTGCGCCTACTTCTCCTCTGCGATGGCGCTGCCGTGGTTCGTGGTGCTGCCGCTGACCCTGCTCATCGGCGCCGTGATCGGCCTGGTGAACGGCCTGCTGGTCACCCGGGTCAATCTGGTTCCCTTCATCGTCACCATGGCCATGGGTAAGATCCTCAGCGGCTGCACGCTGCTGCTGACCCAGGGTCGCCCGATCAAGTTCCAGTCCAGCCTGTCCTGGCTGGGCAAGGGCTACATCGGCCCGATCCCGGTCGCGGTCATTGTGATGCTCCTGACCATTCTTCTGGGCAGCATCTTCGCCCAGAAGACCCTCACCGGCCGCAACATCTACGCGATCGGCAACAACGAGCGCACCGCCCAGCTGTCGGGCATCAACGTCAAGGCGCTCAAGACCCTGACCTACGTCATCACCAGCACGCTGTGCGCGCTGTGCGGCGTGATCGTCGCGGGCAACCTGTCCAGCGCGGACGCCACGCTGGGTACCGGCTATGAGACCGACACCATCGCGGCGGTCGTCATCGGCGGCGTGGCAATGTCCGGCGGCGAAGGCACGATCTGGGGCTCCCTGCTGGGCGCCGCAATCATCGGCATCCTGAAGAACGCCTTCGTGCTGCTGCGCATCTCCGCCTACTGGCAGTCCATCGTCATCGGTATCGTCATCATCGCCGCCGTCACCATCGACAAGGTGCGCACCGGCACCCGCAAAGCCTGATTTGCCGGGGGAGAAAGCGCCCCCTGCACATAAAAAGGAGGAAAAAACCATGAAGAAGATCCTGTCCCTGTTGGTAGCCCTGGTTCTGATGCTCGGCTGCATCGCCGTTGCAGAAGTGACCTATGTCGACGAAGGTTTCAACTATGAAATCGCTGAGAACACCGAGGGCAAGGAAGTCCGCATCGCTGTTCTGATGGTCAACAACAACCCCTTCTGGGTCGACGTTGAGTCCGGCGCGAAGGCCATCCAGGAGACCATGAAGAAGTACAACTGCACCGTCGACATCCAGACCATCGAGGACTTCGACGCCCAGCAGTTCGCGGACGCCATCGACAACTGCATCATCATGGAGTATGACGCAATCTGCACCGTCGGCGTTTCCGACGCCATCATCCCCGCAGTGGATCGCGCCACTGAGGCCGGCATCAAGGTTTACACCTTCAACTCCGACACCAGCGAAGAGTGCAGCCGCATCGCCTTCCATGGCCAGGATCTGTACGGCGCTGGCGAGCTGGCCGGCGAAACCCTGGCTCAGCTGATGGGCGGCGAGGGCAAGGTTGCCGTCATCACCGGCCTGTTCTCCGTTCCCGCGCATGAGCTGCGCCGCACCGGCGGCCTGGCTTCCCTGGAGAAGTACGAGGGCATCGAGATCGTCGGCGAGACCGAGTGCCACGACTCCGGCGACGAGGCCTACACCCAGGTCAAGGACTTCCTGACTGCCAACCCCGACCTGAAGGGCATCTATCAGACCGCCGGCGGCCAGCTGGGCGTCATCGAGGCCATCAAGGACATGGGCATGGCGGGCCAGGTCCAGTACGTCTGCTTCGACTTCATGGATGAGATCGTGGACGCTCTGTACGACGGCATCGTCGGCGCGACCATCGGCCAGGATCCCTTCGGCCAGGGCGCTGACCCGGTCATCTTCGCCTACAACGCTGTGATCACCGGCGAAGAGGCTGTCACCGGCAACGAGTGGACCAAGATGGACGTCGTCACTCCCGACAACGTCGCCGAGTACTATCCTCGCTAAGACCGGACGATACGTCCAATGGAGGCCTTGCGCCTCCACCAATGCACGCGGACGCGCTTCGCGTGCGTCGGTAGAGGCGCAAAACAATAGGGAGGAAAGAGCGATGAGCGAAAAGATAATTTGCAGTATTTCCCATGTTTGCAAGGAATTCCCCGGCGTAAAGGCGCTCGATGATGTGAACTTTGACGTGCGCGAGGGCGAGATCCACGCGATCGTGGGCGAAAACGGCGCTGGCAAGTCCACGCTGATGAACATACTCTCCGGCGTGTACAAGCCCACCTCCGGCAAGATCATCTTCGACGGCAAGGAGGTTTCCCCCAACGCGCCCATCGAGGCCAGCGCGCTGGGTATCGCCATGATCCACCAGGAGCTGTCCCTGTCGCACACGCTGTCCGTGGCGGAGAACATCTTCCAGGCGCGCCAGCCCAAAGGCAGGTTCGGCCTGATCGACAAGAAGAAGCTCTACGCCGACAGCCGCGCGCTGCTGGACCAGGTGGGTCTGAAGGACATGGATCCCTCCACGCTGGTGCGCAACATCAACGTCTCCCAGCAGCAGCAGGTGGAAATCGCCAAGGCGCTTTCCCAGAACGCGCGCTTCCTGATTCTGGACGAGCCCACCAGCGCGCTCACCCCCAACGAGACGAAGGTGCTCTTCGAGATCATGGCCGATCTCAAGAGGAAGGGCTTCACCATGCTCTACATCTCCCACAAGCTGGACGAGATCATGAGCATCAGCGACCGCATCACCGTGCTGCGCGACGGCAAGTACATCGGCACGCTGGTCACGAAGGAGACCACCATCACCGACATGATCTCCATGATGGTCGGCCGCGAGTACAGCGGCGGCTACACCCGCGCGCACTACATGGACGACAATGACTACGCCAAGGCCAAGCCGCTGATGGAGGTCAAGAACCTGAGCGTCAAGGGCAAGGTGGAGGACGTGTCCTTCACCCTCTACGAGGGCGAGGTGCTGGGCCTGGCGGGCCTGGTCGGCGCGGGCCGCAGCGAGGTGCTGCAGGCGGTGTTCGGCGCGGATCCCCGCGTCAGCGGCCAGGTGTTCGTCAACGGCGAGGAACTCACCCGCAAGAACACCAGCGAGGCCATCAAGCACGGCCTTGGTCTGGTGCCCGAGGGCCGAAAGACCCAGGGCCTGTACCTGAAGTTCTCCGTCGAGGACAACATGACCATCGTCTGGCTCAACAGCACGCTCAAGAGCCTGGGACTCATCAACAGCAAGAGCGAGGCGGAGCACGCCCAGGCCTACCGTGAGCGCCTGCGCGTCAAGACCCCGTCCCTGGAGCAGCGCATCGTGAACCTCTCCGGCGGCAACCAGCAGAAGGCGATCATCGCCCGCTGGCTGATGAACGAGCCGAAGATCCTGTTCCTGGACGAGCCCACCCAGGGCATCGACGTGGGTGCGAAGAACGAAATCTACGAAATCATTGACGAGCTGGCAGCCTCCGGCGTGAGCGTCGTGATGGTCTCCAGCGAGATGCAGGAAAACATCAGCCTGTGCGACCGCATCGTGGTGCTCTACGAGGGCAAGATCACCGGCACGATCCGCCATGAGCAGGCGAACGAGAAGAGCGTCATGGCGCTGATGTCCGGCCAGAAGCAGTGATTTTTCAGATACGGAGGAAAGAACTATGATTATCATCGGCGAAAAGATCAACGGCTCCATTCCGGTGGTCGCGGAAGCCATCGCAAAGCGCGACAGCGAATTCATCAGGAACCGCGCGCGCATGCAGGCCGAGGCCGGAGCAAGCTTCATCGACTGCTGCGCCTCCGTGCCGGAAGCGGAGGAGGTGGAGACCCTCAAGTGGATGATCGACTGCATCCAGGAGGCCACCGACCTGCCCATCAGCGTGGACAGCCCCAGCCCGGACGTGCTGGTGCAGGCCTACAAGTTCTGCAAGCGCCCCGGCCTGTTCAATTCCGTGTCCGGCGAGGGCGACAAGATCGACAAGATCTTCCCGGAGATGGCCAAGCCCGAGAACAAGGGCTGGCAGGTGATCGCGCTGCTGAGCGACGACACCGGCATCCCGAAGTGCGCCGCCGACCGCCTGCGCGTGTTCGACAAGATCATGGCCAAGGCGAAGGAGTACGGCATCAGCCCGGACCGCATCCACATCGATCCGCTGGTGGAGATGCTCTGCACCTCTGAAAACGGCATCGAGACCAACACCGAGGTCATCTCCACGGTGCGCGAAAAGTACCCGACGATCCACATCACCGCGGCGGTCAGCAACATCTCCTTCAACCTGCCGGTGCGCAAGATGATCAACCTGGGCTTTACGGTGCTGGCGATGAACGCGGGTCTGGACAGCGCGATTCTCGATCCCACCAACCGCGACATGATGGGTCTGATCTATGCCACCGAGGCGCTGCTGGGCATGGACGACTACTGCATGGAGTACATCAGCGCCTATCGCGAGGGTCTGTTCGGGCCGGTCAAGTAAGAACGAAGCAGGAAGAAAATTGACAGAGGACTTCAGCTAAGGAGGAACATAAAATGAGCAAGATTCAGGAAGTTGCAAACATCGTCATCGCAGGACGCGCAAAGCTGGCAGCGGGCGCAGTTCAGGCCGCGCTGGACGAGGGCTGCGATCCCAACGAGATCCTGGGCGGCATGATCGACGCCATGGGCGTGGTTGGCGATAAGTTCAAGAACAACGAAATCTTCGTGCCGGAGATGCTGGTGGCTGCCAAGGCCATGAAGCGCGGCGTCGAGGTGCTCAAGCCCCATCTGGCAGCGGGCGAGGTCGGCGCCATGGGCAAGATGATCATCGGCACCGTCGCGGGCGACCTGCACGACATCGGCAAGAACCTGGTGGCCATGATGATCGAATCCGCCGGCTTCGAGGTCATCGACCTGGGCGTGGACGTTCCCCACGAGAAGTTTGTGCAGGCCGTGCAGGAGAACCCCGGCGTGAAGATCGTGGGCCTGAGCGCGCTGCTCACCACCACCATGCCCGCGCTGCGCGACGCAGTTGCCCTCCTGAACCAGCAGGATTTCCGCAAGGACATCAAGGTCATGGTCGGCGGCGCTCCCATCACCCAGGCCTTCGCCGACGAGATCGGCGCGGACGCCTACACCCCCGACGCCGCCTCCGCCGCCATCAAGGCCAAGGAGCTCGTGGGCTGATTCCAGTTTGAATGATTCCGCCAACCGCCGCAATCCCGGAGGAAAGTCGTCGAACCTCCGGACGGCGGTTGGTCTTTTTTTGGATTTGCATGTGCCCGTCCGGCTTGACAGCGGCGGGCGAATGAATTATGATGTTTCTGTGCGGCGGTGCGCACGCCGATTGATGTGAAAAACCGTGACAGAAACGGAAGGGAGATTGATTCAAATGACCTATCAGGACGTACTTTCAAAGGTTGACCACACCGTGCTCAAGCAGACGGCGACCTGGGCCGACATTCAGAAGCTGTGCGACGACGCGGTGAAGTATCACACCGCATCCATCTGCATTCCCCCGGCGTATGTGAAGCAGGCTGCCGAATATCTGAACGGCCGCATCCCGGTCTGCACCGTCATCGGCTTCCCGAACGGCTCCAACACCACCGAGTGCAAGGCCTTCGAGGTTCGCGACGCGGTGAAGAACGGCGCGGAGGAACTGGACATGGTCGTCAACATCGGCTGGGTGAAGGACGGCAAGTATGAGGACGTGCTGCGCGAGATCAACTGCCTGAAGGAGGCCTGCGACGGCAAGCTGCTGAAGGTCATCATCGAGACCTGCCTGCTGACCAGGGACGAGATCGTGTCCCTCTGCGACGTGGTCAGCCGCTCCGACGCGGACTTCATCAAGACCTCCACCGGCTTCTCCACCGCAGGCGCGACCTTCGAGGACGTGGAGCTGGTGGTGAAGCACATGACGGGCGGCAAGAAGGTCAAGGCAGCGGGCGGCATCTCCGGCTTCGAGGACGGCAAGAAGTTCATCGAGCTGGGCGCGCAGCGCCTCGGCACCAGCCGCCTCGTCGCGCAGGCGAAGTCCATCGAGGATCTGAGCGCGGAGTTCTGATGCGGAAAGACTGAAAAGGGTCGGCACTTGCCGGCCCTTTTGTGTGATTTTTTGACGCTTTATTCTTGACATGGAGTGAACTCCATGCTGTATACTGGTTTCGAGGAGGCGAGGACATGACCATTCGACAGGTGTGCGCGCGCTATGGGCTTACGCCGGACACGCTGCGCTACTACGAGAAGATCGGCGTGCTTCCCCGGGTGCACCGCTCGGCCAGCGGCGTTCGGGACTATGATGCGGAGGATCTCGGCTGGGTGGAGAACGCCGTCTGCATGCGCAGCGCGGGCGTTCCGGTGGAGCGCATCGCGGAGTATGTGCAGCTGTATCAGGCCGGAGATGGAACGCTGGCCGCGCGGCGCGACCTGCTTGCGGGGGTGCGCGAGGGCCTGCTGGAGCAGCGCCGCCAGCTGGATGCGGAGATCGACCGGCTCTCCTTCAAGATCAGCCGCTACGACGCGGCGGTGCGCACCGGCGTGCTGCGCTGGGACGTGGATGCGGATGATTTGGAGGGCTGACGCCCGGCTGCGGGCCGCAGGAATGGGCATGTGCCCTGCACAAAGGAGGACGAAACCGTGATTTACAATGACTTTCAGGATTTGAAGCTGTCCGCGCTGGGCATGGGCTGCATGCGCCTGCCCGTGGTGGACGGAAACGACGCTGTGATCGACGAGGCTGCGGCGGAGGAGATGCTGGATCTCTGCATGGCCCGGGGCGTGAATTACTACGACACCGCCTGGGGCTATCACAGCGGCAATTCCGAGCGCGTCGTGGGCAAGGCGCTGCAAAAGTACCCCCGTGAGCGCTTCTATCTCGCGTCCAAGTTCCCCGGCTACGATCTGGGCAACATGGGCAAGGTCGAGGAGATCCTTGAGGAACAGCTTGCGCGCTGCCGGGTGGAATACTTCGACTTCTACCTCTTCCACAACGTCTGCGAGATGAACATCGACGCGTACCTCGACCCGAAGTACGGCACCTACGACTACCTGATGGCGCAGAAGCGCAGCGGGCGCATCCGCCACCTGGGCTTCTCCGCCCACGGCGACATCCCCACCATGCGCCGCTTCCTGGAGGCCTACGGCAGGGACATGGAGTTCTGCCAGATCGAGCTGAACTACTTCGACTGGAGGTTCCAGAATGCGCAGGGCAAGCTGGAGCTGCTGCGGGAGTGGGGGATCCCGGTGTGGGTCATGGAGCCGGTGCGCGGCGGTCAGCTGGCGCGCCTGGAGCCCGCCGACGAGGCGCGGCTGCGCGCCGCACGTCCGGAGAAAGGCGCTCCGGCCTGGGCGTTCCGCTTTTTGCAGAGCCTGCCGGGGGTAACGGTCACGCTGTCCGGCATGAGCAACCTCCAGCAACTTCAGGAGAACCTCGCCACCTTCGCGGAGCGCAAGCCCCTGAGCGCGCAGGAGATGGAGCTGATCCTCTCGGTGGCGGACGACATGATCCGCCGCACCACGGTGCCCTGCACGGCCTGCCACTACTGCGTCAGCCACTGCCCGCAGCAGCTGCCCATCCCCGACCTGCTGCACCTCTACAACGAGGCCATGGCGGCGGGCTCCGGCGCGTTCATCTCCTCGATGGGCCTGTCGGCACTCCCGGCGGAGCAGCAGCCCTCCGCCTGCATCGGCTGCCACAGCTGTGAGCAGGTCTGTCCGCAGCAGATTCACATCCCCGACGCGCTGGCGGACTTCGCCCGGCGGATGGGACAGTAAAACACACGGAAGCGAGGGAAAACCATGAGTAACGTACTTGTCATCTCCACCAGCCTGCGCGTGAAAAGCAATTCGGATATCCTGACGGAGCGGCTCATCGCCGGTGCACAGGATGCAGGGCATTCGGTGGAGCACATCAGCCTGAAGGGCAAGGAGATCAGATACTGCATCGGCTGCCTGAGCTGCATCAAAACCCAGCGCTGCGTGCAGAGGGACGACGCTGCCGAAATCGCGGAAAAGCTGAAGCAGGCGGACATCCTGGTGTTCGCCACGCCGATCTATTACTACGAGATGAGCGGTCAGATGAAGACCCTGCTGGATCGCATGAACCCGCTCTACGGCACGGACTACCGCTTCCGCAGGGTGTACCTGCTCTCCGTGGCGGCAGAGGACGCGCCGGGCACCGACGATCGCGCCGTCAGCGGCCTGCAGGGCTGGATCGACTGCTTCGAGAGAGCGGAATTCGGCGGCGCACTGTTCTGCGGCGGACTGAACGCCCCCGGCGAGGCCGCAGCCAGCATCGACGCGCTGGAACGGGCCTGCGACTTCGGCAAGGCGCTAAAGTAAGCAACTTTTATTAAGCCGTAGGGCGGGGTGCCCTCACCCCGCCGCATAGCAATTGCGGGGCTGTTTCAAAAGGGGGAAAACCCATTGAGACAGCCCCTCTTCTGTGCCCAACGGCACAAAGAAAGGAGCTGCATCGCAATGATGCAGCTCCAATATTCTGTACGAATCAGCCCTTGACCGCGCCGGCGACCATGCCCTTGATGATGTACTTCTGCAGGAAGAGGTACAGGAAGATGATGGGCAGGATCGAGAGCACCAGCATGGCCATCATTGCGCCCATGTCCACCGAGCCGTAGCCGCCCTTCAGATACTGAATGGCGATCGGGATGGTCTTGTACTTCTTCAGGTTCAGCACAAGGTAGGGCAGCAGGTAGTCGTTCCAGATCCACATGGTCTCGAGAATGGCGGTGGTGACGTAGGTGGGCTGGAGGATGGGGAGCACGATGGAGAAGAAGGTGCGCAGGGGCGTGCAGCCGTCCACCATGGCGCTCTCCTCGATTTCAATCGGGCAGGACTTCATATATCCGCAGAACATGAACACTGCCAGACCCGCACCGAAGCCCAGGTACACGATCGGGATCGTGAACGGGGTGCTCAGCTTCAGGTAGTCGGCGGTCTTGGAGAGGGTGAACATCACCATCTGGAAGGGCACGACCATGGAGAACAGGCAGAGGTAGTACACGGCGCGGGTGAGCTTCGTGCGCACGCGGCAGATGAACCAGGCGCACATGGAGGTGCACAGCAGGATCAGAATCACGGAAAGGATCGTGATGATCAGGCTGTTTAAGAAGGAATCGAAGAAATTGATCTTCGTGAGGCCGGTGGTGTAGTTCTCCCAGCCGACGAAGGTCTTTGCGTTCGGCAGGGCGAAGGGCATGCGGCTGATGAAGGCCTTCTTCTTGAAGGAGTTGATCAGCACCAGCAGCAGCGGATAGATATAGGCAATGGAGATCACGGAGAAGATGAGGGTCAGGATCCAGCTGCCCTTCTTCTGCGGGACTTTCACTTTCTTTTCGCGGGCCATTTACTGCTGCACCTCCTTGCGATTGGTGAGACGCATCTGCACCATGGCAATCAGGGCCACGATGATGGTAAAGACCACGGCCTTCGCCTGACCTGCGCCCTCCCAGCCGTTGCGGCCGTAGAAGGTCTCATAGATGTCCAGCGCCAACAGCTTGAGCTTGCCGCTGGACTCCGCGCTCAGCAGCGCCAGGTTTTGGTCGAAGAGCTTGAAGGAGTTGGTCAGCGTCAGGAAGGTGCAGATGGTGATGGAGGGCATGACCATCGGAATCTTGATCTTGAACAGCGTCTGCAGCGGCGTTGCGCCGTCGATGGACGCGGCCTCGATCAGATCGTCCGGGATGCTCTGCAGACCGGCGATGTAGATGATCATCATGTAGCCCGCCTGCTGCCACAGCATCAGCACCGTCAGGCCCCAGAAGCCGTAGGCCTCGGAGTAGACCAGCGTGCGCCCGAACTTGTCCAGAATGCCGGTCAGCAGCAGGTTCCAGATCCAGCCCAGCACGATGCCGCCGATCAGGTTCGGCATGAAGAACACCGTGCGGAAGAGGTTGGTGCCCCGGAAGCCGCGCACCAGCAGCAGCGCCAGCACAAAGCCGAATACGTTGATCAGAACCACGTTGACCACCGTGAACAGCGAGGTGAGCCACAGCGAATGCAGGAAATTGGAGCTGGGATCGGTGAAGATGCGAATGTAGTTCGCCAGTCCCACAAACTGCGCGTCCGTGACCGTTGTGAAATTGCAGAACGAGAGATAGATGCCCATGATGAAGGGAATCAAAAACCCGATCAGGAATGCAAGCATGGTTGGCAGCACGAAAATCGGCCAATACTTGCGCATGGATTTCTCCATAGAACCAACCTCCTGTGTGGCAATCTGCACTTGTCCGGCAGGCCATATCCGCCTCCGATGAACCCGGGGACGCATATCGCATGCCGTTGAAGCAATGGCAGAGCGGGATGCGGCGCGGTTTACGCCGCATCCCGCTGCCGGTCAACCCTTCATGGGATCAACCGTTCCTGCGTGGATCGTGGATCAGGAATTTGCAGCAGCGATCTCGGCCGCCCAGCCGTCAACGAAAGCGGTGACGACAGCGTCCCACTCACCGGTGCCCTGCGCATAGTCGGTCAGAGCAGCGCCAACGCCGTTCTTCCAGGTCTCAGAGGGAATGGTGGTGAAATCCCAAGACACAGGGGTCTTGCCGGCGGCAACGGACTCGGCGGCGACCTTCTTGAAGTAGTTGGTGGATTCCTTGGCGGCCTTGAAGGGGATGTCGAAGCCCATGGTGTCCGCCAGGGTGGTGGTGCCGGTCTCGGAGGTCACGAGCCAGTACAGGAAGTCCAGAGAAGCCTGGATGTCGGCCTCGGAAGCCTGGGCGTTGACGCACAGGAAGTTCTCGGTGCCGGAGCACAGGCCCTGGTTCTCCTCGCCCTCAACGCCGATGTAGATGGGCAGCATGGTCAGGTTCTCGTCCGGGATGTACTCGGAGATCGCACCGTACTCCCAGTCGCCGTTCTGGAAGAACACGGCCTCCTCGAGCTGGAACTCAGCCTCGGCGTCGGAGCCGGTCTTGGCGGCCAGCGTGGTGGGCTCGCAGGTGGCGTTGTTGATATACAGATCCCAGATGGCCTTGTAGTTGTCCAGATAGGTGCCCTTGATGGCATCGGTGGAGGTGATGCCGTCCGCCTGATACTCGTAGTAGATGGGCATGTTGGCCAGGTGGGTCTTGAAGCGCCAGTCAGAGGAGGAATCCATGCCGGCGGAGGTGAAGGCAGAGAAGCCCAGCTCGTCCTTGCGGGCGGTGATGTCCTCGGCGACGGCCTTCAGGGTCTCGAAGTTGGTGATGTCAGCCACAGAGTAGCCGGCCTTTTCCAGCAGAGCGGTGTTGGTGATCAGGCCGTAGTTCTCAGCCATCAGAGCAACAGCCTTAACAGCGTCGCCGTCCTTCAGAGCATATGCGTCGCTGGTCAGCTCGCCGTAGAAGGCGGAGCCGGACATGTCGTAGCAGTAGTCCTTCCAGGTCTTCAGACCCACGGGGCCGTTGACATGGAACAGGGTGGGAGCTTCGGTCTTGGCGATCTCGGACTTCAGGGTATCCTCGTAGGTGCCGGAGGCGGCGGTGATGACGGTCATCTCGACGCCGGTCTCAGCGGTGTAGGCGGCGGCAAGGGCCTCCCAGGCCTCAGCGACCTCGGGCTTGAAGTTGAGGTAGTAGATGGAGCCGGTCTCCTCGGCGCAGGCGACGGATGCCAGGGACAGCACCAGGGCCAGAGCCAGAATCAGGGAAGTGAACTTCTTCATGCTTGGGGTTCTCCTTTCAGAATTGCCATGTCTGTTGGGAATGGCGAAATTCCCATAACGTAATTTTAGCGCGAACTGCCCAATTTGTCAACGGGAAATTGCTGCAAATTGAGGATGACTGTACAAATTTTTGCTCAGCTGTTGCCGCTGTGATCCTCCACCGTGGCCTGGATGGTTCCGGTGGCCTCCTTCTTGTGGCGATCCAGCTGTGCCAGCGCCCGGGGATTGTGCGTCAGACTTGCCGGACCGCCCACGCAGCCGCCCACGCAGGCCATGCCCTCGATGAAATTCTGCTTGAGCTTGCCGGAGCGGGTGATGGTCAGGAGCTTCCTGCACTCCGCCAGGCCGTCGCCGATGGCGGGATCCAGTTTGAACTGCTCCTCGGTCACGCCACGCTCGTTCAGGGCCTCGCGCACGGCCTCGGCCAGACCGCCGCAGCGGGCGAAGCCGCGCCCGTAGGGGGAGACGCTGCGCATGTCGGCATTCTCACACGCGGCGGGATCCACGCCCTTTGCGCCGAACATGGCCTGCATCTCCTCGAAGGTCAGGCTGTAATCCACGAATTCGCCGGCGCGGGTGTTCATGGCCTCGCTCTTCTTGGCGATGCAGGGGCCGATGAACACGACCTTGGCGCTGGGATCGCGCTCCTTCAGGCGCTGGGCGATGGCAGCCATGGGGGAGAGGGTGTGGGAGACATAGTTCTTCAGGTTCGGGAACTCCTGCTCCACGAAGCTTACGAAGGCGGGGCAGCAGCTGGAGGTGAGGAAGCCCTTCTCGGCAAGCTCGCCGGACTCCTGCCAGGCGGTGAGATCCGCGCCCTCAGCGGCCTCGGCCACGAAGTAGAAGCCCAGCTTCACCAGCGCGGTGACCAGCTGGCCCACCTGCAGCTTGGGATACTGGGTGGCCACCGACGGTGCGATGATGGCGTAGACGTGGTACCTGCGGTTGTCATCGGACTCGCGGATCAGGCGGATCACGTCGGTGATGTAGGACTCGTCGGTGATCGCGCCGAAGGGGCAGCGGTACACGCACGCGCCGCAGGAGACGCACTTTTCCTCATTGATGCGGGCCTTGCGGGAGTCGGGATCGATCTCGATGGCGCGGGTCTTGCAGGCCTCCACGCAGGGGCGCACCACGCGCACGATGGCGGAGTAGGAGCAGGCGGACAGGCACGCTCCGCACTCCACGCACTTGGTTTTGTCGATCTGGGCGCGCAGGTTGACGATGGAGATCGCGCCCTTGGGGCAGGTGTTTGCGCAGTAGCGTGCGATGCAGCCGTGGCAGGAGTGGGTCACCTGGATGCCGTCGATGGGGCATTCATCGCAGGCGATGGGCAGCACGCGCACGTTGCGGCGACTGTGTCCGCCGCCGCCGATGGCTGCCGAGACGCGCTGGTTGATGATGGCGCGCTCCTTGTAGATGCAGCAGCGCATGGTGGGCTTCCCCTCGGGGATGATCTCCTCGGGGATGCTGAGCATGTTTTCGGGCAGCAGCTGATCCTCGTAGGCCAGCTCGGCAACCTTTTTGAGCACCTTGTACTTGATTTCCTGCACGGAAGTCTCAAAGAACGGCATGTTGGAACCCCTCCTTACATCGTGAAAACCCCATGCGGCTGCACATGGGGGTCGTCTGAAAAGTAATTTGTAATGTATATAGAATTCGGGCCGGGAGGATCGAAATCCTTCCCGGCCCATAGGTTTCTGAAGATTTAATTTGTGGAAATCAGGGGTTCAGATCCAGCTCCTGATACAGCAGCAGATTCAGCGTCGCCTCGTCCACAAATGCGTCCGTCGTGGGATCGATCACGTACAGCTCCGCGCCGTAGAGCTCGTTCACCTTCATCTGGAAGGCGGCAACGGCCTCCAGCGTGGCGGTATCCAGCACGCCAAGCTCTGCGACTTCGGAGTTGATCAGGCCGTACTTGTACAGCGCAACCTGCATGGTCTGGATGTCGTTCGCATCGCTGGCAGCGTCGATGTAGGTGATCTTCTCGCTGTCGGGATCGGCGGGCGCTTCCGTCTCGACGGGCTCGTCCGGGGTCTCTGGAGCCGCCGCACCGGGCACGCCGAAGGTCAGCATGTTCCACACCGCGTCCTCGTCGCTGGCTCCGACCGCCACCGCGCCGACCTCCAGCCGCCACATGCCGGCAGGCTTCAGCGAGCGCAGGTAGTCCGTCTCCACGGTCTTGCTGGTGTCGTGGGTGGAGCCGAGGGAGTAGCTGGTGCCGTCCTCGTAGCGCAGGGTGGCGATGTAGTGGTCCACGTCGCCGTCGGCGGTCCAGCTGAAGATGATGGATTCGCCGCTGACGTAGGTCACGCCGTTCTCCTGGTAGACCGAGGAGCCGATGTTGAGCACGGGCGTTGAGACACTGGGCGCGCGGGTGGGCGCTTCGGTGGGTTCGGCGGTGGGTTCAGCGGTCGCCATAACCGGGCGGATCAGCTGCACCGTCTCCCAGAGCACGTCCTCCTTGCCGCCGTTCACGGGCATCGCGCCCACGTGCAGGGAGTAGGTCACGCCGGGGGTCATGGTCTTGCTGCTGACGGTCATCTCGGTGTTGTGCACCGCGTCCGCGCTGTTGATGAGATTGTTGTCGCCGTCGTAGAGGTAGACGTAGTAGCTCTCCGCGCCGTCCGCAGCCCACTGGACGGTCACCTTGCCGCCCTCGGGCACTTCAATCGGACTGCCGTCGCTGAGTACGCCATCCACAGCGATGCGGAAGTCGGTCACGACGCCGACGCCGGGAGCCTCGGTGGGCACGGCAGTGGGTTCAATGGTCGGCTCGACGGTGGGTTCGACGGTAGGCACAGCGGTGGGGACCTCGGTGGCCTTTGCGCCGCCGATGTCGTAGCCCTTGTCGGAGCAGTACTCCAGGTACTGCAGCGTCAGCGCGTCGCACACGCCGCTGACCTCCAGCACCTCACTGCCCTTCTCCTGGTTGACCCACTGCTGGAACAGGATGACGGCGTTGATGGTCTTGGCGCCGTACTTGCCGTCCACGTCGCTGCTCTTCAGCAGGCCGACGGCGGAGAGCATCTCCTGCACGTAGCTGATGGACTCCCTCGGGGAGTCTGCGTCGACGACGATATCGCCCTCGCTGTAATCCGGATCCTCCTCCGGAGGCACGGTGGGCTCGGCGGTGGGCACGGCAGTGGGAACTGCGGTGGGTTCGGCGGTGGGAGCTGCAGTCGCGCTCTCAACCTTGATGCCCTTCTCCACGCAGTAGCGCAGGTACTGCTGGGTCAGCAGGTCGCACTCGCCGGTGACGGCCAGGGTCTCCGTGCCGAGGTTGTTGTTGACGAACTTCTGGAAGTTCTTGACCGCAGTTGCGGTGCCGCTGCCGTACTTGCCGTCCACGTCGCTGCTCTTGAGCAGGCCGACCTTCTCCAGCAGCTCCTGCATCTCGGTGATCTGCGCCTTCGAGGAGGAGGAGTTGATGGTGCCGCCGTTATCGGGCGTGTTCATGGGCTTGGGGGTGGCCGTAGCGGTGGCGGTGGGCTTGGCGGTCGCGGTGTTCAGGGGCTTGGGCGTGGGCGTCGCCACCTGCTGCTCGAGCCACCAGTCGACGTAGTAATCCAGGTAGGACTGGGTCAGCTCGTCCACCACACCGTCCACGTTCAGGGCGCTGTAGCCCTGCAGCTGGTTCACGCGGATCTGGAAGTTCTTCACCGCGGTGGTGGTGCTGGAGCCAAAGATGCCGTCGGCGCTGCCCTCCGGCAGCAGGCCCAGCGCGATCAGCTGCTGCTGAAGGCCGCGGATCAGGGCCTTGGAGGAGCCTGCGTTGATAATGCCCTTGTCGGGGGCGGCGGTCACCAGCGGCTTCGGGGTGGGCGTGGGCTTGGTCAGCGAAACCGAGGAATTGTACAGCCACTGCAGGGTCTTTTCGCCCGCAATGCCGTCCACGGCCAGCTTCTTCGCCGGGGAGCAGTGCTCGTTGACGTAGGTCTGGAAGTCCTTCACGGCCTGCTTGGTGGCGGAGTCGTACCTGCCGGTCACGTTGGCGCTGCTCAGCCAGCCCAGCTGCACCAGCGTCTTCTGCAGCGAGGTGACGTCGGTGGTGCTGGAGGAGCCGCTTACGGTATCGTGCTTCTCCTCGGTGATGATGGTGGGCATCTTCGTGGGAGAGGCGGCCTGTTGCTGCTGCTGGTTGTACTCCTTCTCCACGTCGCCGTCGTAGGTGTAGTCCATCCACGAAAGCTCTGGATCCACCAGCGCCGCAAAGGTGGCGGTGGCGTAGGGCGTGGGGGTGGGCGTGGCCAGCGGCATCCAGGTGGTGTCGGCAGCCACGGTGGTGAGCGGATTGTCCAGCGTCACGTCGTCCGGGTCGCTCATGGAGTTGAGGAACAGCACCAGGCCCAGGGCGATCACCAGCACCACGGCGGCCGCGATGCAGATGTAGAGCGCGATCTTCTTGCGATGATCGGCCTCGTCCATGTCGTCGTCGTCGCTCTCGTTTTCGTGGGCGGCGGATGCGCCGTTTTTGCGCTGGGCGATGTAAGCCGTGCCGTTTTCTTCAAAATAGAAGTGGCGCTTCTTGGGGTCCTCCACGCTCTCCACGCTGGCGCGCAGCTTTTTCATGCCCGCGTCGAAGGCGTCCTCCATGCCGGCGACGGGCACGACCGTGCCGTCGTTCAGGCGCTCGGCGCAGTTGCGGGGCAGGTATTCGCGGATGCGGATGGTGCCGCCGCGCTTGGTGTCCAGCGCGGTGTACACGATGCCGCCCGAATCCTGGCCCAGCGCGCGTCCCACCAGAAAGCGGTCGCGGTACACCAGGCTGCCCGGCAGCATCTGGATCTGCGGAACCGCGGCGCGGGCGTCCTTGCCGCAGTGCGGGCAGATGCTCTCGCCGTTCAGGTCCTGAAAGCAGTACATGCACAGATTTTCGTATGCCATATTTTCAACTCCTTTGGCGGGAAGTCAGGGAAAGGATCAGCCGATCAGGCCGTCGACGTCGGCGCACACGTCCGCGAAGATCTCTTCAATCGTGCGGTTGGAATCGATGAGGTGCACGCGCTCCGGCTCGGCGGCGTGAATCTCCTCGTAGGCCTGATAGACGCGGCGGACGAAGCTGTCGCCCTCCACCTCGATGCGGTCGAGCTGCGTCCCCGAGCGCAGCCGCCGCGATACGGCCTCCCGATCCCCCACGAACAGCAGCGTGCGGTCGGGGGTGATCGCCCTTGCCGGTGCGTTTATTTGACGTATAAACTCGTCTCCAAGTTCACGCCCACGGGCCTGATATGCAAAACTTGAATCCAAAAATCGATCGCAGAGCACAATTTTGCCATTTTTTACCGCCGGAACCAGCACCTGACGCACGTGCTCCGCGCGGGATGCGGCGTAGAGCAGGGCCTCGCACTCGGAGGACATGCCCTTGTGGCGGATGTCCAGGACCACTTCGCGGATGCGCTCGGAGATCTCGCAGCCGCCGGGCTCCCGGGTGCAGAGCACGTCGTAGCCGCGCTCGCGCAGGCGCTCGGCAAGCAGCTTCATCTGGGTGCTCTTGCCGCAGCCGTCCGCGCCCTCGAAGGTAATGAAGCGCCCCGGAGCCACCGGCACGCCCGGCAACAAGATCTCGCGCAGCTCGGCAACGCTGTCGGCGATCTCGTCCGCGCCGGACTCGGCGAGCTCCGCGTGGGAGCCGTAGCCGTAGCTCACGCCGATGGCGCGCAGGCCCATGTCCCGTGCGGCGGCCATGTCGAACTTCCGGTCGCCCACCATCGCCGCGCCCGCAATGCTGCGGCCGTTCAGGGCCTGGGTGATCAGCTCGTGCTTGTCCGCGTGGGTGGTCTCCATGTGGATGCCCACGATGGCGTCAAAGTACTGCGCGAAGCCGAAGTAATCGGCGATGCGGCGCACAAAGACCTCGGGCTTGCCGCTGGCGATGCCCAGGTAGCAGCCCTGCGCCTTCAATTCCTTCAGAAGCGGCGCGATGCCGGTGTAGAGCCGGTTCTCCCGCCAGCCGATTTCGGAGAAGCGCTCCCGGTACACGTCGGCGGCGTGGCGCGCTTCCGCTTCGCTCAGTCCGGCGTACTCCATGAACGCCGCCACCAGCGGAGGCCCCACGAAGCGGTCCAGCACCGCCTGCTCCGGCACGGGCAGGCCCAGCTTCTCATAGGCATAGGCCACGCTGCGGGTGATGCCGATGCCGGACTCCGTCAGGGTGCCGTCCAGGTCAAAGAGGATCGTGTTGTATTTCAAATGTATCAGTCCCATCCTATTCTATCGTAAGCTTATCCATGTTCCATTGTAGCAGTCAATTGTGACATTTCAAGCAAAGCGGCATGAAAACGAATGGGCTTTCCGGTCTCACGATTGATTCATGCGGCAGGATATGCTAAAATAGAATATTGAATGGATGGGCCGCGCACGCCCCGGAGGGAGTAGCCTATCCAGGAATATATAATCGAAGAAATGCGATTTTGGAGGTTCAATATGCTGAATCGGCTTTCCCTGGGTGGCCTGCGCCTGCTGTCGGCCGCCGAGAACAGCTTCGTCGTATCGGAAAACCTGGCCAAGGTGCTCAGCACCGCGCTGTTGAGCATGGTGCCCACCTACGAGGGCCGCTACGCAGTGCCTGTGATGCTGGGTCTGGGCATGCCGCCGCTGTTTGCCTATCTGCTGGCAGCGGTGTGCTCCACGATCCCCATGCCCTTCATCCTGCTGCTGCTGCGCCCGGTGCTGGACTGGTTCTACACCCTGCCCATCAAGCCGGTGCGCAGGTTCGCCGCCTGGCTGGAGAAGCGCAGCGCCCGCAAGCGGGAAAAGATGCACGCCAAGAAGAGCAGCGGCATTCGCGGCTGGCTGCAGGGCAGGGTCTCCCAGGAGACCATCGAATTGCTCGGCCTGTACATCTTCGTGGCGCTTCCGCTGCCGGGCACCGGCTGTTGGACGGGCAGCGCCATCGCAACGCTGTTTGAGATGCCCCGCCTCAAGTCGGCCATCGTCATCCTGCTGGGCAACTTCACCGCATGCGCCATCACGCTGTTCGCCACCATGGGCGTGAGCTCTTTCTTCTGATTTCCGGTTTCCTATAGAATGTGGAACTGAAACGCATACCGTAGGGCGGGGTGCCCACACCCCGCCGCATAACAATGGTGGGGCTGCCCCAAAACGAAAACCGTAGGGCGGGGTGCCCACACCCCGCCGCATCGCATTGTGAGGCTGAAACGCATGGCCGTAGGGCGGGATGCCCACATCCCGCCGCAGCCCCATTTCACAAGGGAGGTGCTTTGGCATGCTGAAGGTGCACACGGGGGAGAACCGCCTGCTCTCCGGCGCGCTGGTGCAGAAAATCGGCGCGGCGCTGGATGCGGAGGACGCGACCCAGTACATCGTGGTGCCGAAGCAGCTCACGCTGCTGACCGAACGCCTGCTGCTGCGCGAACTGAAGCTGCCGGGCTCCTTTCAGCTGCGCGTGCTCAGCCCCGCGAGGCTGTGCGCGCTGGTGTTCGAGGCGGCGGGCCATCCCGACGGCGTGCGGGTGGACGAGCGCGGCCGCGTGATGCTGGTGCGCCAGGCGATCCGCAGCGCCGGGGAGCTGACCGTCTACCGCAATGCCGACCGCCGCCGGGGCTTTGCCGACCGCTGCGCGCGGCAGCTGGAGATCTTCGTGCAGGGCGGGGTCACGCCCGAGATGCTGCGTGACTGCGCCGGAAGGAGCGCGGGCATGACCCGCATGAAGCTGACCGATCTTGCGGCGATCTACGAGGCGTACCTTTCCCTCATGGGCGGACGGTATCAGGACGGCGAGAGCGAGCTGATCGAGGCTGCGCTGCGGCTTGAGTCGGCAGCGTTTCTTAGGGAGGGCCACTTCTGGTTCTTTGGCTTCGACCTGATTCCGCCCACGCTGATGCAGCTCATCGCGGGGGTGGCGGCGCAGACTGCGGCTGCGGAGCTGTTTTATCCGATGGCCAACGATCCCTCGGCCCGGGGCGCGGACTGCTGCGATCCGCTGCTGGACGCGCTGGCGCGCATGCGGGACGTCTGCGAGATTCAGGGCGTGGCGATGGAGAGGGACGCGCTGCCGGACGAGCCTCACCCGTGCGGCGAGATCGGCCACCTCGCCCGGGAGCTGTACGCCGACCGCGTGGAGCCGCTTGCCGGGGAGCCGGAGCACATTCAAATGAGCTGCGCCCGGGACGTGCGGGAGGAGTGCATGCTGGCGGCGGCGACGGCGCGAAAGCTTGCGATGCAGGGCATGCGCTACGGCGACATGCAGCTGATCTGCGCCGATCTGGATGCCTACCGGCCGGCGCTGATCGAGGCCTTCCAGATCTATGAGGTGCCGCTGTTTCTGGACAACAGCCGCCCGGTGTCGCGCATGGCGACGGCGGAGTGCCTGCTCACGGCGCTGCAATTGATCGAGAAGAACTTCCGCCGGGAGGACGTGTTCACGCTGATGCGCACCGGCTACATGGATCTGACCCGCGACGAGGCCGACCGACTGGCGAACTACGCGATTCGTCGGGGCGTGGACGGCGGGCGCTGGCTGCGGCCCTTCACACGGGGCGTGGACGCGGAGATCGCGGAGCTGGAGCCGCTGCGCAAGCGGCTGATGGAGCCGCTGGCAAAGCTGAAGGCCGAATTGAAGGACGCGAAGGATCTGAAGGGACAGCTGGCGGCACTGTTCGGCTTTCTGACGGAGGTGCGCGCCTACGAAAAGAGCCTTAAATTGCAGCAGGAATTGATTGAAAAGGGCATGCGCGAGGCGGCGGGCACGCTGTCCCAGGCCTGGAACCGCATCATCGGCGCGCTGGATCAGATGGCGGCGCTGATGGGCGAGGGAAAGCTGAGCCTGCGGGAGCTGCGGCAGACGCTCACGGAGTCGCTGGATGCGGCGGTGGTGAAGCCGCTGCCCCAGTCGGGCGACGCGGTGTACGCCCAGAGCATGAACCGGATGCTGATGCAGCGCGCCGGGGCGCTGTTCGTGCTGGGACTGTCCGACGGAAAGAGCTCCGGGGAGGAGGGACTGCTCACCGAGGCCCAGCGTCAGGCGGTGTCCAGGCAGACGAAGGCCTATCTTGGGCCGGACGAGCGCAGCGAGGCGCTCCTGCGTCGCTTCTATTTAAAGGCCGCCCTGGGCATGGCCACCGGGGAGGTCTGGTTCTCCTGTGCGCTGCGGGGGAGCGACGGCTCTGCCCAGCGACCGGGCATGACCATGGAGCTGGTGCGGGGCATCTTCCCCGGGCTGCACCCCATCGGCAGCGTGTCCGGAGATGCGCAGCTGTATCGCCTGCTGGCAACCTCGCCCCGATCAGCCGCGTCCCTTGCGGCCCGTGCGATTGCCGAGGGCCGGGACGGCGGCGCTGCCCGCGAGGTGGATCTCTCTGCCGCTGCGGCGCTGCGGGAGGCTGGGCGGGAGCTGCCCGAGGCCCGGGCGCGCATGGAGCGCCTGGAGGGCATGCTGCGGAGCAATGCGGGTCGCGAGAGCATCGACCCGGCGGCGGCGCGATCCCTCTACGGCAGGCTTCAGTCCCAGAGCATCACGCGTCTGGAGCGCTTCGCGGGCTGTCCCTTTTCCTATTTTGCGACCTACGGACTGCGACCGGATCGGGTGGAGCCCTTTGAGCTGGATCGCCGCCAGATGGGCACCTTCCTGCACGAGGCGGTGTACGAATTCCTGCGCGTGTGCGGCACAGAGCTGAACGAGATGGACGCTGCGCAGGCCGAGGCGCGCATGGGCCGCATCGCAGATACGCTGCTGGAGAGCATGCGCACGGGCACGCCCATGGAGGACAGCGCAAGCGCCCGGGCGGAGTCACGGTCGCTTCGGGCCACGGCCTGCCGCTGTGCGCGGGTGCTGGCGGAGCAGATGCAGGGCAGCGCCTTCCGCACGGAGCAGCTGGAGCGCAGCTTCGGTCGGGAGGACGGCCCCGCACGGCTTCAGGTGGGCGACACGATCCTGGAGGGCCGCATCGACCGCGTGGACGGCTGGGCGGCGGGCAACAGCCTGCGGGTGATCGACTTCAAGCTGGGCGGCAAGCCGCTGAATCTGGCGGGGGCGTATCACGGCCTGCAATTGCAGCTCCCGGTGTACCTGGGAGCCGCGCTGAAGCAGAAGCAGGCCCGCAGCGCCGGGGTGTACTACTTCGCGCTGGACGAGGGCGTGGTGAACACCCAGAGCACCGACCCGAAGCAGGTGGAGGAGGAGCGCGCGAAGAGCTTCCGCATGAGCGGACTGTTGCCGGAGGACCCGGAGCTGCTCGCGGCCCAGACCCCGAACCCCGAAAGGGTGTTTCAGGCGCGCATGACAAGGGAAAACAAGCTCTATTCCAACGTGCCCTGCGCGGACGATGTGAACTTTGCGCGCCTGATCCGCCACGTGCTGCGCAAGGCCCAGGCTCAGATCGACGCGATTCGCGGCGGCGAGGCAGCGGTCAGCCCCGCCAGCTTCGACGGCTGGACGCCCTGCACCTACTGCAACTGCCGCCCGGCCTGCCTTTTCGATCCCAGAATCGACGCGAAGCGGCAGCGCCGCATGAAGAACATGAAGTGGAACGAGGTCTTTGACCAGATCGCGCTGGAGGACGAGACATAAACAAGGGACTGTCTCAAAACGACAAAAAAGTAGGGCGGGGTGCCCTCACCCCGCCGAATAACATTATCAGGCTGCCTCAAAGCGATGAAAACGTTTTGAGGCAGTCCCTTTAAAGCCGTAGGGCGGGGTGCCTTCACCCCGCCGGGCAATTGTGCGTTTCAGATCTTGATCTCGCCCATGTCGAAGGGCTGCGCGCCGTCCAGAATGGGCTGGATGACCTTCGTCACGAAGCGCTCGGCCTGCTCGCCTGCGCGTCCGGTGTACTTCTCCGGGGCCAGCAGCGTGGAGAGCTGCTCGTGATCCATGGGGAAGGCGGGGTCGGCGGCGATGCGCTGCATCAGGTCGCTCTCCAGACCCTCCTGCTTCATGCGGGCTGCGGCGGCCTGGGAGTGCACGCGGATGCGCTCGTGAATCTCCTGGCGATCCGCGCCGTTCTTGACGCAGGCCATGATCACGTCCTCGGTGGCCATGAAGGGCAGGTTCTCGTTCACGCGCTTGCCGATCATCTTGGGGTACACCACCATGCCGTCGGCCACGTTGGCGTAGAGCTCCAGCACCGCGTCGGTGGAGAGGAAGGCCTCGGGCAGGGACAGGCGGCGGTTGGCGCTGTCGTCCAGCGTGCGCTCGAACCACTGGGTGGAGGCGGTCATCTGCGCGTCCTGCACCAGCGCCATCACGTGGCGGCTCAGGGCGCAGATGCGCTCGCTGCGCATGGGATTGCGCTTGTAGGCCATGGCGGAGGAGCCGATCTGGTTCTTCTCAAAGGGCTCCTCGATTTCGCGGAAGGACTGCAGCAGGCGCAGATCCTGGGCGAACTTGTAGGCGCTCTGGGCGATGGAGGACAGGGCGCTCAGCACGCGGCTGTCCAGCTTGCGCGGATAGGTCTGGCCGGACACGTCGAACACGGCCTTCATGCCCATCTTGTCCGCGATGCGCCTCTCCAGCTCGTCCACCTTCTCGCCGTCGCCGTCGAACAGCTCCATGAAGCTCACCTGGGTGCCGGTCGCGCCGCGGTTGCCCAGCAGCTTCAGCGCGTCCATCGCGTCGTCCAGCTCGTCCAGATCCATGTACAGATCCTGGAGCCACAGGCAGGCGCGCTTGCCCACGGTGGTCAGCTGCGCGGGCTGCAGGTGAGTGTAGCCCAGGCAGGGCAGATCCTTGTACTCCAGCGCGAACTTCGACAGGCGGCGCATGACCTCGATCAGCTTTGCACGGATCAGCCGCATCGCGTCGCGCAGCATCAGGATGTCGGCGTTGTCGGTGACGTAGCAGCTGGTCGCGCCCAGGTGAATGATGCCCTTGGCATTCGGGCACACGTCGCCGTAGGCATGCACGTGGGCCATCACGTCGTGGCGCACGCGCTCCTCGTGGCGGCGGGCCGCATCGTAGTCGATGTCGTCGATGTGCGCCTTCAGCTCGTCCACCTGCGCCTGGGTGATGGGCAGTCCCAGCTCCATCTCGGACTCCGCCAGCGCCACCCACAGCTTGCGCCAGGTGGTGAACTTGCGGTCGGGGGAGAAGATGTACTGCATCTCCTTGCTTGCGTAGCGGCTGTTCAGCGGGCTTTCATAGGTATTCTTCATCAATATTCCTCCATCGGGATTCGCACATGAACGGGGGAGCAAGCTCCCCCGCCACAGAATTTATCGAATGATCAGCGCCTCGCGCTCCGGGCCGACGGACACGTACTTGATCGGGCAGCCGACCTTCTCTTCGAGGAAGAGAACGTAGTCCTGCGCAGCCTTGGGCAGCTCCTCCCACTTGCGGCACTTGGAGATGTCGCAGTTCCAGCCGGGCAGCGTCTCGTACACGGGTTCGCAGTTGTACAGCTCGGCGGTGTAGGGGAAGCGGGTGGTCTGCTCGCCGTCCTTGCGGTAGGCGACGCACACCGGGATCTCCTTCAGGTAGGACAGCACGTCGATCTTGGTCAGCGCCAGCGCAGTGGTCGCCTGGAGCTTGGTGCCGTACCTGGTGGCGGGCACGTCGAACCACGCCACGCGGCGGGGTCTGCCGGTGGCCGCACCGTACTCCGCACCGGCCTCGCGCAGGTCATGGGCCGCGTCGCCGTCCAGCTCGCCCACGAACGGGCCCTCGCCCACGCAGGTGGAGTAGGCCTTGGTCACGCCCACGACTTCATCCACCTTCAGGAAGGGGCAACCGCTGCCCACCGGCGCGTAGGCCGAGATGGGGTTGGAGGAGGAGGTGAAGGGATAGATGCCGTAGTCGATGTCGCGCAGCGCGCCCAGCTGGGCCTCGAACATGATGCTCTTGCCTGCGGCCTGTGCGCTCTCCAGCAGCTCGAAGGCGTCGCAGATGTGGGGCTTGAGGATCTCGCCGTACTGCTCGATCCAGGCAAGCACCTCGTCGTAGGACACCGGCTTCTGGCCGTAGCCCGCCACGAACACGGTGTTCTTCCAGTCGATCAGGCGGCGCAGGTGCTCCCGCAGGGATTCCGGATGGAGCAGATCGCCCATCTGGATGGCCTTCTTCATGTACTTGTCGCCGTAGATGGGGCTGATGCCGCGGCGGGTGGAGCCGTAGGCGTTCTTGCCCAGGCGCTCCTCCTCCCACTGGTCCTGCGCGGGATGGATCGGCAGCACCATCATGGCGCGGTCGGAAATCTTCAGGTTGTCGGGGGTGATCTTCACACCGGCCGCGCGCAGGCGGTCGATCTCGCCGCACAGGTGCTTCAGATCAACCACAGCGCCCGCACCCAGCAGGTTGATGGTCTCCGGATGGAAGATGCCGGAGGGCAGCAGGTTCAGCGCGAATTTGCCGTACTCGTTGATGACCGTGTGGCCGGCGTTGTTGCCGCCCTGATAGCGCACAACCACCTGGAACTGATCCGCGAAGTAGTCCACCATGCGGCCCTTGCCCTCGTCGCCCCAGTTGATGCCCACGATTGCACAATTGCTCATTGAAACATTCCTCCGTTGTTCGATCAATAAAGCCTGTCTTGGAACGGGCACGCCCGTCCGCGCGGCCGCTCTGCCGCGCACACTTTCTATAACATTCGATATTCCTCCGTGAATTCCTGCGATCTTGTGCAGAATTAACATAAATCCGCGATTTATTCATCAAAATAACGAACAATATGTATGATAAAAATTTTATTGTTCAGGTTAACGGGATCGCAATGACAAAGCATCCGCGCGCGGTTATAATAATTGCAAATCTGAGTAAACAGGAGGCGGTTGCTGCGTGTACAGCGAGAAGATCATCATTCTCGATTTCGGCGGCCAATACAACCAACTGATAGCCAGGCGCGTGCGCGAGATGGGCGTATACTGTGAAATTCTGCCCTACGCCACGGACGCTTCCGCCTGGAAGGACGATTCGCTGCGGGGCGTGATCCTCACCGGCGGCCCGGCCAGCGTCTACGAGGACGGCGCGCCGAGGATCGACCGGGCGCTGATCGATTCCCTGCATGTTCCGGTGCTGGGCATCTGCTACGGCATGCAGCTGCTGAACTACCTCTACGGCGGCGAGGTGGAGAGCGCGAACGTCAGCGAGTACGGCGATACGCTGCTCTATACCGAGGACTCCGCGCTGTTCCACGGCGTGCAGCGTGCAACCCACGTGTTCATGAACCACAACGACCGGGTCTCCCGCCTGCCGGAGGGCTTCGCATCCTATGCCCACACCGACAACTGCCCCTACGCGGAGTTTGCCGACGAGGTGCGCGGCCTGTACGGCGTGCAGTTCCACCCCGAGGTGAAGCACTCCGTCGAGGGCACGACGATGCTCAAGAACTTCGTGCGCGGCGTGTGCGGCTGCAAGGAGACCTACAAGGCGGAGGATCAGATTGAGATCATGCTGCGCGGCATCCGCGAACAGGTGGGCGAGGGCCGGGTCGTCGGCGGCATCTCCGGCGGCGTGGATTCCTCCGTGGCCTGCGTGCTGGCAAACCGCGCGCTCAAGCCCGGCCAGTTGACCTGCGTGTTCGTGGATCACGGCCTGCTGCGCAAGGACGAGGCCAAGCAGGTGATCGAGACCTACAAGCACAACCTTGGCCTGGACATCATCCATGTGGACGCGTCCGAGCGCTTCCTGGAGGCGCTGAAGGGCGTGACCGATCCCGAGCGCAAGCGCAAGATCATCGGTGAGCTGTTCGTGCGCGTGTTCGAGGAGGAGGCCCGCAAGACCGGCGCGGACTTCCTGCTCCAGGGAACCATCTACCCCGACCGCATCGAGAGCGGCATGGGCGGCAGCGCCACCATCAAGAGCCACCACAACGTGGGCGGTCTGCCCAAGGACAGCCTGTTTACGAAGGATCACATCGTGGAGCCGCTGGCAAACCTGTTCAAGGACGAGGTGCGCGCGGTGGGCGAGGCGCTGGGCATTCCGCACAAGATGGTCTGGCGGCAGCCCTTCCCGGGCCCGGGCCTGGCGGTGCGCTGCATCGGTGAGCTGACCCGCGAGAAGCTGGATTCCCTGCGGGAGTGCGACGCCATCTTCCTGGACGAGCTGGAGAAGGCGGGCCTGAGCGAACAGATCTGGCAGTCCTTCGCGGTGTGGACCGGCGTGCGCACGGTGGGCTGCATGGGCGACGGCCGCAGCTACACCGGCTGCGTGGCCCTGCGCGCGGTGGTGTCCGACGACGCCATGACCGTCGAGGCCGCCGAGATCCCCTATGCCGTGCTGAAGAAGACCACCAGCCGCATCATCAACGAGGTGCGCGGGGTCAACCGCGTCGTGTACGACATCACCGGAAAACCCCCGGGAACCATCGAGTGGGAATGATGGGGAAGCTCTGAAAATCCTGTGATTGCAGGGGCTTTCGGGCGCTGAACGATACTATCAAAACCAAAAATGACGGGCGAACGGATCGATGTGATCTCCGTTCGCCCGTCTTGTCTGTGCGCATGCCGCTGCGGAAATCCCTGCGGGGTTTCCCCGGCGGGCGCACGGCGGCATTCCGCCGCTCATCCATTTCCAATAAAAACTGCGCCCCGTGCGGAGCGCAGCATATGAATACATTTGTCAGTTGCCCACCATGATGTTCAGGATCTCCACGTCGGTGGACTTCATGCCGTCGCGGCCCATGCGGCCGATGTTCCGGATGGTCTCCTCGATGTCGCCGCCGGCCAGGCCCTCGCCGTCCTGGAAGCACTTGTCCTCCTTGGCCATGCGGTAGGAGAGCAGGCCCGCGCTGACGGCGGAGGCGATCTTTGCCGCGCAGGAGCTCTTCGCGCCGTCGCAGACGATACCGCCCACGTTGCACAGCGTGTTGGTGATGGTCATGCAGATCTGGTCGTAGGTGCAGCCGTCCATGTAGGCGATGCCGCAGGCAGTGCCGCAGCCCGCGCTGACCGCGCCGCAGAAGGCGGAGAGGTTGCCGATGTGGCGCTTGATATGTACGGAGATCAGGTTCGCCAGCGCCAGCGCGCGCAGCGTGGTCTCCTCGTCCTTGTTCCAGGTCTTTGCGTACTCGCAGATGGGCAGGGTGATGGTCATGCCCTGGTTGCCGCTGCCGGAGTTGATGACCACCGGCATGCTGCAGCCGTTCATGCGCGCGTCGGAGCCTGCGGCGGCGCGTGCGGCGGCGCGGCCCTCCACGTGGTCGCCGTTGATCTCCATCATGGTCTTGCCCACCGCCGCGCCGTACTTGCCCGTCAGGCCCTCCTGGGAGATGGCGGTGTTCATGGCGATCTGGCGCTCCAGCATGGGCTTCACGTCCTCCAGCCGCACCTCGTTGGCGAACTCCACGATCTGGCGCACGTTCAGCAGGCTCTTGTCCACCACCACCTCGTCGCTGGCGGCGCGCTCGTCCTCCCTGGAGAGCAGCACCTCTCCGTTCCTTTCGATGCGGGTGATGTTCGTGTGCTCGTGCTCCACGGTGACCGCGGCGCTGTCCTCGCCGGCGGTTGCCAGGATGCGGATGTAGAGGTTGTCCTTGCCCTCCACCAGCTGCGCGTCACAGAAGCCGTCCTTTACCAGCTGGGTGGTGCGCTCGATCTGCTCCGGGGTGGCGTTTTTGATGACCTCCAGCTCCAGAGCTGCGTCGCCCGCCACGCAGCCCAGGGTCGCGGCCACGTCGATGCCGCGCTGTCCGCCGGAATTGGGCACGGTCACGCCCTTGACGTTTTTGATGATGTTGCCGCTGAGGTAGGCGGTGATGTGCTCCGGGAACCTGCCCAGGACATCCCGGGCCTTCGCCGCAGCAAACGCGACGGCGATCGGTTCGGTGCAACCCATCGCCGGCACCAGCTCATGCTTGAGAATTGCAATGTATCCGTTGTAAACCTTGCTATCCATTGTTCTGGCTCCCCTTCATAATATCTTCCGGCGAAAAGAACGTGCAGATATCCCTGCGCAGCGTTGCCACCGCGCGCTCCTTGTCGCCCTTGCGTATGCTGTCCACGATTTCCATGTGATTCAGCGGAAGCTCCGGCAGATCGTCCTGCGCCTTGCTGAAGTACAGCTGCTGATAGGCGCGCATGCAGGTCTCCAGCGCCGTTTTCAGGCTGTTGAACAGGTATTCGTTGCCCGAAAAGGAGATCAGCGTCAGGTGGAAATTTGCCGTGCGGTTCCAGTAATCCTTGGCGTCCCGCATGGAGTGGTAGAGGATCTCGCTCTCCGAGGCGCTCTCCAGATGCCGCAGCTGCACCGGCGTGATCTGATCAAAGCAGCTCTCCAGCGCGCCGCATTCCAGCAGGATCCGGTACTGGAGGATCTCCTGCACCTCGCGCTCGGTGTAGCGCACGACCATGTAGCCCTGGCGGGGAATGCTGCGCAGCACGCCCTGCGCGCACAGCTCCACCAGCGCCTCGCGCACCGGCGCCTTGGACACATTCAGCTGTTCGGAGAGCTTTTTCTCGCTGAGAACGCTCTCCACGTTGTAGGAACCGTCGATCAGGTTGTGCATCACCGTGGTGTAGACCTGCTCCTTCAACGTCGCTCCGTTCAAACTGGTCATATCAGTCAAGCCCCATTGCATCGTACTTGAATTCATCCGGCGAAATGGCTGTCTTTGCAGGCATTTTCGATGAATTCTGCTCATGACTCCACTTAATATTATTCCATTTTGATGCTTTTGTCAATGCGTTGCGGGCCCATCTTCGCAATTTAATATGACCAGGCCGGCGGCGCGGATGCGCCCTGTGTTAAATAACAGGGAAGTATTTTACTTCGCCGGGAATATTTGCGTGCACAGACTTTTTTGCGTTGACAGCGGGTAAACTGCATGCTATAATATCTCATAAAGTTCACAATACATATTCAATCGAAAGATCGTCGTCGGAACTGCCGAAATCCTGGTCATACCACGAAGCACGAGCCCGGTTTTAAAGGCGCGCGGCACGCCGCCTTTGAAATAAAAAGAAAAAAGGAGCGCAACAATAATGAAGAAGATTTTTGCAATCGTCCTGACTCTGGCTCTGATCCTGAGCTGCGGCGCCTTTGCCGAGGGCACCATCAAGATCGCGGTCGCCGGCCCCATGACCGGTGACAACGCGGAGTACGGCATCGGCTTTGCCAACGCTGCAAAGCTCATGGCCTCCGAGTGGAATGCCAAGGGCGGCGTGACCGTCGGCGACGAGACCTATACCGTTGAGATCGTGGAGTACGACGACAAGTCCGACTCCGACGAGGCTGCCATCATCGCCGAGAACATCGTTTCCGATGAGGACATCTGGGGCGTCATCGGCCACTTCGCCTCCGGCATCTGCATGGTCGCTGCTCCGACCTATCAGGACGCTGAGTACGTCAACATCAGCCCCACCTCCTCCCATGCCGACTACTCCGGCATCGGCGATTACATCTTCCGCAACAACACCGTCATCACCGTTGAGACCCGCACGGGCGCGGAGATGGCCGTGAACGATCTGGGCGGCCAGGCCATCGGCGTGCTGTCCATCGACTCCGAGTGGGGCCAGTCCGCCGGCAACGCCATGGAAGCCAACATCCAGGACATCGGCGGCAACTTCGTGCTGCGCCAGGAAGTCTCCACCGACGCGGTTGACTTCGCCACCGAGATCGCCAACTTCAAGGCTGCCGGCTGCGACGTGATCATGGTCGCCGGCATGTACGGCACCCTGGCTCCCTTCGCCGTCGCCTGCAACAACAGCGACTACGACGTGAAGCTGGTCGGCTGCTCCAACGCCTACACCAACAACCTGATCGAGATCGCCGGCGAGGCCGCCGAGGGCATCTACGCTCCCGTCTCCTTCTTCGCGGGCAGCACCGACGAGCGCATCCAGGCCTACGTCGCCGCCTACACCGAGGCTTACGGCTCCGCGCCCTCCGCGCTGACCACCCAGGCCTACGACTCCACCGGCATCCTGCTGGAGGCCATCGAGCGCGCTGGCGTGCTGGATCGCGAGGCGGTCAAGGACGCAATGTACGAGACCGAGTACGACGGCATGTCCGGCTACACCACCTTCGACGAGATCGGCGACGCCCAGAAGGTGTTCACCAAGATCATGGTCAAGGACGGCGCTTTCACGCTGGCTGAGTTCTAATTCAGAGCAACGGAGCTTTGGGTCGGGGAGGATGTCATCCTCCCCGACCATCTTAAAGGCGCAAAACCCGCATTGGAACGATTCGTCCACAACACAAGCAGAAAGGGGAATGTTGCCGACACCCTCAGGCGGCGACATGATGTACTATGCAGACACTCATCGGAACCCTGATAAACGGTCTTGCACTTGGTATGGCATACGCGCTGATTGCCGTTGGCTATTCGATGGTGTTCGGTGTTCTCCGACTCATCAATTTCTCGCACAGCGCAGTGTATGCCTTTGGTGCGTACATGGTTTACTTCTTCGTATCCCTCAACTTCGGCCTGCTGCCCGCCGTCATCATCGCGGTGGTGCTCTCCGGCCTGCTGGCGCTGACCATCGACAAGGTCGCGCTGGAACCCCTCCGCAAGAAAAAATCCATACCGATCGCGACCCTCATCACCACCATCGGTATGTCCTTCATAATTCAGAACGTGCTCTCCATCGAGTATGTATTCGGCAGTGAGAAGCGTTCCTTCCCGTCCATGAACCTCTTCGGCAACATCTCCATCGGCAACATCACCATCCAGTCCAGCCAGATCATCATGCTGATCGTGGCGGTGATCCTGCTTCTGATCCTGACCTTCCTGGTGCAGAAGACGAAGATCGGCCTGGCGATGCGCGCCACCGAGCAGAACACCAAGGCGGCCAACCTCATGGGCATCAACGTCAACTTCGTCATCTCCTTCACCTTCTTCATCGGCGGCGCCTGCGCGGCCATCGCCGGCGCGCTGATCGGCGGCTACTATCAGGTCATCTCGCCCACCATGGGCTCCACCATCGGCCTGAAGGCCTTCGCGGCGGCGGTCGTGGGCGGCATCGGCATCCTGCACGGCTCCGTGGTCGGCGGCCTGGTGGTCGGCGTGGCGGAGTGCCTCGCGGCTCAGTACCTGGGCAGCAACGTGCGCGACCCCATGGCCTTCGTGATTCTGATCCTGATCCTCATCATCAAGCCGACCGGTCTGTTCGGCAAGAAAGGCGTAACAAAGGTATAACGTATGAAGAAGAATATCGGCAGCATCAAAAAGAACGGCTTCTTGTACGTTTTTGAGCACTTCATCGACGCGTACAAGCCGGTCTTCATCCTCCTGGTCGCGGCCATCGCGATCGCCTTCCCCTTCACGCCGCTGGCGAGCCGCTCCAACCAGCGCATCGTGACCATGATCCTGCTCTACGCGATGCTGGGCATGGGCCTCAACGTGCTCACCGGCTACACGGGCCTGGTCTCCCTGGGCCACGCGGGCTTCTACGGCATCGGCGCGTACTGCTGCGCGCTGCTGACCACCAAGCTGGGCTGGTCGTTCTGGCCGGCGCTGCTGGCGGGCGGCTGCTTTACGGCCCTCATCGGCTTCCTGCTGGGCCTGCCCACGCTGCGCCTGTCGGGCACCTACCTCTCCATCGTCACCCTGGGCTTCTGCGAGATCGTGCAGATGATCCTCAAGCAGTGGGAGAGCGTGACCAACGGCAACTACGGCATCCGCAACATCCCCAAACCGGAGCTCTTCGGCTTTGAATTCAAGCTCCAGAATGGCGGCTTCTACTTCATTATACTGGTGCTGGTGACGCTCACGGCGCTGGGCTGCATGGCCATCAAGAAGTCCAAGTCCGGCCGCGCCTTCCTCGCCATCAAGGACGACGAGCTGGCGGCAACCATGATGGGCATCAAGACCTCCCGCTACAAGATCCTGTCCTTCGTCATCTCGGCGTTCATCACGGGCATCGCGGGCGGCTTCTACTCCGTCATCAACAACGGCTACATCGAGCCCACCAACTTCGTGTTCAACGTCTCCGTGCTGATCATCTCCGTGGTGGTTGTCGGCGGTCTGGGCACGATCCGCGGCATGTTCTTCGGCGCGGCGCTGCTGCAGCTGTTCCCCCAGGTGTTCCGCTTCCTGAACGAGTGGCGCTTCGTCATCTACGGCGTGCTGCTGGTGGTCATGATGCAGTTCCGTCCCCAGGGCGCGCTGGGCTGGCAGTCCACGCTGCCCTACAAGCTCTCCAGGCGCACCCGCGCAAAGCTGAAGGAGCAGGGCATTGAACCCACCGACGCCATCGTGGTCGAGGAGAAAGGAGCGCAGGCATGAGCTTTCTGAACGTTGAAAACATCACGATCCAGTTCGGCGGCCTGCGCGCCGTGGACAACGTCAGCTTCCACGTGGATCAGGGCGAGATCGTCTCGCTGATCGGCCCCAACGGCGCGGGCAAGACCACCGTGTTCAACATGCTCACCGGCGTTTATCAGATCACCGAGGGCGCGATCTCCTTCCAGGACGAGCGCATCGACGGCAAGACGCCCCAGGAGATCGTCACCCGCGGCATCTCCCGCACCTTCCAGAACCTGCGCCTCTTCCCCAAGATGCGCGTCATCGAGAACGTTCTGGTGGGCACCCACATCAACACGAAGTACAACTTCTTCCAGAGTCTGTTCCGCACCCCCGCCTTCCGCAGGGAGGAGAGCGACAAGACCGTCAAGGCCATCGAGATTCTCAACTCCATCGGCCTGGACAAGTACATCAACAGCTACGCCGAGAGCCTGCCCTACGGTGAGCAGCGCAAGGTGGAGATCGCCCGCGCGATGGCCACGGATGCAAAGCTTTTGCTGCTGGACGAGCCCGCCGCCGGCATGAACCCTGCGGAGAGCGTGGAGCTGCTGCGCTTCATCCGCCACCTGAAGGAGATCGGCTACACGGTGTTGCTGATCGAGCACGACATGAACGTGGTCATGAACATCTCCGACCGCATCTACGTGCTGGACCACGGCAAGCTGATCGCCGACGGCCTGCCGGAGGAGATCGCCAACAACGAGCAGGTCATCCACGCCTATCTGGGAGAGGAGCGCAAGAAGAATGCTGAAAATTGAGAATCTGAACGTCTCCTACGGCCCGATTCACGCGCTGAAGGGCATCCACATGGAGGTGGACGAGGGCGAAATCGTGACCCTGATCGGCTCCAACGGCGCGGGCAAGTCCACCACGCTGTCGGCCATCACCGGCATGGTCAAGGCCCAGACCGGCTCCATCAACTTCCTCGGCAAGAACATCACCAACATCCCGCCCTACAAGATCGTGGAGCAGGGCATCAGCATCTCCCCCGAGGGCCGCGAGGTGTTCCCGGGCCTCACGGTGCACGAAAACCTGCGCCTGGGCGCGTACTCCCGCAAGGACAAGGGCGAGATCAATGCGGCCTACGACCGCGTGTACGAGCTCTTCCCCCGCCTGAAGGAGCGCATCGGCCAGACGGCGGGCACCCTCTCCGGCGGCGAACAGCAGATGCTGGCCATCGGCCGCGCGCTGATGAGTCAGCCGAAGCTTCTGCTGCTGGACGAGCCCAGCATGGGCCTCGCGCCCAATCTGGTGCTGATGATCTTCGATCTGATCGAGTCCATCAACAAGCAGGGAACCACGATCCTGCTGATCGAGCAGAACGCCAACATGGCGCTCTCCGTCGCCGACCGCGCCTACGTGCTGGAGACCGGCAACATCGTCATCGAGGGCAAGGCCTCCGACCTGGCCCGGGACGAGCGCGTGAAGAACGCCTACCTGGGCGGCAAGGGCGCCGCGCAGAAGGCCCAGCAGTGAACCGGCCCATCAACTGAACATGCATTTACGTAAACCTCCGCGCGGCGGGGGTTCCGGCAGCGCCGCCCGAATCCGGCGGCTTCCGAAGAATCATCAACAATATTCAAAGGAGAAGCAAGCATGAAGAAGATTATCAACAATCCCAACAATGTGGTCAGCGAGATGCTGCAGGGCCTCGCCAGGGCGAACCCCGCAGTGGTCTACCTGGGCGAGGGCGTTGAGGTCATCGCCCGCCGGGAGAAGAAGCAGGGCAAGGTCGGCCTGGTCTCCGGCGGCGGCAGCGGTCACGAGCCTGCGCACGCGGGCTACGTGGGCAAGGGCATGCTGGACGCAGCGGTGGCCGGCAACGTGTTCGCCTCCCCGTCCCCGGATCGCATCGTGGAGGGCATCAAGGCGGCGGACTCCGGCGCGGGCGTGCTGATGATTATCAAGAACTACTCCGGCGACATCATGAACTTCACCATGTCCGGCGAGATGGCCGCTCTGGACGGCATCAAGACCGACTACGTGGTGGTCAAGGACGATGTGGCCGTGGAGGACAGCACCTATTCCACCGGCCGTCGCGGCATCGCGGGCACCGTGTTTGTGCACAAGATCGCGGGCGCAGCCGCCGAGATGGGCAAGAGCCTTGCCGAGGTCAAGGCCGTGGCGGAAAAGACCATCGCCAACGTGCGCACCATGGGCATGGCCATGTCCCCCTGCATCCTGCCCGGCGTGGGCAAGCCCGGCTTCACCCTCGCCGAGGACGAGATCGAGATCGGCATGGGCATCCACGGCGAGCCCGGCATCAACCGCGAGCCCATCTCCTCCGCGAAGGACATCGCCAATAAGCTCCTGGGCAAGATCTTCGCCGACACCGACATCTTCGAGGGCAGCGAGGTCGCCGTGATGGTCAACGGCCTGGGCGGCACGCCGCTGATGGAGCTCTACATCCTCAACAACGAGGTGCAGCAGATCCTCGAAGCCAAGGGAATCAAGGCCTACAAGACCTTCGTGGGCAACTACATGACCTCCCTGGAGATGGCCGGCGCATCCGTGACCCTGCTCAAGCTGGACGACGAGCTGAAGGCCTGCCTGGACTATCCCAGCGAGGCTCCCGCCTTCCAGGTTGCAGGCGCGATTGCTGCGGGCGAGACCGCCGCTGCCGAGACCGTCGAGGCTCCCACCCACGCCGTGCAGAGCGACGATGCGCCCGTGCAGGCCGCAGCGCCCTTCGGCGACGAGGACAGCACGCCCTTTACCCTGAGCGCGCAGGACTACGTCAACTACATCAACATCACAGCCAGGAAGATCTACGAGAACGGTGACTACGTCACCTCCCTGGACGCGGCCACCGGCGACGGCGACCACTGGGCCAACATCAACATGGGCTTTGAGAACCTGGTTGCCGCCAGCGACGAGATGCGCGCCATGCCCATCTGCGACGTGTTCAAGAAGATCGGCATGCTGATGATGAGCAAGATCGGCGGCTCCTCCGGCATCCTCTACGGCGGCGCGTACATGGCTGCGGCCCGCAGCTGCGCCGGCAAGGCGGAGCTGACCAATCGCGGCCTGTGCAACGCGCTGGAGGCCATGGTCAGCGACATGATGGCGCGCGGCAAGGCGGAGCCGGGCATGAAGACCATGATCGATGCGCTGTATCCGGCGGTGCAGGCCTACAAGGCCGCCATCGAGTCCGGCAAGGGCGCGGCGGAGACCCTGGCGGAGGTCAAGAAGGCCGCCGTCGACGGCGCGGAGGCCACCCGCGGCATGGAAGCCGTGAAGGGCCGCGCCAGCTACCAGACCAACAAGGGCGTTGGTCATCTGGACGCGGGTGCTGTCACCATGAGCTACCAGATCGAATGCCTTTGCGATTACATTGCGGCCAACCTCATTTGAGCCGCATAAAAAGGAGAAGAGAAGAAAATGAGCGAGATTAAGAACAACAACGTGCCCACCAAGACCGATGCCAACACCCAGAAGATGCGCGGCTTCATCGAGCATCGCGCCACCTGGATGGGTCTGCTGATCGACGAGGCCAAGAAGGCCGGCCTGAGCACCGAGTTCGCCCACAAGGCCATCCTGCGCTGCGGCTGCTTCCACGGCAACAACAAGTATTCCCGCACCGACGATCTGACCGTGTTCGCCCCCGAGTTCGCCAATCCCGACGTGGTCGACATCTTCGAGATGGAGATCCTGGAGCAGAGCGAGAAGGCCCTGAACATCGACTTCCACTACTGCCCGCTGCTGGCTGCCTGGCGCAAGCTGGGCCTGCCCGAGGAGGACATGCCGGAGCTGTGCGACATCGCCATGGACGGCGACCGCGGCATCATCTCCACCTACGCCAACGAGGGCTTCTCCTTCGAGCTGGGCAAGACCCTGGCCAAGGGCGACGACGTCTGCCAGATCCGCATCTCCAAGAAGTAATTCAGCTTTCATACAACAGGCCCCCGGCCGTGCGGTCGGGGGCTTCATCTGTCTTTCACTTATCCATGGAACCAGCGCTTCCAGCCCGGTGTTCCGGGACGGAAGCAGCTCGCATCCATAATTTTTGCCGTCCTGCGCAGGGCCGGGGATCGGTACATCTTCTCCTGTCGCTCCTGACTCCTCGCATCGTTGCGGTTCATTGCGATGAAGAACCATGCCAGCAGGCCGAGCACGATCAGAAAGAAGATTCCGATGCAGACCAGCGGAACGATCATCTCCGCGCCCTCGATGGGGATCTCCGGCGCAGGCGTGGGCTTCAGGGAAAGCGGCATCTTACATTCTTCCGTTGAGGATCTCCACAGCCGCGTCGGCGTACTCCTTCAGCAGCGCCTGGGTCTTTTCGGCTGCATCGGAGACGGCGTTGACATAGAGCTTGATCTTCGGCTCGGTGCCGGAGGGGCGCACGCACACCCACGCGTCGTTCTCCAGCTCGAAGTAGAGCACGTTGCTCTTGGGCAGGGTCAGGGTCTCCACCTTGTCGCCCTCCACGCGGGTGGACTTCTGGTAGTCGCGCAGGGCAACCACCTTTGCGCCGCCGATGGCGGTGGGCGGATTGTCGCGCAGGGAGGCCATCAGGTTCTGCATGGTTTCGAGGCCGTCCTTGCCCGGGCAGACGAAGGACACGACCTTGTCGCCGTAGTAGCCGTACTGCTGGTAGAGCATGTCAATCGCGTCCACCAGGGTCTTGCCGAAGTTCTTCTTATAATAGCAGGCTGCCTCGGCGATGAGCATGCAGGCGTTCACGCCGTCCTTGTCGCGCACGTCGGTGCCGCTGAGGTAGCCGAAGCTCTCCTCAAAGCCGAACATGAAGGTGTTGCAGCCGGTGGTCTCGAACAGGTGAATCTGCTCGGCGATGTACTTGAAGCCAGTGAGCACCTCGATCATCTTGCAGCCGAAGGACTTGGCGATGGCTGCGGCCATGTTGGTGGAGACGATGGTGGTGACGGCGGCGGCGTTCTCCGGCAGCTCACCGCGCTCCTTCTTCTGGGAGAGGATGTAGTGCAGCAGCACGCAGCCGATCTGGTTGCCGTTGAGCAGGCGGGGCGTGCCGTCGGCGGTCATGCAGGCGATGCCCACGCGGTCGCAGTCGGGGTCGGTGCCCACGCACAGGTCCGCGCCCAGCTCCTTCTGCATCTGGAGTGCCAGGCGGAACGCGTCGCTCTCCTCGGGGTTGGGCACGCGCACGGTGGGGAAGTTGCCGTCCGGTTTTTCCTGCTCAGGAACCACGTAGACGTTCTTCATGCCGATCTCATCGAAGATGCGGCGCACCGGGATGTTGCCGGAGCCGTGCAGGGGGGTGTAGACGATCTTCAGATCCTTGCCCACCTCGCGGGCCAGCTCGGGATTGACGGAGAGCTTCTTCACGGCGGCGATGTACGCGTCGTCCACATCCTTGCCGATGTAGTTGAGCAGTCCCGCGTCGAGGGCCGCCTGCTCGTCCATGGGAACGGACTCGGCGTAGGTGGTCTCGGGGATGCGGTCGGTGATGCCCTTGACGGACTCGGGCGGCATCTGACCGCCGTCGGTCCAGTAGGCCTTGTAGCCGTTGTACTGCTTCGGGTTGTGGCTGGCGGTGATCACGATGCCCGCGATGCACTTCAGGTGGCGGATCGTGAAGGACAGCACCGGCACGGGGCGCAGGGATTCAAACAGGAACACCTTCACGCCCGCGGCGCAGAGCACCAGCGCGGCCTGCTTGGCGAACACGTCGGACATGTTGCGGCTGTCGTAGGCGATGGCCACGCCCTTGTCCTTGCCGTCGGGGGTGGTGAGGATGTACTTGGCAAGCGCGCGGGTCACGCGGCGCACGTTGTAGATATTCAGGCGATTGGTGCCGGCGCCCAGCACGCCGCGCATGCCGGCGGTGCCGAATTCCAGTTCGCGGTAAAAGCGATCCTCGATCTCTGCGGGATCGTTCTCAATGGCCTTCAGATCGGCGATGGTCTGCGGATCGTCGGCGAAGTCGGCGAGCCACTGCTGGTAAATCTTCATTGCTTCCATGGTCGTATCCTCCCCTTTAGTTCCATTCATGAATGTGGTTCATGAAAAAATCACGCGCATTATTCCTGCAAAAGCTGCGCAAGCCTGCGCTGCAGGCGGAACAAATGGCCGCGCTCCTGACGCACGATCTCCCCGAACACCTCCCGGGCGTGATCGTCGCCGGTGCGCTGCTGCATCTCGGTGTAGAACAGGATGGAATCCTTCTCCGAGGCGATGGCGTGCAAGAGCACCGCCTCGGGGTTCTCAAAGCCCTCGTCCCTGAGCGCCATCAGGCCCTTCGGGAACACCACCTCTGCGGCAATGGCGGTGAGATAGGCGTTGGTCTCGTCGTCGTAGGCGCAGTCGGACATGCCCCGGGCGCACTCCGCGCTCAGCAGGCGCTCAAACTCCGCGCGGTGATACTGCTCCTCGTTGGCCAGGGACAAAAGCATCTCCACCGTCTCCTCCGACTTGCTCACCCTCGCGGCGTGCCGGTAGAACGATTCCCCCCGGCGCTCCATCTCGATGGCGATGCGGATTCCCTCCAGATCGCTGAAAACGTGAAACATGGCGCGCTCCTCCCGCCGGAAACGCCCGGCGGCAAAATTTGAGTTTCTATGAATTCCCATTTAAGTGTACATCAAAATTAACGATTTGGCAAGTGAAAACACAGCGAAACCGCAGATTTGGCACATCTGGAGATCGAAGGGCCGGAGGGTTTCAATCGCACCTCCGGCCCTTCTGTCTTATTCCTGATTGTCCTTTACCGGCGTCTCCTTGCGGCGGTACAGCCTGCGCTCCAGCGACCAGATGCGCTCGGTGAAGCCGCCGGGCTGGGCGTTCTTCAAGGCGCGGGTCATCTCGAACATGCGCGCGTCCAGCAGGTCCAGCACGTGCAGCACCTCGGCCTCCGGGAACATCGGCGGCTTGGGGCTGCCGTACTCCGGCAGGTCGTGGTGGGAGAGGATCATGTGCTCCAGCATCATCAGAAGCTCCGCCCTTACGCCCAGCTCCTTGCCCAGACGGTCGATCTCCGCCACGCCCGCCACCAGATGGCCGATCAGCAGGCCCTCGGCGGTGTAGTCGGACACCATGCCGATCTCGTCGGAGGACATCTCGTCGATCTTGCACAGATCGTGCAGGATCACGCCCGCCGCCAGCAGATCCGCGTCCAGCTGGGGATAGACCTCGCAGACGTGCGCCGCCATGCGCAGCATGGTGCTGGTGTGGTGCAGAAGGCCGCTGCGCTCCGCGTGGTGCAGCTTGGACGCCGCCGGATAGTAGCGCAGCTTATCGCCGCACGCCTCCAGCCGCCGCGCAACCAGCGCCTGAAGCTGGGGATCGGCCATCTGCGCGATGCGCGCGTCGATCTCGCCCCGCATCTGCTCCGGGGAGTCCGGCGCGCAGGGGGCGAGCAGCTGCATGTCGTAATCGTCGGCCTCGGTGGCCGGGCGCATCTTGTCCACGCGCAGCTGGGGCCGGCCGTTGTACTCCAGCATCATGCCGCGCACCCGCAGCACCGTGGCCACTGCCGGCGGCGGGGTCAGGCCGTCCCACATCTTCGCGTTCACTTCCGTGGAAATATCGCACAGCGTCATATCCAGATACTTGCTGCCGTTGGAGCTGGTCTTCTGCGCCGCGCTGCGGGTCAGCAGAAAGCCGTCGAACACCTGGCCCTTGATCATGGCCGCAAGCTGAGGCTGCTGTTTCATGTCGTATCCTCCTCGTTCGGGGCCGGTTTGCCCGGCCTGAAAAATCCTCCATACATGATAAACCGCAAACCCTTCTCTGTCAAGCGCAAAGAACTTTTCTGCGCGCCTTGCCTTCGCCGCAATTTCGGTCTATAATGATAGAAAACCCTTCCACGGAGGCGCGCCATGCCCGAAACCGGACTCAGCCCGAACCGCATCCGGGAGCACCTGCGCAAGCGATGGTACATCTACCTGATCGGTGCGGTGCTCCTGTGCTTTCTGAACAACCTGATCTTCACCGTCACACGCCCCCGCACGCCGGAGCGCGCGCTGCTGCGCGTGATGCTGGTGAACGTGGACGCGCCGGAAGCGGAGCTGGAACGGCTGGAGGCTCGGCTGCTGACCGCCGCCCAGGCTGCGGAGCCGGAGGTGCGGGCGGTGGAGATCGAGCCGCTGCAATACCTTGGCGAAAGCGACGCGGGCTCCAACATCCTGCTGACGACGCGCTTCATCTCCGGCGGCGCGGATCTCTACATCGCCGACGCGGTGAGCTACGAGGTCATGGCGGCGCGGGGCTACTGCGCGGCGCTGGATACGGAGAACCTGCCCGACGGAGAACCTGCCTTTGACCCCGAGACGGGCGAAGCCTGCGCCGTGCGGATCGACGCGGGCGCGGTCTTTTCGGATGCGGAGGGGGAGGTCTGCCTCTTCGTCTCCGCAGGCGCGGACAATCCCGCCGCCGCGCTTGCCGCCCTGCAAAACCTTACGTCAGGAGTGAACTGAAATGAAGCAAAGCATCGGACACAAGAAGCTCAATCCCCTGCAGGGCATCCTGCTGATCGTCTGCCTGATGGCGATCCTGTTCCTGGTCAACTACCTCGCCATCGACCTGTTCGGCGCGTGGTTCTCCCGCATCTCCGAGCGCGCGGGCGGCCTCGCCGGACTCATCGCCTTCTGGGTCATCGGCGGCTTCATCGCCCTGCAGGTGCTGCGGGTGTACGTTGCCCGCATCAGCTACACGCTGACCGAGGATCTGCTGCGCATGAGCCGCTTCTACGGCAAGCGCGAGCGCCACATCGAGGATATCTACCTGAACCAGCTGCTGTTCGTGGGCGCGCCCGAGGACGCGCAGAAGCGCTACGGCAAGCTCCGCTGCACCCGGGCCACCCATCCCTCCTGCAAGCTTGCGCGCACCGCGCTGGTGTACAAGAACTCCGCCGGTACGCGCATGGCGCTGATCCAGGCCGACGACGAGCTGAAGGCCGCGCTCACCCAGCGCGTGAAAAAGAAGTGAGGGCGGGGAAATCCGCACAATCCCCATCCCATAGAAATCCCGGCCGTTTTTCTCGCAACGGCCGGGATATTTCTCACCCATTTCTCCAAAATTTCTGCGAAAAATCCACCGCTTTGCAGGCGAATCTCCGCTTCGTATCACGATGAAAAGCGCCTAAATCCGCACGAACTTCCGGGTGAACTCCTGCCCCGCACATCTCTCGGCGGGTTCGTCGCACAGCAGCGCGCGCAGGTCGGTGGCGCGGCGCTCCAGATCAAATATGGGATCGCCCCGCAGCTGCGTCGCGTCGGAGACGATGGGCAGTTGTGATCGCGCCTTCAGCTCCCGCAGCAGCGGCCGCGCGTCCTCCCGCATGCCGATCAGCCGGGCATATCCGGGCATTGCATGGCTTTCCACCATGGATTTCGTGAGCTTCAGCAGCGCGCAGGCGCAGATGCGGCTCAATCTGGCGCGGGTGTAGCGCTTGCATTTCAGCATTTCCAGCAGCTCCTCGCGGCCCGAAGCCTCCGCCGCGCAGCGCGCGATCCGCTGCTCCAGGCCCTCGCCCACGCCGGGGATTTCCGCGATTTCCTCCGGCGACATGCCCCGCAATGTGTGCAAAAGCAGGTCGTCCATGGGGTGCATATGCCCCGCACAGCGCAGCTCCAACCGGGCAGGCTCCGGCACACAAATCAGTGCTTCGTCCATTTTCCCATCAGATATTGCGACACGGATGGCCGTGGCCGAGGCGAACGCACTCAGGCTTTCATCGTGATAATTTCCAATGCGCGCGACCGGAAGGGCTTCCATTTTCAGATTTTGTGCCCCAATTTCCCGCAAATACTGCGCCGCAAGGATCAGATTCGGCGAATTCAGCCTCTCCGCGTCCACGCCCAGCAGCTTGGACAGCGCCTCGCCCCGCGCCCGGGCGTGGGATTTGCCCTCCTCCAGCCCCTTGCGCAGCGCCTCGCGCAGCTCCGGCGGCTCATTTTCTCCCACTTCCGCAAGGGTTTTCAGTAGATTTATGTCGGTTTCCTCGCTTCCGAAGGAGAGCACGTCGCAGCCCAGGCCCCCCAGCACCGCCACGCCGCCCCGGGCGAAGCCGTCCGCCGGCTGCAAGGCCCACAGCGCGGGCAGCTCGAACACCGCGTCCGCCCCGCATTTCAGCGCAATCCGCGCCCGGGCCCACTTGTCCATGCAGGCCGGCTCCCCGCGCTGGGTGAAGCCGCCGTCCATGCAAACCACGACAAAATCGCAGTTTCCCCTGCGCCGGGTCTCCTTCAGGTGGTGGGCGTGTCCATTGTGAAAGGGATTGTATTCGGCGATGACGCCCGCGATTTTCATGGAAATCCCCCCTTGCTGCACCCATTTTACCCGAAATCCAGCTCCATGGCAAGATTAACGCCGCGTTCGGCAGGAAGTTTCCCCCCGTGCAGCGAATATGTTAGGTATTTTCGCAAAAGGAGTACATTTGACATGGCAAAGCTCTACTTCCGCTACGGCGCGATGGGTTCCTCCAAGACGGCGAACGCCATCATGGTGCAGTACAACTACCACGAGCGCGGTCAGAACGCGCTGATGGTGAAGCCCCGGCTGGACAATCGCGACGGTGAGCGCATCGTGGGCTCCCGCAGCGGCCTGAGCGCGCCCTGCATCTACATGGAGGAGCTGGAAAATGTGGATCTCTCCGCCTACAACTGCATCATCGTGGACGAGGCCCAGTTCCTGAAGAAGGAGCAGGTGGCGCAGCTGGTGCAGATTGTGGATGAAATGAACATTCCGGTGATCTGCTACGGCCTGCGCGCGGACTTCCGGGGCGAGCTTTTTGAGGGAAGCACCTGGCTGATGGCCTGGGCGGACACCATCGAGGAGATCAAGACGGTGTGCTGGTGCGGCCGCAAGGCCACCTGCAACGCCCGCGTGGTGGACGGCAAGGTGGCGCGCGAGGGCGAACAGATCGTGCTGGGCGGCAACGAGAGCTACGTGGCGCTGTGCCGCAGGCACTGGAAGACGGGCGAACTGGCCCCGCTGGAGGTGCGCAAGATCTCTGCGGGCAAGAAGGCCTACCTGCCGCTGCTGCTGGAGGCCGATCCCAGCGAGAAAATGATCGACAAATACCTGGAAAAGAGCGAAATGTACGTGCTGATGATCAACGGTCAGGCCGCATCTGTGGCGGTGGTGGGCCAGGTGGATGAGCAGGTGTGCGAGCTGTACAACCTCGCCACCGCGCCGGGCCTGCGGGGTCAGGGCTACGCCAGCAAGCTGGTCAACCACCTGATCCGCCTGTACCAGCCCCGCTGCCAGCGCATGCTGGTGGGCACCTCGAAGGAGCTGATGCCCTTCTACGAGCGCTTCGGATTTAAATACAGCTTCACCCGCGAGGGCTTCTTCCTGGACGAGGGCTACGCCGGAGTGCAGTTCGACGAGGAGGATCTTCAGGACATGCAGGTGCTGGAGCTCATGCTGTGAGGTGGGAAAAGCGATGAACAAGCGCGCGCTGGTCGTGATCGACCTTCAGAACGACATCACAAAGAACTATAAAGGCATCATCGAGACGGTCAACCGGGCCATCGATTGGGCGGTTCAGCAGGGCATGGAGGTCGTCTACATCCGCCACCACAACCTGTCCGCCGGGACCCGAACCTTCAAGCCCGACACCCGGGGCGCGGAGCTCGTGCCGGAGCTGAAGCTCGTCTCCGAAAGCATCTTCACCAAGACCAAGAGCAACGCCCTGACCAGCGAGGACTTCGCCGCCTTCATCCAGGCCCAGGGCATTACGGAGTTCTACGTCGTCGGGGCCGACGCCACCGCCTGCGTCAAGTCCACCTGCTACAACATGGTCAAATCCGGCTACACCGTGCACGTGCTGTCCGACTGCATCACCAGCTACGATCTGAAGAAGCTCGACGAGATGCTGGACTACTACGCGAAGAAGGGCTGCACGGTGGGCAGGCTCGACGAAATGATGTAAGGAAGGCCCGAAGCTGCGAAGAATGGTTCCAGAAGAATTATGTAGGGTGGGTTATTGGATGATCTATCAATTCCGCGCGGGCCTGTTTCTTGAGGGAAGCCGCGCATTTGTCCGAATTCCATTCAATGTGTGGGAAGAGACGGGGCAGAAGGGGAACATTCCGTGCAGGGTGTCCATCTCCGGCCTTTCCTTCGAATGCAAGTTGATTCCCAAGGGGAATGGGCATTACTTCATCCCGATACCGAAAAAAATACTGTCAGAGCTTGCCTCCAGGGAAGAATATGAAGTTGGAATGGAACCGGTTGAAGCGCTGTCAAGGATCAATCATGACAGCCCGTATTCCAAGGAACATCCCATACGCAGGATTGACGGTATTGAAGCGATTCCGATCCAGAATGGATTCTGCGGGCATAGCTGCGTCGCAATGCTTGCCGATGTGCCCTTGTCCGATGTGGTTGCCCTGATGGGAAAGGGGCACGCATCGTGGTCAAAGATGCTGGAAGCGCTGGATTATTATGGAATATCCCATGCGTCGAAGGCGGTCTATGCCAGGGGCGGCGCATGCCAGTTACCGCCGTGCTGCATCGTGAACAACGACAATCGCTTTATCGTTTGGTATAAAGGTTCCTTCTTTGGCGCGGAAAATGTTGACCTGAAGAAGACAATCAGTCATATCGAAGTGTTTGTCGATTGACAATGCGTTCCGGCTTGCAGACAGAACGACCAAGAAGAGGAGATACGCATTGAATTTGAGAAGAGAGAATGACATTCTGGAGGAAACCCTGTCCATCGCGGAGGAGGGCTATGCCGCTGCCTACCGCTTCCTGCTGGAGAAATACGAGCAAAACCCCGGAGACTTCGGCCCCCAGACGCTGTACTTTCTCGCCTGTCTGGCGGGCGGAGACGGTCAACCTGCGCGCGCGCTGGATTGGCTGAATCTGGCCATCCGCGAAAACGGCTGGTGGTACCGCCCGGAGGTGCTGGAGGACGACGACCTCGCATCTCTGAGCGACAATCCCACGTTCCATGCGCTGAAGGCTCTCTCCGACGGGCGCTATGCGCAGGCTGCGTCGGAATCAAGGGCGGTTTTCAGCTGGGAAGGCAAGAAATCCGATCAATTGTTCCTCGCCGTGCACGGAAATACCCAGAACGGGCAGGTTGCAAGGGAGGACTGGCAACCGCTGCTCGACCCCGCGTGGCAGCTGGAGACCATCCAGAGCGCCGAGCCGGACGGCTTTGGCACCTACCGTTGGAGCTACGACATGGAATCCTATGTTCCCGTGGCGGACGCAATCGGAAGGATGCAGGGCGCAGGCTATGAGCGCATCGTCTGCGGCGGCTTTTCTGCGGGCTGCGACATGCTGCTGCGGGCAATCGCATTTTCCCCCGCGCGCTGCGATGCGCTGGTTTTGCAGAGCCCGTGGCTTCCCATGCTGGAAAACCATGCCGGGGAGCTGATCGATGCCATTCGGCAGAAGGGGATCACGTTGAAAATCCGCTGCGGCTCAGAGGACGAGGACTGCCTGCCCATGGCGGAGCAATTGTATGACCTGCTGCAAAGGGCAGGAATCCCTGCGGAGCTGGTAATCCAGCCGGGGAACCGCCATCAGTTTCCCGGAGCGGAGGAACTGCGCGATGCATGACGTGGACATTTCCCTCGCCCATCCCTGCGACATTGACCGCTGGATGGCACTGGTGGATCAGGTGAAGGAGGCCTTCCCCGGACTGGAAACCCAAGAGGCCCTTGCGGAGCACCGGCGCACGGTGCTCGGCTTCATGGAAAGAAATGCCGCGCTCTGTGCAAAGTGCGACGGGAAAATCGTCGGTGCGCTGCTGTTTTCGAGGGAAAACAGCATGCTGTGCTTCCTGGCGGTGGATCCTGGATTCCGCAGACGGCACATTGCGAAGAAGCTGGTGCGCCACATGTTCACCTTTCTGGATTCGGACAGGGACGTGACCGTCACCACCTACCGCGAGGGCGTGCCGGAGGGACGCGCTGCCCGGGCGTTCTACCGCCATCTGGGCTTCGTCGAGGGCAAACTTACGGAGGAATTCGGAAGCCCGGTGCAGGAATTCGTGTTTGTGCGCTCAAGGGTGGATGTGGAATGACAGATTGTGAAATCGTCCGCAGTCTCTTCTGGGCGGGCCATATCGAAAGCAAGCTGCGGTGAGCAGTGCTTGCGCAGGCGAATCTCCCGTGCGTTCTTTGCAACGTGCGGGGGATTCGCCGTATTTTATATGAAATCCGTTGATTCAGGCGTGAAAAGGCGCTATAATCTAAACTAGAAAGGTGTGTGTATCTATGTATATTGCCTCCGAATGGAAGGATTACGAGGTCATCGA